>CAMLKR010000005.1 GCA_946480565.1 uncultured Arenimonas sp. | reverse complement strand
CACTCCCGGCGGCGGCTTCGCGCCGGTGCTGACCCTGCTGGAGACGGCGCGCGGCAGCGCGTCGCCCGCAGATGAAACACGCCCCCAGCTCCGATGACACCCGCACGTTCCGACGCCACCCACCCGAAGAAGAGAGGAATCCATGCGCCCCAGCGTGACCCGTGTCCTGCTCGCCGCCCTGTTGGCCCTGGGTGCGCCCAGTCTTTCGGCCGCGGAGGCGGCGCCCGAGGCCGAAGCCGCGCCCGGGAAGTACGCGCGGTTCGCCGCGGCGCTGCCCGAGGTCGCGCAGGGCGAGCGCAAGGTGGCGCAGTCGCTGGAGCAGTGGATGCAGGCACTGGGCGTCCCGGGCCTGGGCATCGCCGTCATCGAGGACTACCGGGTGGTCTGGGTGCAGGGTTTCGGCGTCACCACGCCGGGGCCGCAGGGCCTGCCGGTGGCGCCGGACACGCGCTTCCAGGCGGCGTCGATCGCCAAGCCGGTGACGGCGCTGGCGGTGATGCGGCAGGTCGGGCAGGGCAAGCTCGCGCTCGACGCCGACATCAATGCCGCACTCACCACCTGGACCTTGCCCGCCGGCGACGCGCAGGCCGGAAAGCCGGTCACGCTGCGCCAGCTGCTGGCCCACACCGGCGGCGTCACGCCGGGCGGGTTCGCGGGTTATGCACGCGACGTGCCGGTCCCGACCCTGGTCCAGGTGCTCGATGGTGCCCCGCCCGCGACCAATGCGCCCGCGCGCGTGGTGGCCGCGCCCGACGCCGGGGTCGCGTACAGCGGGCTGGGCTATTCGCTCATCCAGCAGGCGCTGCAGGACCGGCTGGGCCAGGACTTCGAGACCCTGATGCAGGCGAACGTGCTGCAGCCGCTGGGCATGCGCGACAGCAGCTTCCGCCAGGACGTCGACGACGCGCTGCAGGCCCGCGTCGCACGCGGCCACCTCGGGGTGGGCGCGCCGGTGCCGGGCGGCTGGCATGTGCATCCGGAACTCGCCGCCGCCGGCCTGTGGAGCACGCCGCGCGATCTCGCGGCCTTCGCCATCGCCGTCGCCGATGCCAAACGTGGCCGGGACGGCGCCCTGCTGTCGCGCGCGCTGGCGACGCAGATGCTGGCGCCGCACCGCGAAGGCGCGGGCCTGGGCTTCGTGGTCCGCGACGCGGCCGCGCACGGCTATTTCGCGCACTCGGGCGGCAACGCCGGCTACTTCGCGCACCTGGAGATGCTGGCCGACACCGGCCACGGCGTCGTGATCATGAGCAATGCCGAGGCCGGCCAGGTCCTGGCCTCGCTGATCATCGCGGGAGTGGCGCAGGCGGCCGACTGGCCGCTGGCCGACCGCCGCCAGCTGACGCCCGGCCGCATCGAGCGCCTGTTCGCCCAGCTCGACCGCGTCGCCAACCCGCGGGTGAAGGTGGACGTGGATCCGGCGGTGCTGGCGCGTTACGTCGGCCGCTACGAGCTGGCGCCGGGCCAGGTGTTCGACATCACCCTGGCCGAGGGCCAGCTGCAGCTGCGTCTGGGTGACCAGCCGCGCTTTCCGCTGTTCGCCGAGTCGCCGTCGAAGTTCTTCCTCGAGGCGGTGGACGCACAGGTCAGCTTCATCCTGGGCGAGGACGGCGTGCCGACGTCCCTGGTGCTGCACCAGGGCGGGCGCGACCTGCCGGCGCCGCGGCGCGACTAGCCGGGCCGGGGCGGCGGCGACGCGCTACCCTAGGCCCCGCGTCCCCCGGAGCTACGCCGCACATGCGCCAACCCATCCACCTCGTGCGAACCCCCGACGGCGTGCACCTGGCCTGGACGCGCACCGGTCGCGGGCCGACGCTGGTGAAGGCCGCCAACTGGATGACGCACCTGCGCGACGACGTCGACAGCCCCGTCTGGCGCCACTGGCTGCGCTTCTTCTCCGACCACTTCGACCTGCTGCGTTTCGACGAACGCGGCTGCGGCCTGTCCGACCGCGAGGTGGCCGACGTCTCCGAACCGAACTGGCTGTCGGACCTGGAAACCGTGGTCGAGGCCGCGAAGCCGCGCCTGCCGATGGTGCTGCTGGGCATCTCGCAGGGAGGCGCGGCGGCGATGCGCTACGCCATCAAACATCCCGAACGTGTTTCGCACCTGGTGCTGTACGGCAGTTACGCCCGCGGCTGGGCCCGGCGCAGCGAGAACGACGCCGAGCACTACCGCGCAGTGTCGGAGATGGTGAGGCTGGGCTGGGGCAGCGACAACCCGGTGTTCCGCCAGGCCTTCACCTCGCGCTTCCTTCCCGGCGGCACGCACGAGCAGATCGACTGGTACAACGAACTGTGCCGCAAGACCTGCGCGCCCGAGATGGCCGTTCGCCTGCTGGCCGTGCGCGCCCAGACCGACATCACCGCCCTGCTGCCGCAGGTGCGGGTGCCGACCCTGGTGCTGCATGCGCGCCACGACGAGGTGGTGCCGTTTTCCGAAGGCCGCACCTTGGCCGCGCAGATCCCGGGCGCCGAGTTCGTCGAGCTCGAATCGCGCAACCACGTGCTGCTGGAACACGAGCCGGCCTGGGCGGTGTTCCAGCGCGCGCTGCTGGACTTCACCGGCATCGTGCCCGGCGAAGAGCCCGCGCCCGGCGAGTCCGGCCTGAGCCGGCGCGAGCGCGAGATCCTGCACCTGCTGGGCCAGGGCCTGGGCAATGCCGAGATCGCGCGGCGGCTGTTCCTGAGCGAGAAGACCGTGCGCAACCACCTGAGCCACGTGTACCGGAAGCTGGGCGTGCGCACCCGGGCCCAGGCCATCGTGCGCGGCCGCGACCTGGCCGGCACGGCTTAACAACCGGGACAAACGTCCCGGGAAATCCGCGCCCATCCCGCAGGTCGGGGCAGTTGGCCCATGGCCGGCGCGGGGCGGCGGCGCAAGCATGGCGCTCGTCCTCTCCCCGGGCCCCCGCCATGAAACGTACCGCCATCCTGCTGTTCGGCCTGCTGTCCTACGCCGTCTTCTTCGCCACCTTCCTCTACCTGGTCGCCTTCACCGGCAACCTGCAGGCCACGCCGCTGGCGCAGTGGCTGCCGGTGCTGCCGGGCCTGGTGCCGCGTTCGGTCGATATCGGCGGTGCGGAAACGCCGGCCATCGTCGCGGTGCTGGTCAACCTGGGGCTGATCGCGCTGTTCGGCCTGCAGCACAGCGTGATGGCGCGCATGGGGTTCAAGGCCTGGCTCAAGCGCCATCTGCCGGCATCGGCCGAACGCAGCGTCTATGTGCTGCTGGCCAGCGGCGTGCTGATGCTGCTGTTCTGGCAGTGGCGGCCGCTGCCGGACCTGCTGTGGTCGGCATCGTCGGCGGCGGGGCAGGCCTTCGGCTGGATGGTGTTCGCGGGCGGCTTCGGCCTGGTGCTGCTGTCGACCTTCCTGATCGACCACTTCGACCTGTTCGGCCTGCGCCAGGTGTGGCGGCAGTTCACCGGCGGCACCGACCATGGCCACCGGTTCGTGACGCCGCTGCTGTACCGCCTGGTGCGGCATCCGCTGTACCTGGGCTTCATCCTGGCGCTGTGGGGCGGGCCGGTGATGACGGTCGGCCACGCGATCTTCGCCGGCGCGCTGACGGTCTACATCCTGGTCGCGATCCAGCTGGAGGAACGCGACCTGGTGCGGCAGCTCGGCGATCGATACCTCAGCTACCGGCAGAAGGTGCCGATGCTGGTGCCCGGGCTGGCGCGGCCCTTCCGCGACGAGGACGCCGCGGCGCCCGGCGCGGCGGTCGAACCGCGGGCCTGACGCCCGCGCCGTCCACGCATCGATCGTCTGTGAGGGCCGCTCAGGTACCCCAGAGAACCCGCGGCGCGGCCGGGCACTGCGCCGCCGGCTCCGCGTCGTCGCGGGTGCTGTCGAACAGCCAGCAGTCGTCCAGCACCGAGCAGAAGCAGGCGCGCAGGCGAATGTCGTGGCGGGCCGCATCCAGTTTTTCCCACAGCGGATCGGGCAGGCCCTCGCGCGGCACGCGCACGATCTGGATCCACTCGTCGGCGCCCAGCACGCGGCGCTGCAGGCCGCTGGTGAAGCTGTCGACCTCTCCGGTGTGACCGCAGCATTCCTTCAGCAGTTCGCGCAGGTTGCGCAGCGGGCGATCCCGGTGGCTGACCTCGGCCCAGCGGATGCGGGCCGGACCGATGCCGCGGTTGAGCAGGTCGAGCGCGATCTGCGGCTCGCCCTCGCTGGAGATGTTGCTGGTGCCGTACATCAGCGAGGGCCAGACGCTGGCGGCCAGCATGCGCTCCTGGGTGCGGTTGGCGCTGACGGCGACCACCAGCGACACCACCGAGATCAGCAGCACGCCCAGGCCCATCAGCAGGTCGAAGCCGCGGCCGCCGAGGAAGGGTTTGCCGGCCGGCGCGGCGGACGGTTCGGGGCGGGGCGGGTTTTGATCGGTCATGTCCGGTTTCCGGTGGTGGATCGCCGCGCTCAGCGGTCGTGTTTCAGGATCAGGTGGGTGGTGAGGGATTTCACCCGCGGGTCGGCGGCGAACCGGTCGCGCAGCGTGTTCAGCGCGGCGGTGTCGGCCACGCTCACGTGCACCACCAGGTCCATCTCGCCGCCCACCGAGCAGCAGCTGCGCACGGCCGGATCATCGCAGACGGTCTTGACCAGGCCCGGGTCGGGCGTGCGCGCCAGGGTCATCAGCAGGTAGGCCTCGACCGCGGCGGGCATCGCATCGGGCCCGCGTTCGACGCGGTAGCCGCGGATCACCCCGCTGGCCTCCATGCGCGCGATGCGATCACTGACCGAACTGCGCGCCAGCCCGACCTCGGCCGCGATGGTCTTCAGCGGCAGGCGGGCGTCGCGGTCGAGCAGGTCGAGGATGCGGCGGTTGATGGCGTCCATGGCGGTCCTGTCCGGCAAAGTGGCGGGTGTTCCGACGCAGTGCGCGTTGCGGCCGGCGCGGCGGCCTCGGAATAATCGACGCCACCGACACCGGCACCGGTATGACCCACAATCTGCCATCCCCGAACCGGATCGCCAAGCCGCTGGCCGCGCTGCTGCTGGCGATCGCCCTGCCAGGAAGCGCCATGGCCTTGCCTTACCGTTCGATCGAATCCGCGCACGCGCCTTCGGCGCAAGGCGGTTATTCCCAGGCCGTGCGCGTGGACGGGGTGGCCGGCCTCGTCTTCGTCAGTGGCCAGATCCCGGTGGACCAAGCCGGCCAGGTGCCGGACGACTTCGATACGCAGTGCCGGCTCGTCTGGGCCAACATCCGTCACCAACTCGAAGCGGCTGGCCTGGATCTGGACCACGTCGTCAAAGTGACTACCTATCTGGGCAGCCGCGAGCACGCCGCGCGCAATTCCGCGATCCGCCGCGAGGTGCTGGGCGATCGCCGGCCGGCGCTGACGGTGGTGATCGCCGGCATCTACGATCCGGCCTGGCTGCTGGAGATCGAGGTGGTGGCGGCGGTGCCGGCGGGCGCCCGGTCGGACGCCGCGCCGTGACGCTTTCCGCTGCGCTGCTCGTGTCGGCCGCGCTGGCCGCGGCGGCGCCCATCGGCGAAGGCGCGCCGAAGGTGTGGACACCGCGCGCACTTTCCTCGGCGGACTACGAGGCCACGCCGACGTTCTCGGGCGATGGCCGCGAGCTGTACTTCATGCGCGCCGACCCTGCCTTCCGCCGTTACTCCCTGCTCGTGTCCCGCTGCGGCGCCGCGGGCTGGTCCGCGCCGGAAGCGCCGCCCTTCGCCAGGCCGCTGCCGGTGTTCGATGGCGACCCGCATCTGTCGGCCGATGGCCGCAGGCTGTGGTTCATCTCGACCCGGCAGAACACCGCCGCCGGCGACGAGGATTTCGACATCTGGATGGTGGACCGCGATGCCGATGGCGCCTGGGGCGAACCCGAGCGCCTGCCCGAACCGGTGAACTCGCCGGGCTCGGAGCTGCTGCCGCGCACCAGCGCCGACGGCCGCCTGGTCTTCGGCTCGGACCGCGCCGGCGGCCACGGCGGCATGGACATCTACGAGGCGCAGCGCGGCGCCGACGGGCGCTGGACCGTGCGCAACCTCGGGCCGCCGGTCAGCACCGCGCACAGCGAGTACGAGGCAGAGATTTCCGCCGACGGCCGCCGCCTGGTCGTGGTCGCCGACCGCGGCGACCGTTCGCATCTGTACCGGTTCGAACTGGGCGATACCGGTTGGCGCGAAACCGGCCGCGTGCCCGCACGCGCCGAGGTGTTCCAGGTCGGCCCGCTGCTGTCGCCGCGCGGCGACCGCCTGCTGTTCGCGCAGGCCGAATCCGGTCGCTCCGGCGAACTGATGCTGGTGGACCTGCAGCCGGGCGCGGATGCGTCGTGGCCGCCCGCCTGCCGGGGCGCGCCCTGAAGTCGGCGCTGCCGGCGCAGCGTCAGGGCGGCTCGTAAACACGATCGCGGCCGCGGGCCGCGATATGCTGCATCCATGGACGCTTCCCAAGAAACGACGCTGCGCGACGCCACCGAGACCGACTTCCCGCGCATCCTCGCGCTGAACGAGGCCGAGGTGCAGCACACCAGTGCGATGGACGACGCGCGCCTGCGCTGGCTGCATGCGCGCGCCGCCTGCCATCGTGTCGTCTGCGTCGGGGACGAGGTCGCTGCCTTCCTGCTGGCCTTCCGCGACGGCGCCGACTACCCGAACCCGAACTTCGACTGGTTCGCGGCGCGTTATCCGGCCTTCCTCTACATCGACCGTATCGTCGTGGACGCGCGGTTCAGTGGGCGCGGGCTCGGGTCGCTGCTCTACCGCGACGCGTTCGCGCAGGCCCGGACCCAGGGCGCAGCGGTCGTGGCCTGCGAGTTCAACGTGGTGCCGCCCAATGTCGCCTCGGCCGCCTTCCACGCCCGCTGGGGCTTCGGGGAAGTCGGCCGGCAGTGGCTGGACGAAGGCCGCAAGCAGGTGTCGCTGCAGGTGGCGAGACTGCCCGCGTGAACCAGGCCGCTCAGCCCGGCTGCTGCTGCAGCCAGGCGCGCGGCGACAAACCGGTGTCGGCCGAGAAGGCGCGCGACAGCGCCGCGGCGCTGCCGTAACCCACGTTCTGGGCGATGCGTTCGAGCTTGTCGCCGCGCTGCAGCGCGTCGCGGGCGAGATTGATGCGATAGCTCGACAAGTAGGCCGCCGGCGGCTGGCCGACGACCTGCGCGAACAGTTCGGCGAAGCGGCTGCGCGACATGCCGGCTTCGCTGGCCAGCGATTCCAGCGTCCAGGGTTTTGCGGGGTGGTCGTGCATGGCCACCAAGGCCTTGGCCAGCTGCGGATGGCCGAGGCCGGCCAGCGGCCCGTCCTGGATGTGGCCGCTGTCGAGCAGGTGCCGCAGCAGCAGCACCAGCACCACGTCGAACAGGCGGTCCACCACCGCCAGCCGGCCGCAGCGCTGGGCGAAGGCTTCGTCGAACAGCAGTTCGAGCACCGCCTCGGCGCCGCGCAGTTCCTTCAGCGGCAGGCAGGTGAAGGCGGGAAGGGCGCGGCTGATCGGATTGCCGCCGCCCACCCGCGCCGAGGCCACGCCGCCGAAGGCGAGGTTGGCGCAGGCCATGTCGGCGCCGGTGACCGGGTCGGACAGGAAACGGTGGGCCATCGGCCGCGGGTAGAACAGCAGGCTGGGCTCGGTGACGAGGTGCGACTCGCCGGCATGCCGCACTTCCACCGGCCCGCGCCGCACCAGGTGCAGCTGGCCCTGGCCGTTTTCGGCGATGTCGTTGATGCCGCACAGCGCGCCGCTATGGAACATCTGCGCGCTGACGGAAAAACGCTGGAGCAGGCCCTGCAGGCGGTCGACGGGCATCTCGGACGATCCGGTAAGTAATGGGGACGATACGTCACCTTGCGGCCGAGCCTAGGACGGAATCTAGTCCGGCGCAACCCGCGCTCACTTCCGAGGAGTTCCGCCATGTCCCGTCTCCCGCTGCTCACCGCCGCCGATGCCCCCGCCGCCAGCCAGCCGCTGCTGGCCCAGATCCAGGGCGCCTTCGGCGCCACCCCGAACATGTTCCGCGCCGTGGCCAATTCGCCGGCCGCGCTGGCTTCGCTGTGGGGCAGCTTCGGCGCCCTGGGCGGCGGCGTGCTGCCGGCCAAGCTCGGTGAACAGATCGCCGTCGCGGTCGCCGACCGCAACGCCTGCCACTACTGCCTGGCCGCGCACACCATGCTGGGCCAGAAGGCCGGCGCCAGCGCCGAGGAGATGAGCGAAGCCCAGGCCGGCCGCAGCGCCGACCCGCGGACCGCGGCTGCGCTGGCCTTCGCGCTGAAGGTGGTCGAGAACCGTGCGAACGTTTCCGAAGCCGACGTCGCCGCGCTGCGCACCGCGGGCTTCAGCGACGAGGCCATCGTCGAGATCCTGGCCCACGTCGCGCTGAACCTGTTCACCAACTACGTCAACGTCGCCTTCGACGTGCCGGTCGATTTCCCGGGCGTGAAGCTGCGCAAGGCGGCCTGATCTCCGACAGCCACCGGCGGCATCCGCGGATGCCGCAGGAGCGGCGCGCGAACGATCGTGGGGCGGTTCCCGAGGGAGCCGTCCCATGCCGACTAACGTCAGGGAAATGCTTGGGATACTCGGGCGCGACGGGTGGGTGCAGGTGGGCCAGACCGGCAGCGATCGCCAGTTCCGCCATCCGGTCAAACCGGGTCGTGTGACCGTCGCCGGGAAACCGGCCAAGGATTTGCCTCGCGAGGTGCACAGGGGCATCCGTCGGCAGGCTGGCCTCAAGAGGTGAACGCCATGCGTTATGCCATCGTCATCGAGAAGACCGAGAACAACTACGGGGCGTGGGTGCCGGATCTTCCCGGTTGTGTCGCCGTCGGCGATACCGTCGAGGAAGTCGAGGAAATGATCCAGGGCGCCATCGAAATGCACCTCGCCGGCATGCGCGAAGACGGTGACCCGATCCCGCCGCCCACGGTGCAGGTGAACTACGTGGACGTGGCGGCCTGACTCAGACGCCGGCGCGTTCGCGGGCGACGTAGGCCTCGAGCTCCGGGAAAAATTCCTCGAAGCGGCGGTCCACGGTCCTTTCGTGTTCGCGCAGGATCGGAATGCACTGCACCAGCTTGTCGCCGTTGCGCGACAGCCGGGTGGCGATGCGGCGCACCGCCTGGTCGATGCTGTCGCGGTCGCGGTAGGAGCCCAGCCAGTCGTGGCGCACGAAGCCCGGCAGGATCGCCCGCAGGCGCTCCGGAAGCACCGGCTGCGCCATCAGCAGGGCATAGAAGTTCCGGGTGAAGTGATCCAGGGCCACGGGATGGTAGCGGTCCCAGTCGCGCGCCAGCAGGTGGTCGAAATAGACGTCGAGCAGGATGCCGGCGTAACGGCGCCGGCCCTCGGGGAACAGCGCCTTGGCCGCCAGCACGGCCGGATGCCGGTCGGTATAGCTGTCGATCCGGCGGTGCAGCCGGATCTCGCGCTGCACCTCGTCGGGGTAGTGCACCAGCTCGGCGCTGCCGACGAAATCGCCCAGCAGCCCGCCCAGCATCGCCGCGTCGCTGTGCCGGGTGAGGTAGAGATGGGCCAGGAAGTTCACCGCGCGGCGCTCGCCGTGAACAGCGATTCCATGCGATCCAGCGCGCCGCGCAGCGACGGCACCTGCTCGTGGCCTTCGACCAGTTCGGCTTCGCGGCCCATCATCAGCACCTGGGCCAGCAGGGCCTCGGGGCTCTCGGCCCCGACGCGCAGCAGGCTGTGGGTGTCGGTCTCGGGCTCCAGCAGGCCGCACCAGACCGGGATCTGCGATTCGAGTTCGGCCACCGTACCGCGCAGGCGCAGCGTCACCCGGCAGGTGAAGGGCGCATAGGCGATGCCGCGTTCGAGTTTCGCCGCCACGTCGGGCGGCGGCGGCCGCGGCACGAAGGTCTCGCCCGTTTTCGGCGTGCCTTCGATGCGGTCGACGCGGAAGCTGCGCCAGTCGCCGCGCGCGGGGTCCCAGGCGATCAGGTACCAGCGGCGGCCGTAGTTGGCCAGGCGCAGCGGTTCGACCTCGCGCGGGCCGGTGTCGCCGTCGTGTTTGCGGTAGCGGAAGCGCAGGCGGCGGCTGTCGCGGCAGGCCATGGCCAGTCCGCTCAGCACCGCCGCGTCCACCAGCGGCGGACCGGTGCGCAGCGACAGGGTCACCGCGTGCAGGGCGCCGGCGCGGCGGCGCAGGCGGGTGGGCATCAGCTGGTCGAGTTTGGCGAGCAGGCGCAGCGCGGTGGATTCGACGCCGGCGAGGTTGGCGCTGACGGCGCGCAGCGCGATCGCCAGGGTCACCGCTTCTTCGTCGTCGAGCACGAGCGGCGGCAGGTCGGCGCCGCGGCCCAGGCCGTAGCCGCCACCGACGCCGGACGAGGCCTCGACGGGGTAACCCAGTTCACGCAGGCGGTCGACGTCGCGGCGTATGGTGCGCGCGTCCACGGCGAGCTCTTCGGCCAGGGCCGCGCCGGCCCAGTGCCGCCGCGATTGCAGCAGGCTGGCCAGGCGCAGCAGGCGGGCGGAGGTGGACAGCACGCGGCCAGCCTATCGAGGACCAAAGCTGTCCGCAATGCCGGATACCTTTCCCTCCACTTCCACCGACGAGGTTCCGCGATGACCACGCCCGCGCTCACGCTCTACCACAACCCCACCTCCCGCTCCGCCGGCGCCCGCATCCTGCTCGAAGTCCTGGGCCTGCCCTACGCCGTGGAGCCGATCGACTTCGCCAGCGGCCAGAACCGCACGCCGGAGTTCCTGGCCCTCAATCCACTGGGCAAGCTGCCGACCCTGGTGCACGACGGCGCCGTGGTCACCGAGCAGGTCGCGATCACCATCTACCTGGCCGACCGTTTTTCGTCCGGCCAGCTGGCGCCGGCGCTGGACGATCCCCTGCGCGGCCCCTACCTTCGCTGGCTGGCCTTCTACGGCGCCTGCTTCGAGCCGGCCCTGGTGGACCACGCCTACAAGCGTGCGCCGATCGAGGCCAGCGCCGCGCCCTACCGCGACTACGACACCGTGATCGACATGGTGGCGACCCAGCTTTCGAAGGGCCCTTGGCTGCTGGGCGAACGTTTCACCGCCGCCGACGTGCTCTGGGGCACGGCGCTGCGCTGGACCACGGGCTTCGGCATCGTGCCGAAACTGCCGGCGATCACCGCCTACATCGAGCGCGTGAACGCGCTGCCGGCCTTCGTGCGCGCCGCGGAACTGGACGCGGCCCTGATGGCCGCCACCACCGACGCGCCGCGGTGAGTCCCGGCGCCGCGGCTTAACGGTTCCAAACCTGGCGCCGCGGCGCGGTGGATCCATTACCCGGGCGCCGCACCCGCGGCGGCGCCGGGGATTTACGCTGCGCGGACCCGGCGCGCCCCGCCCGGTATCCGACGCCCGAGGAGATGGAGCATGGAAACGATGGAACTGCACCGCGGCCGCCTGATCGACCACCTGCAGCTGGTGGTGCGCGATCTCGACGCCAGTTTCCGCTTCTACCGCGCGGTGCTGGACGCACTGGAGGTGCCGATCGGCGGGCAGGAGGAAGGCTATTTCTGGGCCGATGAGCTGTTCGTGTCCAGCGCCGACAGCCCGGCCGCGCAGGGCCGGGTCACCGGCCGCGTGCACCTGGCCTTCCAGGCCCGCGACCGCGCCATGGTGGACGCTTTCCACCGCGCCGCGTTGGCGCACGGCGGTACCGACAATGGCGCCCCCGGCGAGCGGCCCTACCACCCGGGCTACTACGCCGCCTTCGCCCTGGATCCTGACGGCAACAACATCGAGGCCGTCTACCACGGCCCGGCGCAGCGCAGCGCGGCCTCGGTGCACATCACCTTCTGATGCGGCGCGGGGTCAGCCGCCGCGCAGGCGCAGGGTCAGGCCCTTGAGGAAGTTGCGCAGCATCTGGTCGCCGCAGGCGCGGTAGTTCTTGTGCCCGGGCTGGCGGAACAGGGCCGAAAGTTCCGGCTTGGTCACCGGGAAACCGGCGTCCTTGAAACACTGCGCCATGTCCAGGTCCTTGAGCTCGAAGGCCACGCGCAGCTTCTTCAGCACCAGGTTGTTGGTGATGCGTTTTTCGACCGGGCGCAGCGGCAGGTTCGGGTCGCGGCCGCGGAAGTGCAGCACCAGGCCGTCGAGGAAATGCGCCAGCACGGCATCCGGGCATTCGACGTAGCCGGCGTCGCCGTCCTTCTTCAGGTAGGCCTGCACCTGGTCGCGGTCCAGGACCAGCGACTCGTCCGCGAGCCGGGCGATCTCGACGATCTTCGGATCGCCCAGGTCGAGCATGTAGCGGATGCTGCGCAGTACGTCGTTGTTGATCATGGCCGGTCCCGCGGCCCGCGGGTGCGGGCCGGAGCGCGCACTTTACGCGGGTTCGCGCCGCGGCGCGGCGCCGTCGTTGATTCGACCGCCGCGCGGCCCCATCTTGGAGGGCGAAAACGCCGTACCCGGCGACCTGGCCGATCCCCTTGTCCCCATCCTTCGAACACAGCTATGCCGCGCTGCCCGCCTCGTTCTGGCGCGAGGTCGCGCCCACGCCGGTGGCGGCGCCGCGCCTGCTGGCCTGGAATGCGCCGCTGGCGGCCGAGCTCGGCTTCGCATCCGAGCCCGACGAAACGACCATCGCCGCGCTGGCCGGCAACGGCACGCTGCCCGGCGCGCGCCCGATCGCGATGGCCTATGCCGGCCACCAGTTCGGCCACTTCGTGCCGCAGCTGGGCGATGGCCGCGCGATCCTGCTGGGCGAAGTCATCGACCGCGCCGGCCAGCGCCGCGACCTGCAGCTGAAAGGCCCTGGCCCGACGCCGTTCTCGCGCAACGGCGACGGCCGCGCCGCCGTCGGCCCGGTGCTGCGCGAGTTCCTGGTCAGCGAAGCCATGCACGCGCTCGGCGTGCCGACCACGCGCGCACTGGCCGCGGTGGCGACCGGCGAACCGGTGCTGCGCGAAGGCGTGCTGCCGGGCGCGGTGTTGACGCGGATCGCCGGCAGCCACGTGCGTTTCGGCAGTTTCCAGTTCTTCGCGGCGCGCGAGGACGTGCCGGCCCTGCGCACGCTGGCCGACTACGTCATCGCGCGGCACTACCCGGCGCTGGCCGAGCGCGCGGACCCTTACCTGGGCCTGCTCGAGGCCATCTCCGGGCGCCAGGCCGCGCTGGTGGCCGCCTGGATGCACGTGGGCTTCGTGCATGGCGTGATGAACACCGACAACAGCGCGGTCTCGGGCGAAACGCTCGACTACGGCCCCTGCGCCTTCCTCGACGAATACCATCCGGCCAAGACCTTCAGCTCCATCGACCGCCACGGCCGCTACGCCTTCGCCCACCAGGCGCCGGTGATGCGCTGGAACCTGGCGCGCCTGGCCGAGTGCCTGCTGCCGCTGATCTCGGAGGACCCGGCCGACGCGCTGCCCGCGGCCAGCGCCGTCATCGACGCGTTCCCCGCGGAATTCGAGAACCACTGGCTGGCGGGCATGCGCCGCAAGCTCGGCCTGGCGTCGGAAGAGGCCGGGGACGCCGCGTTGGCGCACGACCTGCTCGAATCGCTGCAGGCGGTCGAGGCCGACTACACCCTGGCCTTCCGCGGCCTGTGCGCGGCCGCCGCCGGAAGCGAGCCGGAAGGCGCGCTGGCGCTGCCGAAAACGCCGGCCATGGACGCCTGGCGCAGGCGCTGGGCCGAGCGTCTGTCCCGTGATCCGCAGGCCCCCGCGGCCCGCGCCGAAGCCATGCGCGCGGCCAATCCCGCCGTGATCCCGCGCAACCACCTCGTGCATGCCGCACTGCAGGCGGCGGAGCAGGGCGACCTGGCGCCGTTCGAGGCCCTGCTGGCGGCCGTGCGCCGGCCTTTCGACGACGGTCCCACGGCGGCGCCGTTCATGGCGGCACCGCAGGCGGCGGAACGGGTGCGCCAGACCTTCTGCGGTACCTGAACCGGGGCGGGAATCGCAGGCGCCGCTGCGCCTGGGCGCCGGCAGCGCCGGCCGGAGTACCGGTTTTCCGAGAACCATGGCCTGCCCCCGCGCCCCGGCTCGTACCCATGGGTACGAGCCAGGACGCGGGAGCGGCCGACCATGCAGCGCGAGTACTTCGGCCCCGGCCTCTCCGACCTGGACGCAACGACCTTCGCGCGCTGCGTGGTGCTGGCCGCCGCGCTGCCGGGGCCGCTGTCGGCCTGGCTGGAAGGCCGCTCGGAACGCGAGGCCCTGGAAGCGGCGCTGGCCGAGGCCCTTGAGGAATCGCCGGAACCAGCGCTGCGGCTGCGGCTGACGGCGGCCAAACGCCTCGCCGTGCTCTGGAACGATGCGGCGCGCCGCCAGCGCCTGCTGGACGCGCTGCCCGCGCTGTGGAGCAAAGGTCCCGGCCGGCATCGACCCGCCCTCGTGGTGTCCGGCGGCCCGGCGGCCCTGGACCGCGCCTGGCTGGTGTCGGCCCTGATGGCGGCCGGCGACCTGCGCTCGCTGCTGTTCGAATCGCCCCAGCCGGCGGCGGGGCAGTGGGAATGGCCGCTGCGGGTCGGGTTTCCGGCCACGCAGGCCGGCTATCAGTTGAGCGCGGCGCTGTCGGACGTGTTCCGGCACCTGCAGCACGCCGAGATGCTCGGCGCCCAGGACGCGGTGCTGGACATGCTGCTGCTGCCCGAGGCGCTGCCGCACGCCATGGACCTGCCGGCCGGCGGCCGCGTGGTGGCGGATGCGGTGCTGGTGCTCGGCGGCGCCGGCGCCAGCGCCGAGGCGCCGGACGGCTTGGCGACGCTGGCGCAGCTGCAGCACCGCTACCGCAGCGGCCTGGCGGGCGTGCTGGCCGTGCCGCAGGCGCAGTGGCGCGACTGGTTCGATGAGCTGATCCGCCAGCTGGCGCACAACCGCCCGCTGCCCGAGGTGCTGTTCGACCGCAATCCGTCCCCGGCGCAGCCGCCGTGGCTGCTGGGCGACGCCGGTTTCGTCGCCAGCACGCGCATCGCCGACGCCGCGGGCCGCCTGGCGCAGACCCTGGCCGCACGGCACGGAGGCCGCGCGATCCAGATCGATCCGCAGCTGCTCCAGCACCTGCAGCTGGACCCGGCGACGGCCAGCGCCGATCACCTGGCCGGGCAGCTCGCTGCGCGGCTGCCGCATTTCGAATGGTTCCGCGAAGACCATGAAGCCAGCGGCCTGGTGCGCCTGCGCGAGGCGCTGGAGAACCAGCTCGGCCGCCTCGATACCCGCGCCGCCGGTGCGCATCGTTCGGCGCCGAAGATGGCCGCGCCGCATTTCGACGATCGGGTGGAGATGGCGCCCTCCGCGCCGCCGCCGGACGACGGATTCGCCATGTCCGCGCCGCCCGAAGAGCCCGCCGCGGCGCCGCCGCCCGGAGAGGCCGGCGCCGCGCCGCCTGATGCCAAGGTGCGCGAGGCGCGCCACGTCCAGGCCGACTTCTTCGCGCTGCCGGCGCCGCCCGGCGCCGACCCGGTCCGGCTGCAGCGCCTGCCGACCGGGCGCGACTGCCGGATGCGCGCGCACATCGGCGTTCCGCGGCAGGACAGCACGGTGGTCGCGCCCCAGCACCTCGACGAAGGCCAGCTGCCCGACAGCGACACCGGCCACACCCTGAGCCTGGTCTATTGCCCGCTCACCGCCGTCACCGACGGCCACGGCGGCCGCACGATCCCGCCGCCGGTGCAAGCCGCCGTGCATCTGCCGGGCCGCGGCGACAGCACTGCCGCCGAGTTCATCGTCAACATCGGCGACCGGCCGGAACGTTTCCGCGCGCGGCTGATCGTGCTGCACGAGAACCGCGTGCTGCAGACCCTGCTGCTGCGCTGCGACGCCGAGGGCCGGTCGGCGCTGGAACAGGAGAACGTCTACACCCCGGCGCTGCGGTCGAGCAGCGCCGACGCGCCGGCCGACCTGGCCTTCGTGATCAACCACAACCTCGACGGCGAACCCGGCCTGGCCGCGGTGCGCAAACAGGGCGCGTCCTACCTGGAGCCAGATGGCCTGCGCGAATCCACCCGGATCATGCGCCAGGCGCTGTCGCGGGCCGCGGTCGCGGCGGTGGGCGAAGAGGACCGTCGGCTCGACTCCGAGGCCAACCTCAAGCTGATGCGCCTGCTGGCCACGCACGGCGCCATGATCGTCAAGGACCTGCAGCGCGACCATCCGGAGAACACGCTGCAGGAGGCCCTGCGCATCCAGATGGTGGAGGCCAAGACCCAGAGCTATTTCCCCATCGAGTTCCTGTATTCGGGCCCCGCGCCGCGGCCGACTGCCGCGCTCTGCCCGAACGCGGTGGCGGCGCTGTCGGCCGAGACGCGCGACAGCCATCGCGGCTGCCCGAATCATTCGAGCCGCGACTTCGTCTGCCCGGCGGCGTTCTGGGGTTTCGAAAAATGCATCGAACGGCACCCGGCGGTCGGCAAGGCGACCCACGACCTGTCCGTGCCCGAGCCCGGCCAGGACACGCTGGGGCCCTTCAGCTCGGCCCTGCTGGCGGCCAGCGACCGCGCGAAGTCGCAGATGACCGGCGCCGACGGACTGCCGGCCACCGTGGCCAGGCACGTGGCCACCGTCACCGAGGCGGCGTCCTGGGCCGAGTGGGAGCAGCAGGTGGCGGCGCGCAAGCCCGACCTGATGGTGCTGATGCCACATTCCGCGCAGTCCGAGCAGGAGCAGGTCGCCACGCTGGAGGTGTCGAAGGACGAGCTGCTGGTCAGCCTGCTCGACGACCGCCTGGTGCGCGGCGAGCCGCCGCCGGCGAAAGGGCCGCTGGTGATGCTGCTGGGCTGCGCCACCCAGATCGCCGACATCCCCTTCCTGAACTTCGTGAAGGAGTTCCACCTCAACGGCGCGCCGGTGGTCATCGGCACCCTGTCCACCATCCATGGCACCCAGGCGGCGCTGCTGGCCGAGCGCCTGCTCGGCCTGATCGCCGACCCGCAGCACCACGCCGAGCGCATCGACGAGGCCCTGCTGAAGGTCAAGCGCGGCCTGCTGGCCGAGGGCCACGGCGTCGCCTTCACCCTGGTCAGCTACGGGCACAGCTCGTGGCGCCTCTGAAACGGAGTCCGGAAATGTTCACCATCCACATGCTTGAAGCGGGCCACGGCGACTGCCTCTGGGTCGAATACGGCGACGCCGACGCGCCCAAGCGCCTGCTGATCGACGCCGGCCCGCCGTCGACCTGGGCCAAGGCCCTGCACCCCAAGATCCAGGCGGTGGTGGACGCCGAGGGCAAGTGCGTGTTCGAGCTGTTCGTCATCACCCACATCGACGACGACCACATCGGCGGCGCGCTGCGTTTCCTCGACGAGATCGACCCCGCCGTGGTCCGGATCAAGGAAATCTGGTTCAACGGCTATTTCCACCTGTCGGACCAGGAGCCGGCCGAGCTGGGTCCGATGCAGGGCGAGAAGCTGACCGAGTTGATCCGGCGCGGCGGCTGGGACTGGAACGAGCGCTTCGGCCGCCGCGCGGCGATGGTGCCGCGCGAGGGCGAGCTGAAGACGGTCAGCGTCGGCGGCATGAAGCTCACCCTGCTGTCGCCCAGCTTCGAGAAACTCCAGACCCTGAAGCAGACCTGGGAGGCGGTGATCCTGGCCGAAGGCCTGGTGCCCGGCCATGCCCTGGCCGAAGCCGAGACCGTGCTGCCGGGCGGTTTCCTGGGCGACGACGTCGAGCTGATGGCCGAGACGCCGTTCAAGCAGGATTCGACCCCGGCCAACGGCTCCAGCATCGCCTTCCTGGCCGAGTTCGAAGGCGTGCGGGTGCTGTTCGGCGCCGACGCCCACCCCTCGGTGCTGATCGATAGCCTGCAGCGTCCGCCCTTCCGCGGCGAGCCGCTGCAGGTGGACGCTTTCAAGCTGCCGCACCACGGCAGCGCCAAGAACGTATCGACGCCGATGCTGGAGGCTTTTCCCGCCACCCGCTACCTGGTGTCCACCGACGGCGCGCGTTTCCAGCATCCGGACGACGAGGCGATGGCGCGGGTGGTGGTGAACGCCCGCAACCAGGACGCGGTGCTGATGTTCAACTGCAAGAGCGAGTTCAACCGCTCCTGGGGCCGGGAGTCGCGCCAGGGGAAATTCGGCTACACCACCGAGTACGGCCGGCCGGGCGAAGGCCTGCAGGTCGTGCTCGCCTGACCGGCCCGGAGGCCGACCCATGAAACGCATCGTCATCTGCGCCGACGGTACCTGGAACCTGCGCGACCAGGTCGAGGAGAAGACCGGCAAGCGCCGGCCCACCAACGTCACCAAGCTGGCGCGCGCGGTGCGCGCCCAGGACGGACGCGGCATCGACCAGGTGGTCTGTTACATCGACGGCGTCGGCACCGACGGTGGCCTGGACAAGTTCACCGGCGGCGCCTTCGGCCGCGGCATCGAGGACAACATCCGCAACCTCTACCGCTTCCTGCTCTACAACTACGTGCCCGGCGACGAGATCTACCTGTTCGGCTTCAGCCGCGGCGCCTTCACCGTGCGCACCCTGGCCGGCTTCATCCACCAGGTCGGGCTGCTGCAGAAGGACGACGACTACTACGTGCCGGAGATCTACGCCTGTTACGAGAGCCGGCATGCGCCGGGTTCGGCGGAATGGAAACACGCCTTCCGCAAGGTCAAGGACGTGCAGCCGGCACCGCCGATCCGCATGGTCGGGGTCTGGGACACGGTCGGTGCGCTGGGCGCGCCGGGCCTGCTGGGCCAGGTCTTCAACCGCGACAAATACGCCTACCACGAGGTCGGGCTGACCCCGCAGATCCAGCATGCCTACCACGCGATGGCCATCGACGAGCGCCGCAAGGCCTTCAAGGTGAACCTGTGGCAGCGCCCGGCCGGCTGGCCGGGCGTGCTGGAGCAGGCCTGGTTCTGCGGCGTGCACAGCAATGTCGGCGGCAGCTACAACCCCGACGGCCTGGCCAACGAGGCCCTGCACTGGATGGTGGAGAAAGCCGAGGGCCTGGGCCTGCAGTTCGACGAAAAATACCTGGGCTTCTTCCGGCCCTGCTTCAACGCCACGCTCAACGACTCGATGACGCTCGCGTACAAGGCCATGGGCGCGGTGATCCGCGAGCTGGGCCGGCACCTGGCGCATGGCGAATGCCTGCACCAATCGGTGCTCGACCGCATGGCGCACGCACCGTCGGCCTATGCGCCGAAGAACGTGCCCGCGGCGGGCGCGCTGCCGGTGGTCACCACGCGGCGCGTCGCCCGCGGCACGCCCTGCTGACGGCGCTCAGCTCCTGAGCCGCCAGCCGCTGCGGAAGATCCACCACACCGCGGTGAGGCAGGCGGCCAGGAAGCCGAGGATGGCGACGAAGCTCACCACCACGTTCACGTCGGCCGCGCCGTAGAAGCTCCAGCGGAAGCCGCTGATCAGGTAGACCACCGGGTTGAACAGGGCGACCTTCTGCCAGACCGGCGGCAGCATGTCGATCGAATAGAAGGCGCCGCCCAGGAAGGTCAGCGGCGTCAGCACCATCAGCGGGATCACCTGCAGCTTCTGGAAGTCGTTCGCCCACAGGCCGATGATGAAGCCGAACAGGCTGAAGCTGAGCGCGGTCAGCACCAGGAACATCACCATCCACACCGGGTGCGCGATCTCGTAGGGCACGAAGAAGCGCGCGGTGACCAGGATCAGCAGGCCCAGCATCACCGACTTGGTGGCCGCCGCGCCCACGTAGCCCAGCACCGCCTCGCCCCAGCCCACCGGCGCCGACAGCAGCTCGAAGATGGTGCCGGCCCACTTGGGCATGTAGATGCCGAAGGATGCGTTGGAGACGCTTTCGTTCAGCAGGGTCAGCATCACCAGACCGGGGATGATGAAGGCGCCGTAGCTGACGCCGCCGATGTCGCCCATGCGGGCGCCGATCGCCGCGCCGAACACCACGAAATAAAGCGAAGTCGACAGCACCGGCGAGGCGATCGACTGGGTGAGCGTGCGGAAGGTGCGCGCCATCTCGAAACGGTAGATGGCGCGGACGCCGTGCCAGTTCATGCCGCACCTCCTTTCTTGCCGTGCACCAGGCTGACGAAGATCTCCTCGAGCGAACTCTCGCTCGAATGCAGGTCCTTGAAGTCGATGCCGTGTTCGTTGAGCCGGCGCAGCAGGGCGGCGATGCCGGTTTCCTCGGCCTGCACGTCGAAGGTGTAGACCAGGGAATGGCCGTCCCCGGCCAGTTCCAGCGGCAGCGCCGCCAGCGCCGGCGGGATCGCCGCCAGCGGCGTCTGCAGCTGCAGGGTCAGCTGCTTCTTGCCCAGCTTGCGCATCAGCACGTGCTTGTCCTCGACGATGACCAGCTCGCCCTTGTTGATCACGCCGATGCGGTCGGCCATCTCCTCGGCCTCCTCGATGTAGTGCGTGGTCAGGATGATCGTGACGCCCTGGTCGCGCAGCTCGCGCACCAGCCGCCACATGTCGCGGCGCAGCTCGACGTCGACGCCCGCGGTGGGTTCGTCCAGGAACAGGATGCGCGGTTCATGCGACAGCGCCTTGGCGATCAGCACGCGCCGCTTCATGCCGCCGGACAGGGTCATGATCTTGCTGTCGCGCTTGTCCCACAGCGACAGCTCGCGCAGCACCCGCTCCAGGTGCGCGTCGTCGGGCGCCTTGCCGAACAGGCCGCGGCTGAACCTCATCGTCGCCCAGACGCTTTCGAAGGCGTCGGTGCTCAGCTCCTGCGGCACCAGGCCGATCTTGGCCCGGGCCTGGCGCGGCTCGCCGACGATGTCGTGGCCGTCGGCCAGCACGCTGCCGGTGCTGGCGTTGACGATGCCGCAGATGATGCTGATCAGCGTGGTCTTGCCGGCGCCGTTGGGGCCGAGCAGGGCGAAGATCTCGCCGCGGCGGATGTCCAGGTCGACGTTCTTCAGCGCCTGGAAGCCGGAGGCGTAGGTCTTGCTGATGCCGCGGATGGAAAGGATGGGATCCATGGTCGGGCTCGGGTGGAAACCGGGCCATGCTAGCCGACCCGGCGTGTGCGGACCCAGCCATCCTGGAGGGAAAGACTTTCCCGAAATCCGGGGGCGGGCCGTGGGCCCGGCCGGCGCGGCCGCCTGTCGGGTCGGGGCGGCCGGGCGTAAGCTCCGGATACCCCCAACCTGGAGTCTCGCCATGATCCGTTTGCTCGGCATTTCCGGCAGCCTGCGCCGCGGCTCCTTCAACGCCGCCCTGCTGCGCGCCGCCGCCGGGCTGGTGGGCGAGGGCGTGCAGCTGGAGCGCGAGGGCGTGCACGGCATCCCGCTCTACGACGCCGACCTGGAGTCGGCCCAGGGCCTGCCGGAGACGGTGGTCGCGCTGAAGGAGAAGGTCGCTGCCTGCGACGGCCTGCTGCTGGTGACGCCGGAGTACAACAACGGCATCCCCGGCGTGTTCAAGAACACCATCGACTGGCTGTCGCGCCCGAACGAGGACGTGTCGCGGGTGTTCGGCGACCGCGCGGTGGCGGTGATCGGCGCCTCGCCCGGCGGCTTCGGCACCATCCTGGCGCAGAACGCCTGGTGGCCGGTGCTGCGCACCCTGGGCACGCGCCCCTATTTCGGCGGCCGGCTGATGCTGTCGCGCGCCGGCAAGGCCTTCGACGCGGATGGCAACCTGGTGGACGAGGCCGCGCGCGAGAACCTGCGCGGTTTCCTGGCGGGTTTCGCCGCATTCTGCCGGCGGCCCTAGTCCGGCGGGGACGCCTGTCGCGCGCATACGCGCCGCTGGCTGAACCCGGACCTGGGTCGTCTGGCCCGGATAACACAAAGCTCACAGGCCCGCGCGCACTGTGCACTGGCACCGCGGCGCAATGCCGCGACGGCCATTCAGCGCTGAAAGCCAACATCCCGCCCTGAACCTCCTGCCCCCGTTGACGCGGGGGCCTGGCTTCGGCCATCCGCGTGCCGCCACCTTGCACGCACCCAGAGGAATCCCCCCATGAACCATTCCCCGAGTGCCAACACCACCATCGCCACCAAGAACGTGGTGGACAACGCCGCCGCCGCCGGCTCCTTCAAGACCTTCGGCAAGGCCCTGCGCGAGTCCGGCCTGGCCGACACCCTGCGCGGCGCGGGTCCGTTCACCGTGCTGGCGCCGACCGACGCCGCTTTCGAGCAGCTGCCCGCCGGCAAGCTCGACAGCCTGCTGAAGCCGGAGAACAAGCAGGAGCTGATCTCGATCCTGAACTACCACGTGCTCGCCGGCCGCTCCAGCGCCGCCGAGATCGGCAAGATGAGCGAAGCCAAGACCGTCAATGGCGCGGTGGCCCCGGTCAAGCTGGCCGACGGCAAGATCAGCTTCGGCGAGGCGACCTTCGTCACCTCCGACATCGCGTCGAGCAATGGCGTGGTGCACGGCATCGACAAGGTCAATATCCCGACCAGGCAGTAAATCGTCCGGCGCAGGGACGCGTGGAGACGGCGGGGCCTCGGCCCCGCCGTTTTTTTTGCCCATGCCATCCACCGGGCCCAGGGCGCGGACAGGAATGCAATGCCGCCCCGCGCAATCCCTTCCTGCTGCGCGATGGGGCTGGCACGGAACCTGCAACACCTCGACTGCCCAACCAGCGAGGAGTACCCCATGTCCCTGACCATGATCCTGTTGATCGTCCTGATCCTGATCCTCATCGGTTCCGTCCCGGCCTGGCCCTACAGCCGCGGCTGGGGCTACGGGCCCAGCGGCATCGTCGGCGCCATCGTGCTGGTGCTGGTGATCCTGTGGCTGATGGGACGCCTCTGATCCCGGCACCGGTTCCCGCGTCGCCGCGTTTTACCGGCCGCCGCGGACGATGGCATGCACATTGCAACGATCCTCCTGGCCGCGGTCTTCGCCGCGGCCATCCCCCCAAGGAGAACACCATGACCCAGCACACGCCAGGCAAGACGCAGTCCGGCAAGCCGCAGAACGCCAACATCACCGGCCTGGACTTCGCCGCCGAGGACAAACACTGGCGCGACCAGTACAAGAACGAGCCCTACTACGCGGCCGACCATGCCTACGAGGACTACGCGCCGGCCTATCGCGTCGGCTACGAGGGTGCGGGGCGCTACGCCGGCCGCCGCTTCGACGAGGTCGAGACCGACCTGCGGCGCGACTACGACAGCGTGCGCGGCAGCTCCCGGCTCGGCTGGGAGAAGGCCAAGTCGGCGGCACGCGCCGCCTGGGACCGGATCGAACGGGCCATGCCCGGCGATGCCGACGGCGACGGCCGCTGACACCGTCTTTGCCGCGTCCACACCGGCCGGGCGCGGCAAGGGAACTGCGGAGCGCAAGCTCCGCAGTTTTTTTATTTCTTGTTGACGCTGAAGTTGCCGGGGCCGAGCAGGGCCACCGCGACGGCGCCGAACAGGAACATGCCCTGCAGCTCCAGCGCCCAGCCGCCGGTCTGGTTGAGCGCGAACAGCTCGGCCGTATGCACCAGGAAGATCGCCACCGCCATGTTCAGCGCGATCACCGCCGCGCCCAGCCGGGCATGCAGGCCCAGGACTACCAGCACCGGCGCCACCACTTCGCCGATGTAGACGCCGTAGGCGACGAAACCCGGCAGCCCTGCATCCTGCACGACCTGGGTGATGAAGCCGATGCCGCCGGTGATCTTGGCCACGCCGTGCAGCAGCACCAGCAGGCCCAGCGACAGCCGCAGCACGAGTTTTCCCAGGTCCTGGTTGTTCTGGTTCATGGCCCCTCCCCGGGGTGTTGGATGGTGGTCGCCGGCATCATACGCCCGGCCGGCGGGGCGGCCGGATCAGGCCTTGGCCGTGTCCAGGAACCAGACCTCGACGGTCCCGTTCGCCTTCATGGTCATGGCGTTGCCGCGGCGGTCGAGCGACTTGCCCACCGGCAGGCGCACCCAGCCTTCGCTGACGCAGTATTCCTCCACGTTGTGGCGCTCGGTGCCGTTGAAGCGCACGCCGATGCCGCGTTCCAGCGCGGCTTCGTCGTAGAAGGGGCTGCGCGGGTTGACGCAGAGGCGGTCGGGCGGGGTGTCGCTCATGATGGGTTCCGGATTCGTGGGTCTGGACGGCATTTTAGCCCCGCTTGACGAGGGGCGGGGGCGGCCCGTGGATCTGGCGCCGTCGGCACCACGAAAAAACGCCGCCCCCCGAAAGGGGGGGCGGCGAAGTCAACCCTTGATGCAGACCACCTGCCGCAGCGTATGCACCACCTCCACCAGGTCCGACTGCGCGGCCATGACCGCGTCGATGGACTTGTAGGCGGCCGGGGACTCGTCCACCACGCCGGCGTCCTTGCGGCATTCGACGTGGGCGGTCGCTTCCCGGTGCTGCTTGAGCGTGATCTGCGCCTTGGCCTGGGTCCGGCTCATCACGCGGCCGGCACCGTGGCTGCAGCTGTGGAAGCTGTCGGCATCGCCCTTGCCCCGCACGATGTAGCTGCGGGTGCCCATGCTGCCCGGGATGATGCCCAGCTCGCCGGCGCGGGCGCTGACGGCGCCCTTGCGGGTCACCAGCAGCTCCTCGCCGAAGTGGGTCTCGCGGTTGACATAGTTGTGGTGGCAGTTGACCGCCATCTTCTCCAGCTGGAACTTCGGCAGCCTGTGCCGCAGGTCGTGCAGCACCCGCGCCATCATCGCCTCGCGGTTGTGGCGCGCGTAGTCCTGCGCCCACGACACGGCTTCCACGTAATCCTCGAACAGCGGCTCGCCCTCCATGAAGAAGGCCAGGTCCTGGTCGGGCAGGTGGAAGCCGAGCACCCGCTTCTCAAGCTGGCGGCGCGCCAGCTCGATGAAGTAGGTGCCGATCAGGTTGCCGGTGCCGCGCGAACCCGAGTGCAGCATCACCCACACCTGGTCGGCCTCGTCGAGGCAGAGTTCGATGAAGTGGTTGCCGCCGCCGAGCGTGCCCAGCTGCCTGTCCAGCTTGTCGGGGCGGATCTTCGGATGCCTGGCCCGGATGGCCTGCAGCCGCGTCTCCAGCCCCGAGTCCACCAGCCGCGTGCCGATGCTGTCCGGGATCTTCCCGTGCTCGCCGCCGCGGCCGTTGCCGACCGGGATGGCGCGCTCGAGCGAGGCGCGGATCGGCGCCAGGTCGTCGGGCAGCTGGTGGGCGCGCAGCGTGGTCCGCACCGCGGCCATGCCGCAGCCGATGTCGACGCCGACCGCCGCCGGGATGATCGCGCCGCGGGTCGGGATCACCGAACCCACGGTCGCGCCCTTGCCCAGGTGCACGTCGGGCATCACCGCCACCCACGGCCCCACGAAGGGGATACCGGCGATGTTCTGCAGCTGCCGGTGCGCGCCCTCGTCCAGCGGCACGCCCTTCACCCAGCCCTTGATCGGGGTCGGGCTGCCTTCGGCGTGCAGCAGTTCGTAGTTGTGTCCGTTCATGTCCTTTCCTTCCCTGAAAAGCCGGATGGCGGCGTCCCTGCCGCCCCCCGGAGCTTACTGCTTCAACGTCACCAGCTGCTTCAGCACGCCATCCAGGCCGCCGAACACGGTGAGCTTGTCGATCTTCTCGGTGACCTTCTCCAGCGCCTCGAGTTCCTTCAGGCGCATGAGCGTGGGGCTCTCCTCCACCAGGCGCGCGGTGTTGAGCAGGGAACGCGTGGCGTTCGCCTCCTCGCGACGGCGGATGACATTGGCCTGGGCCGCCTTCTCCGCCTGCACCACGCCGTTGAGGATGTCCTTCATCTCACCCGGCAGGATCACGTCCTTGATGCCGACGCCGATCACCTCGACGCCGAAACCGGTCACCTGGCCGCGCACGTACGCGAAGATGTCCGCGTCCAGCGAAGCCTTGTCGCCCAGCAGTTCGTCCAGCGACTTGGCGGACACCGCCTTGCGCAGGCCGTACTGCAGCTCGCGGTAGACCTGGTCGGCGTACTTGGCGACCTTGCTGCGGGCGGCGACCGGGTCGGTCACGCGCAGGCTGGCCGCCAGGTTCACCCGCAGAGACACCTTGTCGCGGGTCAGCAGTTCCTGGCCCGAGACTTCCATCGCCTGCACGCGCAGGTCCACCACATCCACCGCGACGTTCTTCCGGAGGTTCCAGAAGCTCGCCGCGCCGGGCGCCAGGACGCGCACGAACTTGCCGTCCACGAACAGCAGGCCGGCCGACTCAGACGGCACCGTCACGGCCACCGCCAGCTTGTCGAGCAGGTTGAGCTGGCGCAGGCGATGGGCGATGCCGGGCTCGACCTCGAGGCCATCGGACAGCGCGACGCGCTGCACGGCGATCTCGGCCAGGCCCTTCCAGTACAGCTTGCGGCTGCCCGGGGCGAGCACATCCACCAGCTTGCCCTGCTTGTGCACCAGGCCGATCTCCTGCATGCCCAGGTCGACCAGCTGGAAGTGTTCCGCCAGCATCGTGCCCAGGGCCTGCACCAGCGCCTCGGTGTCCCTGCCGGTGTATTCGGCGGTGGCCAGGTCGTGCACGGTCACCTGCAGGCCGAAGCCCCAGAGGCGGTGCACGCCCGGGCCCAGCACGCGCTGGAACCGGCGGTTCCTGTAAACGAGGGCGCGCTCGGCATCGCCGACCACGACCTTGCGGATCATCAACATCGCGTCCTCCTTGATTGATTGATGGTTCGACCCGGCTTCTGCGCGCCGCGGCGGCGGGTCGACCGCGCGCGTCGTGTTCGGAGCGGTTGCCCCGGAAGAAGTGGGCACGCCCCTGCGCCGGGTCCGCACGG
The DNA here is from genome assembly GCA_946480565.1 of uncultured Arenimonas sp. The sequence continues at coordinate 27,485 of CAMLKR010000005.1, read as the reverse complement.
AGCGGCCGCGTGCGCGTGGCGGCGGTCGGCGTTTTCCGTCGCGCGCGCTGGCCGTCCTGGCCCACGTGCGTGGCGTTCCGCGCGTCCCGGCGCCTGGCGAAGGCGGCCGCCCGGTGCGGGCGGCGTGCGTGCCGTTGTTCTCGCCGGTGTGCTGGTCCGAACCGCGTCACGCGCGGGGCGTGTCCCTTGGGCCGAAGCCCGGTGTTGCATTTCATGGTGTGGAGCGGGACTCGAACCCGCGACCGCAGCGTTAACAGCGCTGTGCTCTAACCCGTTGAGCTATCCATACAAGACGAGCCGGATTCGAACCGGCGCCAGGGTGGTTGCCCACCTGCTCTACCTGTCTGAGCTATCGTCGTCGCGGAGCGGGATCCGACGGCCAGGGCATACGCCACGGCAGCGCCGCGCGCACCGGACGGGCTTGGGAACCCGTACCGCAGTGGTTCGTCCGATCGTTGCTCCGTTCTGCCGCCGGTCGCCCGGCGGCAAATCGTCCGGACCCTCCGGTCCGATCTGTTCGCGGTCTCCTTCCATCTCCGCCCGTGCCGAAGCACCCAGGCACAGCGCCTTGTGCGCCGTCGTGCAGATCCGCCGTTACCTCAGGCCGCCGGCCCGGGTGCTTCGTGGCGGGAAGGGAATCGCTGATTCGTTTCCTGTGCGAACGCCCAAAACAAAACGCCCCCGGGGCGGAACCCGAGGGCGTTCGCGAGGCCTCGGGAGATCGGGGTGACCGATCTCCCGTGCGCGGAGGATCAGTCTGGAATGACGCCGTCCAGCGACCGGCGAAGGTAGGCCGGGGCGCACGCGTCCGCGCCGAAGTTTTCAGGCTTCGGAAGTCGCAGGCCGGCGATGTGCGGGATACGGTGGGTCATCGGAGTGTTCTTCTTTTCTTCGCCGTCATTGGCGAAGGTTGCGCACGATACGCCTTTGTTCCGCCCTGTCAATAGGGTGCGCCGACTTTTTCCGCCGGTCCGTGGCTTCACCGCGAATAGGGTGCGCGCCGGTTCGGACGGGGCGACCGTTTGTCGGCCAGGGATTCCATCAACTCGACCACCGCCATCAGGGTGCTGAATTCCATGCGCCGCATCGCCGTGAGTCCGCGCACCTCGGTTTCGCAATGCGCGCTGTACTCGATCACCGCCGCGGTCGAAGCCTCGCCGGGTACCAGGTCGGACACGAACGCCATCCTGCCGCGGCCCGTGGCCAGCCATTCGAAGCTGACGCCGGTGCTGATCGCGATGCGCGAAAGGTTCTCCATGGTCGGGTGTGATCCTCCCGGTTGTTCCCACTGCGCGACGGCGCTGCGGTGCACGCCAACACGTTCGGCCAGAGCCTGTTGCGAGAGGTTTCCGTGCCTGCGCGCCTGGCGTATTCGGTTCCTCGGATCTGTCATCGTCGCGTCGCCCCCTTCGGCGGTCATGGATGGTGGAAGGAATCATGCGAGGGCCGCTGTGGTCCCGAGCGCCCCGGCCACATCTTGTCCAGCAAGGCTGTACAGGCCGCGTGTCCTCGCCGGATCAAACCCGTTTCCGTCAGCGTTGCTGTAGCGGCGGTGCGGCGGTTGGCTCGACGCCCGGCGTTGTCTGTCCTGGTGCACGGTCCTAGGCTCGGCCAATCCTTCCGAGGGTCCCGCCGATGCACCGGAGCACGCGATGAACCGGAACCACGACCGACGCGAGCCCGCCGTCCAGCAGGCGCCGCTGCAGATGCGCATGGAATGCCCGGACTGTTCGGCGGGCATCGACCTGTCGCTGCCGATGTTGCTGCTCGGCCGGCCGGTATGGTGCAGCGGCTGCGGCGCCCGCCTCGACATCGACCTCGAGTCCAGCGGCGATGTGCTCCGACGGATCGACGAAGGCGTGCGCCAGCTCAGCGCCGTCCGCGATCGCCCCGTCGGACCGAGGCGCTGAGGCCCGATGCGCAACTTCATGCTCGACGACCTGCTGCGTGCGGTCGCGGACGCGGTGATGTCCGCGCACAAGTCGGTGGGCGCGCACCACCACGACCTCGGCCATCTTTTCCGCCCCTCGCGCTCCAAGTCGGGCGGACTCGAGCCGGTGTCGATGCCGCTGGTGCTGCCGCGCGCGGTCGTGCACGACGGCGAGGAGGCCGAGGGCGTGCACGACGTGCCGCTGGCGACCCTGGTGCCGCACCAGTCCACGGTGATCGAGAGCCTGAGCCTTTCGCTGCCTTGCCTGGTCGATGGCCTGGAGGACGCCGCCGACGGCGACGGCAAGCGCCTCTCCCTCGTGCTGGGGCCCTCTCTGCCCGCGCAGCACTCGCGGCTGGCGACGCTGTCGGTGACCTTCCGGAGCGGCGATCCGCCGGAAGGCATGGCCCGCATCAACGACCAGTTGCTCAAGCGGTTCTGACCCGGCCATGGCCCACTCCCTGTTCCATTCCCTGTTGGCGCCGGCGCTCGCGGTCCTGGGTGCGCAGAGGGCGCTGTCGCTGGCGACGCTGCGCAACCTCCGCGACCGGTTCACGCTGCTGCGCGGCCGGCGCGCGCTGGCCCCGATCCTGTTCGAAGTGACGTTGCCGCCGCCTGCGGGCGGACAGCCGCTGCGCTTCCGGGTGCCGCAGGTCAGCCTGTCGCCGTCGACCCAGCTGACGGTGGGCAAGGGGCGGGTGCAATGGACGTGGGCGCTGGAGCGGATCGTCGAACGGCACGAAGGCGGGGCCTGCCCGCGCGCCGACCTGCACGGCCGCGAAGTCTCCCCGGTGCGTCGCCGCCCTGGAGCGACCGGCCTGGCGATCGACGTCGAGATGAGGCTGCGCCGCGCCACCGCGCCGGAAGGCATGCGGCGCCTGCAGGACAGCCTTTCCCGCCCGCGCGCGCGCCCGCGCGCCGGGGCCGCGCCATGACGCGGGTGCGCGCCACGCTCGACCCCGACGAGGCCGCGCGGGTGCGCGCCGCGCTGGGGCCGCTGCCGCGCACTTGGCGCGATCGATTCTGGGACGCGCAGCCCTGGCTCGGACTGCTCGCTCTGGTCTGGCTGGCCGTGCTCACCGCGGTGGTGGCATGGCTCGTGTGGCACTCCTGATCACGGACAACCAACCCAAAGGGGAAGACAATGGCAGACAGCAACGTCTACAGCGCGTTCAAGGGCATCCCGATCGACTTCCTGGTCTCCACGCCGCTGCTGGCGGCGGCCCGTGCCAATCTGGCGCTGGCCCAGAACATGCAGGAGTTCATCTTCCAGGTGGCGTACAAGAACGGGAAGAGCGGCGATCTCAACACGCTGGAGTTCGACCTCACCCGTCCCTACACCGATCCCAACACCAAGCAGGTGAAGACCCAGACGATCAAGGTGATCGTGCCGCTGATCGGCATCGTCACCATCCCGTCCCTGCTGGTGGACAACGTCACCATCGACTTCACGGCCAGCGTCGACCAGGCGAGCAGCAGCAGCGTCGGCGTCAACGCCAACGTCGCCGCCAGCTACGGATTCGGCGGCTTCTCGGTCAGCGGCAGCGTGACCACCACGGTGAACAACACGCGCAGCACCGACTACAGCGGCAAGTACACCTTCCACGTGCAGGCCGACCAGCAGCCCGCGACCGAAGGCATGAGCCAGATGATGGGCATCATCGCCTCGGCCATTTCCCCGATCCCCACCGGGTCGGCATGAGCCGGGGCGCGCCATGGCCGAACCGCTGGATGGGCTGACCTTCTACTACCGCGGCAACGAGCCCGCCCTGCACGTGCGGGACCTGCACGGCGGCCACCACACCGTCGTGCTGCGCAACGGCACCTATGTCGCGACCGCCCAGTCCACGTCGATGCCCTGGTACAACCGCGTGGCCTGGCGCGGCGTGCGTTCGACCCGCGGCAGGTCGCCGGACTTCAAGGCCCTGTTCGATTCAGCCGGGCCCGCCGACCTGCTGTCCTCCGGCCTGGTGGCGCTGCCCCCCAGCCGCTCGACCACGCGCCGGGTGCCGAACCAGGGCATGACGGCGGCGATGGCGGCGCTGTACCCGCCGCCGGCGGTCGCGCCGGTGTCGGCGACGCAGTACGCCAACGCGCTGGGGCTCCAGGGAAGCTACGAATGGTGCCACCTGGTGGCGCACAGCATGCGCGGCGGCAACGGGCCGGCCAATGTGGTGGCCGGTACGAAGAACAACAACTCGGAGCAGTTGATCGTCGAGAACCTGCTGGCGTCCTACAACCGCGAGAACGCCTTCTCGATGAACGTCACCGCGCGACTGCTCAACCAGGGGCAGGGGCGGCACATGGGGCAGGCCATCCGCTACCAGGTCAGCGACGGCAACTACACCTTCTCCATGTACTTCGACTGCCAGAACCAGAACCAGCCCAGCGGCGTTCATGTCCAGGCCCTGATGCAGAAACTGGCGCGCTGGTTGAACCTGAGCCTGGTCGGCCGCGCGACCGTACACGTGTCCCGGCAGGTGCTGCAGGCGGTGCTGGAGGATTGCCCGGAGTTCGCGAAGCCCACTCGAAAGCGCGACCGCAACGACGATCTCGGCGACCAGAACGCGACGCTGGCCAAGCGGGCCAAGCGAAAGTAGCCGCCGCGACGGTCGCGGCGGCCAGGGTGCGCCTCAGCCCCGGTCGGCCAGGTGTTCGGCCTTGCCTTCGCGCAAGGCCTGGTCGATCAGGCCCAGCGTTTCCCGGTTGGCGGCGTCGCTGAGGGTTTCCATCTGCTTGCCCAGCACTTCCATCTGCGCGCCGAGCGCCTCCATCGGCTTGCCGGCGAGCTCCATTTCCCTGCCCAGCGCTTCCATCGGCGCGTGCGCCGCCTCGAGCTGCGACCCCAGTACTTCCATGCGCCGGCCCAGCGTCTCCATCTGCGCGCTGACGGCATCGAGCTCCGCGGCGAGGCGATCGCGTTCCGCGTCGTCGTCGGCGCGCAGCATGGCGCGGGTCAGCGGCTCCATGCGCTCGCCCAGCGCGCCCATCTGCTCGCCCAGCCGGCCCATCTCGTCGCTGATCGGTCCGGTGCCGGCGGTCTGGCGCTCCATGCGCTCGCCGAGGGCGCCCATCTTCTCGCCATGCACTTCCATCTGGTCGCCGAGCGCGCCCATCTTCTCGCCGACCGGTTCGGTCGGCTGCCATGCCCGGCGCGCGCGCGCGACCAGGGCCGGATCGCGGATCACGTAGGAGCGGCCATCGCGGCGGAACCAGATGAACTCGCCGCCGAGTTCGCGGCGCAGCGCCTTGACGTCGGTGATCTGGTCGTAGTCGCCGGTGAAGTTGATGGCGTCGTCGGCGTCCGCGCCGACCACGGCGTAGTGCGTGTCCTGTTCCGCGCGGACCGAGATGCGGGTCGGCTCGTCCTGGTGCGCGACGACGTCGGCGACGTGGCCCTGCGCAAACGCAGCCATGCAGGCGGCGCTGAGGCCGAGCATGGGCAGGGCGAGTTTCCAGCTCAGCGTCTGCTTGCGGGGACGGACGAGGCGTTGGATGCGTGACATGAGCAAACCTCCATGGGCGGCCGGGGCCAGGTGCGGGTCGGGGGCGCGCAACTGCGCCAGTTCGTTGAGCGCGATCGCCAGGCGGCGCGGCTCGCCCAGGGCCTGGGCGGCGATGTCGTCGGCGACCTGCTCGCGTTCGATGCGGATGCGGCGCGACAGCCACCACACCACCGGGTGGTAGAAGAGCAGGGCTTCGACGAGGCTCTGCACCAGGTTCACCAGGTAGTCGTGACGGCGCACGTGGGCGAGTTCGTGGGCGAGCAGGGCCTCGAGCAGGTCGGCGGGCAGGCGGGCGACCAATGCCGCGGGCACGATCACCACCGGCCGCCAGATGCGCGCGGCCACCGGGCCGTCGAGCCCGTCGGCCACACGCAGCAGCACGCGCCGCGGCAGGTCCATGCGTCCGGCGAGGGCGTCGAGCCGCGCCTGCCAACCGGGGTGCGGGTGGCCGTGGCCGGGTCCCGCGATGCGTGCGACCCAGGCCACGCCCAGGGCCATGCGCAGCGAGAACAGCCCCGTGCCCAGCGACCAAAGGGCGACGATGCCCGGCAGCCAGGGCTGCAGCTGTCCGCGCCATTCGCGGGTGTTTTCGGCCAGCGGCCGGCGCAGGCGCTCGACCATGCCGCCGTAGCCGCCGGTCCCGTCCTCGGCCAGGGCCACCGCGGCGGCGGGGGGAGCGGCCGCCGTCGCCCCGCGCAGCAGCGTCGCCACCGGCAACAGCAGGCACAGCGCCAGCGCCGCGCAGGCCACGGCATAACGCAGCTGCGGCCGGGCATTGCCCAGCAGCGCCAGCGCCAGGCCCGCGGCCAGGCCCACCAGCAGCCCCTGCCAGAGGAAATGCAGCAGCGCCCAGCCGAGCGCGGCGGTGAGTCCCGAAACGGTGATCATTTGCCGTCCTCCTGCAGCAGCCGGCGGATCTCGTCCTTCTCTTCTTCGCTGACGTGCCCCCGCAGCGCCGCCATCACCAGCTCCTTGCCCGAGCCCGAGTAGGCCTTGTGGATCAGGTCCGTGAGCAGGTTGGTGCGCAGCGATTCCTGTTCGTGCGCCGGCGCGTAGACGTGCGAGCGCTCGCTTTCGTCGCGGACCAGCAGGCCCTTGCCGTGCATGATCTGCAGCAGCCGCAGCACGGTGGCGTAGGCCAGCTCAGGGCGGTCGCGCCGGGCGACTTCGTGCACCTGCTTGGCGGTCGCCGCGCCCAGCGGCCACAGCACGCGCAGCAGGTCGAGTTCGGCCGGGGTGGGTTTGGGCGGGGCAGGTTTGCGGGCCATGGCCATGCGATGCGGCAGCGGGGGATGGAGGCAGCCTAGGCCGACTAGAACGATTTGTCTAGAACAAATTGTCTATGACTGATGGCAGGGGGCCCCTCCGACTTGCCGGGAGGGCCATGCGGAATGCACGATCTCGTAACCGGCGCCATTGCAAAGTGCATGGCAGCCGGCGGACCGGGCGCGGAGACGCCGCAGTTCCGGGGTCCCGTCCGCTGGCACAGGTCTTGCTGCCTTCCCCCCAGACCCTGGAGCGCCACGTGTCCGACACCCCCACCGCCCCCCTGGGGCGGATCCTCGCCATCGACGACGACCGCAGCCTGCTCGAGAACTTCAGCCTGTGCCTGGAGGCCTCCGGCTACCGCGTGCAGTCGGCGTCCAGCCTGCCCGAAGGCATGAAGCTCGCCGCCAGCCAGCCTTTCCACGTCTGCCTGCTCGACCGCAGCATCGGCACCGCGTCGGGCATGGACGCCCTGCCGCGCCTGCGCGAGCTGGCGCCGCAGATGCGCGTGATCATGGTCACCGGCCATTCGCGGGTGGACGACGCGGTGAAGGCGATCGCCGAAGGTGCCGCCGACTACCTGGTCAAGCCCTGTTCGCCCGAGCAGCTGCGCATCGCCGTCGCCCGGCAGATGGACACCATGCGCATGCTCGAGAAGCTCGAGCGGCTGGAGCGCGACGGCCCGCGCGAACGCCCCGAACCCACCAGCCGCAACCCGGCGATGGCGCGCCTGCTCGCGCTGGCCCAGCAGGTCGCACGCACCGACGCCAACGTGCTGCTGCTGGGCGAAAGCGGCACCGGCAAAGGCGTGCTGGCCGATGCCCTGCACGACTGGAGTCCGCGCGCGGCGGCGCCGATGGCCACCATCAACTGTCCGTCGCTGTCGGCCGAACTGCTGGAAAGCGAGCTGTTCGGCCATGCCAAGGGCTCGTTCACCGGCGCCACCCAGAGCACCCAGGGCCGGGTCAGCAACGCCGACGGCGGCACCCTGTTCCTGGACGAGGTCGGCGACTTCCCGCTGGCGCTGCAGCCCAAGCTGCTGCGCTTCATCCAGGACAAGGAGTACGAACGCATCGGCGACCCGACCACGCGCCGCGCCGACGTGCGCATCGTCTCGGCGACCAACCGCGACCTCGAGGCGATGGTGCGCGACAACAGCTTCCGCCTCGACCTGCTCTACCGCCTCAACGTGATCAGCCTGGTGCTGCCGCCGCTGCGCGAGCGGCTGGAGGACCTGGAGGACCTGGCCATGGGCTTCGTCGCCCGCTACGCGCGCCGCTACCACCTTCCGGCGGCCGGCCTGGCGCCCTCGGCACTGGCGCGCATGCGCGCCTACGGCTGGCCCGGCAACGTGCGCGAGCTGCAGAACGTGATCGAGCGTGCCGTGATCCTGTGCCCGGGGGAACGCATCGAGGTCGAGCACCTGTCGCTTTCGTCCGCCCCGGCCGCGGCCGAAGGCGCGGCGGTGGTCGTCCCGGGTGCGCCGGTCACGCTGGACGAGCTCGAGCGCCGCCACATCGAAGCCGTTCTGGCGGAAAGCGAGACGCTCGACGCCGCCGCCCGCACCCTGGGCATCGACAGTTCCACCCTGTACCGCAAGCGCAAGGCCTACGGCCTCTGAGCGCACCGGACCCGACCCGGAGGAACCAACCGTGCGACCCACGCTGCACGCTCCATCGCCCGCAACGCCCACGGACGCGCGCCGTCCGCCCGTGGACGCGAAGGCGGTCGGGGCTTGGCTGCTTTGGGTGCTGGCGGTCGTCGGCGCCGGATCTCTGGTGGGTCTGCTGTTCGCGCCCGGAGAATGGTTCGATGCGCTGGCCAAACCCAGCTGGAACCCGCCGTCGTGGCTGTTCTCGCCCGTGTGGACGACCCTTTATGCGCTGATGGGCACCAGCGCGTGGCTGGTCGCGCGCGAGCCGGTCGGCACCCGGGAGGAGCGCCGCGGGGCCTGGCTGGCGTTCGCGGCGCACGCCGTGCTCAACCTGGCCTGGACGCCGCTGTTCTTCGGCCTGCGCCAGCCGGGCCTGGCCTTCCTCGACATCTGCCTGGTCTGGCTGGCCCTGCTGGCGACGACCCTGCGCTTCGGGCGCCTGCGGCCGCTGGCGGGTTACCTTCTGCTGCCGCAGGTGCTGTGGGTGAGCTTCGCGCTGGTGCTCAACGGCACCATCTGGTTGATGAACCGCTGACAGGAACACGCCTGCGCCGCGCAGGAACAGGGGACAGGGGAACCCATGCCACATCGTCCAGCGACCTTCCGCTATCGCGTCTACAACGGCCTGCTGCTGTTCGCCGTGGTCGTGGTGATGGGCACCTCGCTGCTGTCGCTGCGCGCCACCAACGAGCTGCAGTCCTCGGTGGAGATGGCCAGCCATACCCAGCGCGTGCTGCAGCAGATCAACAGCTTCTGGGGCCTGTTCGGCGACAGCGAGTCGCACGGCCTTCGTTTTGCCGTCACCGGCCGCGAACCCTTCCTGCTCGAATACCGACGCACCCTGCAGGCGATGGACAAGTCGCTGGACGAGCTGGAGCAACTGGTCGCCGGCAGTCCGTCGCAGGCCACCAACGTGCAGGCGTTGCGGCAGATGCATGGGCGCCGCCTGCAGTACGCCGCCACCACCCATTCGCTGCGGCTGCAGTCCGAGCGCGGCAGCTGGGCCGCGCAGCGTGCGGTGTCGCAGCGGCTGGAGGAGGGCGTGGGCGCGCGCATGGGCGCCGAAATGCGGGTGCTGATCGAACAGATGATCCGCCAGGAAAGCGACCTGCTGGAACGCCACTACGAAGAGCGCAACCAGATGATCCGGCAGAACTGGGCGACGGTGCTGGTGGCCAACGCCTTGGCCCTAGTCGCCGGCCTGTTCGGCTATTCCGCCACCCGGCGCATGCAGCGCCAGGCGGTGGACGCCTTCCGCGCGGAGCTGCAGGCCGAGCAGGCGCGCCGCAGCAGCCAGGACAAGTCGGTGTTCCTGGCCAGCATGAGCCACGAGATCCGCACGCCGATGAACGCCATCTTCGGCTTCACCAACCTGCTGGCCGAACGCGTGACCGACCCGACCCAGGCCGACTACGTGGCCTCGATCCGCAAGAGCGGCCAGGCCCTGCTGGCGCTGATCAACGACGTGCTGGACCTGTCGAAGATGGAGGCCGGCAAGCTCGAACTGCGCGAGGAGCCGACCGACCTGCGCGAGGTGGTGGACCAGGTGCTGACCATGTTCCGGCAGAACGCCGCCGACAAGGGCATCGCGCTGAAGGCCGAATACGTCGGCCGGGCCGGGCTGCCGCTGCTGGTCGATCCGGTGCGCCTGCGCCAGGTGCTGATCAACCTGGTCAGCAACGCGGTCAAGTACACCGAGCAGGGCGGCGTGCTGCTGCGCATCAGCTGCCAGCCCAGCCGGCGCGAGGGCCATTGCGACCTGCGCCTGGAGGTGATCGACACCGGCACGGGCATCGCGCCGCACCAGCTGGGCCTGATCTTCGAACCCTTCGAGCAGGGCGACAGCGTCGACGGCAAGAGCCGCGAGGGCACCGGCCTCGGCCTGAGCATCGCGCGCCGCCTGGCCGGGCTGATGGGCGGCACGCTGCGCGCCGACAGCACCCTGGGCGAGGGCTCGTCCTTCGCGCTCGAGATCCCGGAGCGGGCGATCACCGACGCGCCGGTCAGCCTGCAGCCGAACACCGGCCCGCGCGTGGACTTCAACCGCCTGCCGCCGCTGCGCCTGCTGGTGGTGGACGACGTGGCCTGGAACCGGGACCTGGCCCTGGCCTATCTCAGCGACACCCACCACCGCGTGCAGCAGGCGGGGGACGGCGTGGCGGCGCTGGAGCAGATCCGCATCGAGCGGCCGGACGTGGTGCTGATGGACCTGCGCATGCCCCGGCTCTCCGGCGAGCAGGCCCTGCTGCGGATCAAGGCCGATCCGCTCAGCGCCGGGCTGCCGGTGATCGCGGTCACCGCCTCCAGCATGAGCGAGGACGAACACTGGCTGCGCCAGCGCTTCGACGGCTACGTGCGCAAGCCGTACTCGAAGGTGGACCTGTTCGAAGCCCTGGCCGCGCATTTCCCGCCGGCGCCGGAACCGGACGAGGCGCCGGCGCCGGCGGAAGCGGCGGTGGCCACCGGCGAACCCGGTCCCGGCAACGAGGACGCGGCGGCGATGGCGGAACTGCGCCAGCTGGCCGGCGACGCCCGCCAGCGCCTGCGCGCCAGCCTGCGCATGCGCGAGGTCGGCTACTACGCCGACCGGCTGGTCGCCTTGGCCGCGACCCTGCAGTGGCCGGCGCTGGCGGCGCATGCGGCCCGGCTGCAGGCCGCACTGCAAGCCTTCGACGTGCCCGAGGTCAAGCGCCTGCTCGACACCTGTCCGCTGCCCGGGGAGCGCCGCGATGACTGACCCGACCGCCGCGGCTGTGATCATGGTGGTGGACGACCAGGAGGCGAACGTGCGCGCCGTCGGCAGCCTGCTCAGCCGCACCGGCTTCGACGTGGTGCCCTGTTTCAGCGGCATGGAGGCGCTGGACCGCATCGCCGTGGCGCCGCCCGACCTGGTGCTGCTGGACATGCGCATGCCGCACATGGACGGTTTCCAGGTGCTCGAGTCGCTGCGTGCGAACGAAGCCACCCGGGCCCTGCCGGTCATCTTCCTGACCGCCGACCACGAGCGTGATTCGCTGGTGCGCGCCTTTTCCGCCGGCGCCGTCGACTACGTCACCAAACCCTTCGTGCCCGAGGAGCTGCTGGCACGGGTGCGCACCCACGCCGAGCTCAAGCGCGCCCGCGACCGCTTGCAGCAGCTGGCGCAGGACCGGCAGGAAAGCCTGGACCTGATCGCGCACGACCTGCGCAACCACTTCACCAACGTGCTGTTCGCCGGCGAGCTGCTGCATGCCGGCGAACCCGACCCGGAGCGGCGGCGGAAGCTGCTCGAGTCGGTGCGCGGCTCCGCGCAGACCGGCCTGCTGTTCCTGCAGGCGGTGCTGGACCAGGCCGCCGGGGAGGCCCACGGCGCGCCGGTGGAACCGCTGCCGGCGGCCCAGGTCGCCCAGGACGCGGTGGATGCGTTCGCCGAGAAGGCGCTGGGCAAGGGCATGCGTTTCGACCTGCGCCTGGACCGCAGCCTGCTGGTGCGCGGCCAGCGCATCGCGCTGGGCCATGTGCTGGCCAACCTGGTGTCGAACGCGGTGAAGTACGCGCCGCGCGACAGCGTGATCACGGTGGCGGCGGTTCGGCACGAGGCCATGGCCAGGTTCCAGGTGATGGACCAGGGCGAAGGCCTTTCGGAAACCGATCGCGCGCGGCTGTTCCGCCGCTTCGAACCGCTGGCCAGCCAGGCCACCGGCGGCGAAACCTCCACCGGGCTGGGCCTGTCCCTGGCCAAGCAGAAGGCGCGCGCGATGGGCGGCGACCTCTGGTACGACCCGCGCCCCGGCGGCGGCGCCTGCTTCACGCTGGAGTTGCCGCGGGTGGAATGAGCCCTGGGACCGGCGGACGCCCGCGCGGGGCGTCCGCCCTGCGGCCGGGTGCTCAGTTCTTGGTTTCGTCCGCGGCTTCCTCGACTTCCTCGCCCACTTCCTGCACGTCCTTGCCGACGCCTTCGATGGTGTTGCAGGCGGCCAGGGACGAGAGCAGCAGGGCCAGCAGGGCGATCGCGGGGGTCTTGCGCAGCAGCGTGTTCATGGCGGAGTCCTCGGTTGGATTCGGAAGTGAGGCGGGCCTCGGTGCAGGACCATCAAGTTCCGTGCCAAGCGGCCCCGGCGTGGATATCCGTCATCCCGACGCGCGCGCTGTGGCGCCGACCGTGCGATGTGCATTGGCCGCCGGTCCGGGAACCCTGCAGCGTGCACGATGCGGCGCCGCCGGAGGCGTTGGACAGCGCCTGCGCGCGGTGTTTCCCGCTTGGCACGGTCCTTGCGAAGTCTTCTCCGTCGGCGAACGTCCGGGCCGCGCTGCGGCCGCGGACGCGCGACGAGTTCCTTCCCCCAACGGAGACTTCCCATGAACAAACTGACCCTGTCCGCCCTGACGCTCGCGATCGCGATGGGCCTCGCCGCCTGCCAGCCGGAAACGCCGGCCGAAGTGCAGGAAGATGTCGCCGAGGCGAGCGCGGAAGCCACCGAGGAGATCCGCGACGAGCAGGCCGAGGCCGGCGAGACCGCGGCCGACGCCAGCGAGAACGTGTCCGACGCCATGGCCGACGGCGATTACGACGACCAGGCCGAGGCCCGCGCCGACGCGGTGGAGGACACCGCGCAGGCCCGCTACGACGTCGAGATGGCCAAGGCCGAGGGCGCGCTGAGCGTGGCCAAGGAGCGCTGCGACGGCCTGGCCGAACCGGAACAGGACGCCTGCAATGCCGACGCGCAGGCGGAATACGAGGACGCCAAGGTCCGCGCCCAGGCCGACCTCGACCGCGCCGAGGCCGACGCCGACGCGCTCGACCGCTGATCCCCCGATCGGCGATCGCCGCGCGGCCGCGTGCGGCCGCGCACTCCGGCCCGCCGCAATGCGGCGGCGGGCCTCCCCCCAAGGAGAACCCCCATGACCAAGACCACCACCACGCTCAACGGACTGATCGAGGCCCTGAACGACGGCATCGACTTCTACGACCACGCCGCCCGGCAGACCACCAACACCCACTACCAGGACCTGTTCCTGAAGATGGGCCGGCTCAAGGCGGCGATCGTCGCCGACCTCAAGGCCGAAGTCGCCCGGCACGGCGAGTCGCCGGACCAGGACGGCACCTGGCTGGGCAGCGTCCGCAAGGGGTATGCCGACCTCAAGGCCACCCTGTCCAAGGACGCCGACGCGGCCTACATCGGCTCGCTGGAGGAGCAGGAGGACCGCGTGCTGCATGCCTTCCGCGACGCCCTGGGCGGCGAGCAGCCGCCGCAGGTGCGCGAGCTCGCCAGCCGCTACCTGCCGGAAGTGCAGCAGATGCACGACCGCATGCGTGCACTGAAAAAGGCCAAGGCCGCCTGAGCCCTGGCCCCGCGCGGAGCCCCCGGCGTGCTGGCCGGGCCGCGCGGGACGTTTTGATTCCGGGCGCGCCAGTCGCCCGGCGCGGCGCTCCCCTGGGGCATGGGGAGCGCCGTACTTTTTCCCGCGGGGGCGATCCGGAACGCAGGCCATGGCGCCGGCATCGCCCGCCTGCAAAAAAACCCGGCTTTTTTGCCGTTTTGGGCTTGGCGGCGACTCGGACTTGCCCTACATTCGCAGGGCCGGAGGGTTTTCCAGGCACCCCAACAACCCATCAAGCATCAACGGGAACAAAAAAACATGGCTACCAAGAAAGCTGCGAAGAAGAAGGCTGCCCCGAAGGCCGCTGCCAAGCCGGCCGCGCCGAAGCCGATCAAGGAAGCGCTCAGCAAGTCGGGTCTGGTCTCGCACATCGCCGAGTCCACCGGCGTCGCCGCCAAGGACGTCCGCGCCGTGATGGGCGCGCTCGAGGGCGCGGTGCACGGTTCGGTCAGCAAGAAGGGCGCGGGCAGCTTCACCCTGCCGGGCCTGCTGAAGATCACCGTCGTCAACGTGCCGGCCAAGCCGAAGCGCAAGGGCATCAACCCGTTCACCAAGGAAGAGCAGTGGTTCGCCGCCAAGCCGGCCACCGTCAAGGTGAAGGTGCGTCCGCTCAAGAAGCTCAAGGACGCCGCGGCCTGATCACCGCGCAGCGGCGGCGCGCCTGACGGCGCCCGCGGCAAAAACAAACGGGGCGGGCCGCGCGAGCGACCCGCCCCGTTCTTTTGCGCGGGATTCAGGGCTTGGCGTAGGTGACCACTTCGCGGTCGCCTTCGCGGCTGATGGTGGTGCGGGTCTGCGGGCCGCGCGCCGGGTCCTGCTGGCGCGCCACACCCAGCCGCAGCGTGTCGCGGATGATGATGCGGAACTGGACCACGCCGCTGCTGCTCAGCGCACCCGAACCCTGGACCAGGCCCACGTTGCCGCGCGGGTCGGCCGCGGCCTGCGCGTCGCCGGCGAAGGCGGTGCCGGCGAACGCGATCACCAGCGCCAGGCCCAGGCGGGCGGCGAGCGGGAGGCGGTTGATCATCGGGCGGTTCGCGTTCATGGGCTTCTGCCTTTCTCCCGGAGTCCTGCCGTGGGTTACGGTGGATCCATGGAACGCAGTCTAGGCAGCTGTTTTTCAAACGATTGCGTGCTGCCTCACAGTTGCGTGCTGTGGGATTTCGCGCACGTTTTCGCGGCAAAAACGCGTGCGTTCACACATTGCGCGACGACTGCTTCACACTTTGCGGGCGATGTGTGCGCTGCCTCACGAACCGAACCTGAGCGGCAGCTGCATGGATTCCAACGAGCGCGCCGGAATGTTCCGGCCAGGCCGGTCTTCACGCCGGGCCGGCGTCCGTCGCGGCTGGCCGCCCGCGCCCTGGTCCCGCGTTGGCGGCGGCCGGACGCTGGGTTCCGCGCCGGCGCTTGTGTCCGCAGGGCGATCCCGGCTGCAATGGGCTCCCCACGTCAGCAGGAGGCATCCCCATGGAATACCGCTATCTCGGAAACTCCGGGTTCCGCGTGCCCGCCCTGAGTTTCGGCACCGGCACCTTCGGCGGCGAGGGCGAGTTCTTCAAGGCCTGGGGCGCCACCGACGTCGCCGAAGCGCGGCGGCTGGTCGACGTCTGCCTGGACGCGGGAGTGAGCATGTTCGACAGCGCCGACATCTATTCGCGCGGCGCATCGGAATCGATCCTGGGCGAGGCGATCAAGGGCCGCGCCCGCGACCAGCTGATCCTCTCGACCAAGGCGACCTTCCGTTTCGGCGAGGGCGAGAACCAGGTCGGCTCCTCGCGCCACCACCTGCTGCGCTCGGTGGACGCGTCGCTGAAGCGGCTGGGCACCGACTACATCGACCTGTTCCAGCTGCACGGCTACGACGCGCGCACGCCGGCCGAAGAAGTGCTGTCCACGCTCGACGGGCTGGTGCGTGCCGGCAAGATCCGCTACCTCGGCGTGTCCAACTTCAGCGGCTGGCACCTGATGAAATCCCTGGGCGTGTCCGACCGCCACGGCTGGAGCCGCTACGTCGCGCACCAGGCGTACTACTCGCTGGTCGGCCGCGACTACGAATGGGAGCTGATGCCGCTGGGGCTGGCCGAGGGCGTCGGCGCCGTGGTCTGGAGCCCGCTGGGTTGGGGCCGCCTGACCGGGAAGATCCGCCGCGGCCAGCCGCTGCCGCCCGGCAGCCGGCTCAATTCCAAGGTCGCGGCCGACGGTGGCCCGCAGGTCGAGCAGGAGTACCTGTACCGGGTGGTGGACGCGCTGGACGCGGTGGCCGCGGAAACCGGCCGGTCCGTGCCCCAGGTCGCGCTGAACTGGGTGCTGCAGCGCCCGACCGTCAGCACCGTGATCATCGGCGCGCGCAACGAGGAACAGCTGCGCCAGAATCTGGGCGCCGTCGGCTGGACGCTGACGCCCGACCAGGTCGCGCGCCTGGACGCCGCCAGCGAACGCCCCAAGCCCTATCCCTACTGGCACCAGGCCAGCTTCAAGTACCGCAACCCGACGCCGGTGTGAGCCCGCGATCGCCGGATCAGGGCTTCTCGATCCGTTGTGTGGCGACGTCCAGGCGCCAGCCGCCCTCCGGGCGCATCGTCCAGCCGGGCCCGCGCACCACGCCGCCCTCGACGGTGGCCGGGCCCGGAAGGCGGACGCCGGCCCAGTCGTCGCCGATCAGGGCGCCTTGCTCCACGTCCAGCACGCCCCATTCGTCCACCACCCGCAGCGTCGGATAGACCGTTCCCTCGGGCGGCAGGGCGAACAGGTTCCCGGGGTTGAAGGAGATGTTCATCCGTCGGAACGGCAGGAAGACCGTCGGCCCCTCGACCAGGCGGCCGCGCCAGCGTTTCACCGTCTCCTGCCGCCGGGCCTCAAGCGCCTCTTCCTCCGACTGTACCTGCGGGTAGTCGTGGCGCCGGGCGGCCTCGGGCGGCAAGCTCGGGGTTTGCGCCGTCGCGCGCAGGCCGAGAGCGGCGGCGAGGCGGTCGCCTAGATCGTCGCCGGCGTGCACCGACCGGCGCCATTCCGGCGCATGGCGATCGAGCAGTCGGCCATAGGCGGGCCCCGATCCGTAAGCGAAGCTGCGCACGAACGACGGGTCGTTTTCCCGGTCGGCCAATCCGGCCGCGATGTGCTCGTCCAGCTGCCCCCGGCCACTGAGTTGCTGCCCGGTGTACTCGGCCAGGCCTTCGTTGAGTTCCAGATGATTTTCCAGCGGGCCCGCCTGCGGATCGCGCTGTCGGCGCCATGCCCGGAAAGCCAGGGCATCCGAGATCGCCAGCTTCTCCGCCTTTGCATCGCCTGCCCGCAGGGCGGCCGCCAGGGCCCGCCACTCCAGCCGCATGCCGATCCGACCGTCGACGGTGGACAGATGCGCCGGGTTGGGCGAGCGCGCGGGTAGGCCGAGTGCCTCCTGTATTCCGTGCCAGGACTCGTGCATGAGCAGGGCCACTCGGTCGTTCTTGTCCTTGGGCAGCGGCCAGACCAGCATGGCGCGACGTTGCCCTTCCCAATCCAGGGCCGTGTTGGCGATGTTGATGCGATCGGGAAGCCGACCGACGAAAACGCCGTCGCGTTCCACCAGGGCGTCGCCGCTGCCGCCGGTGGAGCTCATCACGGTTCGGCTGGCGGGATCGACCAGAAGCAGCGGCAGGCAGAGCGATCGGCCCCACAGGACGGCGCCGTCGCTGCGGCAGGCGGTTTCGGCTTCGGCGAATACCGCACGTGCCTGTGCCGGCGTGGGCGCTTGCGCATGGGCGATCGATGCGGCGAGGGCAAGTGCGATCATCAGGGTGCGACGCATGGGGTCGGTCTCCGGAGGCCAGCTGGCAAGAGTAGCCAGCCGCCGTTCCATCGGATGTGCCTGCTCGATCCAATCGACGGGACCGGCGCCTGTTACACCGGATGCCGGCGGACGCCGGAGGGTCGCAGGCCGACGCCGTGTATTGCCCGCCAGCCTGCGATGATCGGATCACGTCCTGCCGGCCCAGGCCGGCGCCGAAGATCCGGCGCCGCGCCTGCTCAGCGCGACAGCGCCGCCAGGATCTCCAGCGCCATGCGCCGGCGGCTGGGGGAGAAATGCCGCAGGTAGCTCAGGGCCTGGCTTTCGTGTTCGTCGCGGGCGAAGTCTTCCAGGATCATCGGCGGCACCGGCTCGGGACCGCTGCTGCGGGTGGGGCCGCGGCCGGTCGCCAGCCACTCGAAGGCGACGTCGGTTTCCATCGCGATGCGGATCAGGTGGTCGACGCTGGGCCGGGTGCCGGCCGGATGTTCCCACTGGGTGACGGCGCTGCGTTTGACGCCGACGCGCTGGGCGATCTGGGCCTGGGAGAGGCCGGCGCCGGCGCGGGCCTTGCGGATGCGGAGGGATAGCGCACTCACGGAAGCTGCTCCTGGGAAACGGCGACGCCGGGGGGAGTCGTGCCGGATGCCCGCGTCGCCGGCAGCACCGGTCGCGGGGACCGGGTCGCCTTTCACTGCCCGCGCCCCGGGGGGCGCCAGCGCCGCTTGCCAGTCTTCCAACGGGCCGGGATGCGGCGGCCGGTCATCCGCCCGGCGGGGCGGGCGGTTCAGCCCGCGGGGCGGTCGATGGCGTACACCGCCAGCGGGTCCCCGCCGAAGGCCTGGCGACGCTGCTCGCGCAGGCCCAGCTTCTCCAGCACGCGCACCGACCCGGCATTGCCCGGGGTGACGATGGCAAGCACCCGGTCCAGGCCGGCGCGGGTGAACGCGAACTCCAGGGTCGCCGCCGCGGCCTCGCTGGCGTAACCCTGGCCTCGGAACGCCGGCAGGAAGGCGTAGCCGATGTCCGGGCCGGGCAGGGTGTCGCGGCGCAGCAGCCCGCACATGCCGACCAGGGCGCCGTCCCCGCGGCGTTCGACCGCCCACAGGCCCCAGCCGTTGCGGGCGTAGCTGGCGCGCGGACCCTCGGCGATGTAGCGCAGCGCGTCCTCGTGGCTGTGCACGCCGCGGTCGCCGATGTTGCGCAGGAAGTCGGGGTCGTTGAGCAGTTCGAAGATGAAGCCGGCGTCGCCGTCGTGCAGCTCGCGCAGGCGCAGGCGTGGGGTTTCGAACATCATGCGGTCCAGGTCCATCTCGGGTTTCAGGCCGGAACGGCGGCAGGCGTGGCGGCGCCGTGCACGGTGACGCGGTCGCGGCCCTCGCGCTTGGACCGGTACATGGCGTCGTCGGCGCTGGCGAGCAGGGCCTGGAAACCGTAACCGGCATCGGCGGTGGCGGCGACGCCGAAACTCGCGGTCACCCGGAAGGCGCGGCCGGTGTCGGCGGTGTCGATGGCGGCGATGTTCTGCCGGCACTGCTGGGCCAGCAGGATGCCGGCCCTGGCGTCGGCGCCGACCAGCAGGAAGGCGAATTCCTCGCCGCCCAGGCGCCCGAACAGGTCGTGCTTGCGCCCGACCCGGCCGCAGGCCGACGCCACCTGCTGCAGCACCCAGTCGCCCATCGCGTGGCCGTGCTGGTCGTTGATGGCCTTGAACTCGTCCAGGTCGAACATCACCAGCACCGCGTCCTCGCGATTGTTGCGGCAGTACTCCAGCGCCTGCTCGGCCTGGCGGCTGAAGTGCAGGCGGTTGCTGATGCCGGTCAGGGCGTCGGTTTCGGCCAGGCGCCGGAACGAGACCTGCATGCGCTTGATCTTGATCGCCCAGTAGGCGATCGAGGCCAGCATCACGCACAGCAGGGCGACCAGCAGCTGGGTGGCCTGGGTGGTCTTGGCGCTGACCTGCTGCTCCAGCTGCAGCACCCGGTTCTGGTTGTTGAGCAGCTCGATCGTCTGGTTCTTCTGGGCGGTTTCGTGCTTGATGGTGAGGTAGGCCTGTTCGCGCGCCTTGATCGAGTCCAGGTAGGCCTTGTCGGCCTCGGCGTAGCGGCGGTAGTGGCCGAGCGCGGCGGTGCTGTCGCCGCGCGCCATCGCGATGTCGTAGAGCACGCGGTGCGCGGTCACCAGCGGTTGCGAGAAGGCGATGTCGTGGCTCTGTCGCACCGCCTGCTGGGCGTAGGCCTCGGCCGGTTCCAGCTGGCCCAGGGCCAGGTGCAGTTCGGCCAGCAGCGACTGGGCGTCGCCGATCAGGCGCGGATAGCGGGTGGCCTCGATCTCCGGCAGCCGCGGTTCGAGCAGGGCGATGGCGGCGCCGTGTTCGCCCTTGCGCGCCCACTGCCGCGCCAGCACGGTGCGGCCGAAGCTGGCCACCAGCACCTCCTTCTCGGAATCGCACAGCTCGACGCTGGCCCGGGTCTCGCCTTCGTCGTCGGCCAGTTCGCCCAGGTGCAGCAGGGCTTCCAGGCGCTGCATGCTGGCGAAGCAGCGGGTGCGCGGCACGGTGCTGCTTTCCAGGATGCGTTCGGCGTAGTGCCGGCTCAGCTCGTGCTGGCCCAGCTGGGAATAGAGCGACGCCGCGGCGAACCAAAGGTGGCTGCGCAGTTCGGTGTCGGGCACCCGGTCGATCAGCAGCAGGCTCTGGTCGAGATAGCGCAGGCCCTCGGCGAAATTGCGGGCGATGGCGTAGGAATTGACGATCAGGGCGCCGGCGCGCAGCCGCAGGCGCGGGTCGTCGACGTCTTCCCAGAGCTCGATGGCGGCCTCGGCGGCCAGGTCGAAGCGGCCGGTGTAACCGAGCTCGTAGGCCTTCAGGTAGCGCAGCTGCTGGCGCTGCGGGGCGGTGGCCTCCTGCACGCGGGCGTTGAGTTCGCCCAGCAGCGACTGGAAGCGGCCCGGATCCCGGCTGCGCAGTTCATCGGCCTGGTCGAGCAGGGACTGGTAGTCCTCCGCGGCGCCGACCGGCGCCGCGGAGCAGAACAGCGATCCCGCCAGGAGCAGGATCGCCAGGAACGGTCGCAGGGTGATCACCCGTGGCCTCAGTGGCGTCCGTGGCCGCCGATCGATTCCTTCTGTTCGTCCGGCGTGTCTTCCTTCGGGGTTTCGCCGTTGTCGTCCTCGCGCGCCGGGGTGTCCTCGGCCGGGAACAGGGCGCAGACCATCGCCGGACGGCCGCCCAGCAGGTCGTTCAGGGCGCCGGCGTCCCTGGCCAGCAGGGCCAGGCGGGCGTCGTCCTCCAGCGGCAGCGCCTGCACGGCGGCCGCGTAGTCCTGCTCGGACTGGCGGGCGAGGCGGGCGTCCTGCCCGAGCGACTCAAGGAACGAGATCACGTTCGACATCGGTGTTTCCCCTTGCGTTGGTGGTGGAACGGTGGACATCGGTGTGGGCGGTCAGCCCGCGGTTTCGGTCGCCTCCAGCGCCTGCAGCCGCGCCAGCATGGCCTCGTTGCGCTGCAGGGCCCGGGCCGGCGGCAGCACCACGGTTGTCTGCAGGCGCAGGCCGGCCCTTGGCAGGTCGCGCAGCGGCACCACGTCGATGCGTGGCGCCTGGATCGGCAGGGTCGCGGCTTCGTACAGCGTGCACGGGTGGTCCAACGGGTAGTCCTCGGCCAGCAGGTCAACCAGCAGCTGCTGGTGCGCGGGGCTGGTCTGGAACCGCCGGAAGCTGCGGTCGCCGGCGATGCCGGCCTGCCACACCACCAGGTAGGCGCCCGGGTCGATGCGGCGGCGGTAGAACATCAGCTGGCTGGCCTCGAAGTGCTGGCAGCCGACCGTGCCGGGATCGATGCCGAGGTCGGCGTAGAGGCAGTCCTCGGCGGAAATGCCGGGCTCCATCACCGCGTCGAAGCCTTCGGCCCGCGCCTGCGCGACGGCGCGGTGCGGGGCCTGGGCGAACACGCCCGGATGGCCGTAGAAGGCGCCGCAGACGCGGCGGCCGGCCCGCACTTCGGCCATCAGCGCCTCGACCATCTCGCGGTAGGTGTCGTGCCGCGACTTGCCCTCGCCGTAAAGCGGCTGCAGGCTGCGCACGTCCTTGTTCAGGCCCTGCACCCACAGCTCCACCACCGGATCGGACACGGCGACGAAGACCACGTCGGCCTGTTCGATATGGCTGCGCGCGCGCGGGCTCAGATGAGCCCCCAGGGTCATCCCGAGACCGACGCAGGCAAGGCTTCCGGTGGTATCCATGTCCCCGGCAAGGCGTGACGGAAGGGCGTTCAGGTTAGCGGATTCAGCGCCCCGGCGCTGGCTTGGGCGCCGTCGTCGCCGGCACCGCCGGCGGAGCGTCGAGGCGCCAATGGCGTTCGCCGCACGCCGGCGTCGGCAGCGCCAGGAAACCCGCGGCGGCGAACAGCCGGGCCGCCGCGGCATTGTCCGGGTGGTGGCGCGCCGACAGATGGCGCAGGCCCCGCGTTTCGAACACGGACGCACACAGCCGCCCCAGCGCCTCCCGGGCCAGGCCGCGGCCCTGTCGCGCGGGGTGCAGCAGGATGCCCAGCTCGGCGCTCCCGGTTTCGAGCTGCAGGCCGAGCAGGCCGCAGGCCCGGGTCTCATCCCGGGGCTGCAGCACCCACCAGCGCCGCGTCGCCCGGGGATCCCGCTGCTGGCGCAGGGCGATCGCGAAGCTGCGTGCGGCTTCGGCGGGCGCCAGCGGCGCGCGCACGTGGCGCATCACGTCGGCGTCGCCATACAGCGCGGCGTAGAGCGCGCCGTCGCCGTCGGCGAGGGGGCGCAGCCACAGCCGATCGCTGGCCAGCGTGGTCTCCGCGCCCTGCGGCGGGGACGGGAGGGGATTCACCGGTGCGGACATGGCGCCAGCATAGCCGCGAAAAAACGGCGGAAGCCCGGAGGCTTCCGCCGTCGGCCGCCCCCCGGCGGCGATCAATCCCCGTTCGACGCGCGGCCGCTGGCCGAAGCCGAAGCGGAGGCGTCCACCGAGGCGCCGCGGCGCGAAGCCCGGGCGTCCGCGTTCGCATCGGCATCGGCATCGGCATCCGCCGCGCCGTGGGCGCCGAGGCGCGGGGCAAGCGGCCCGCGCGCCGAGGGCTGCGGACGCGGCGCTTCGGCCGCGTCCTCGCGCTCGTCCACGCGGCGCTCGTCCTGCGCCCGTTCTTCGCCCGCGTCTTCGTCCCCGGGGCCCGTGTCCACCAGCGGGATCTGCGCGGCCTGGGCGTGGGCGCGGCGCACCGCGGCCATCCGGTCCTGCGGATTGCCGGCGCCGGCGTCCGACCGTTCCGCGCCACCCTGGCCCCGGCCCGAGAGTGCACCGGCGGCTTCGCCCACCAGTTCGCCGCCGCCGGAGCTGTCCCCGACATCGCCGGCGCCGGACAACGCGCCGCTGGCTTCGCCGATCAGTTCGCCACTGCCCGACGTGTCGCCGATTCCGCCGGCACCCGAGAGCGCACCGGCAGCCTCGCCGACCAGTTCGCCGCCGCCGGACGTATCGCCGATGTCGCCGGCATCCGGGAGCGCGCCGGTCGCTTCGCCGGCCAGCTCGCCGGCCGCGGAAAGCGCCTGGTTGCCGCGCGAGGCTTCGCCCGCGACCGCGCCGGCGCCCTGCGCCGTCGCCTCGAGGGACGACACCGCGCCGCTGGCGCTGCCGGCGAGATCACCGGCGCCCTGCAGGCCGTCGCGGCCAAGGCCGCCCTCGAGGCTGCCGCCGGCTTCGGCCGCCGCTTCGGCCGCCTGGCGCTGCAGGCGGGCCTCGCGCGCCAGGCGGCGCAGTTCGGCGCGCTCCTGCGCGGCTTCGCGGGCGGCGGCGCGGGTATCGCGCAGCGTGCCGCGCGCGTCGATGCCGTCGAGCGCGCCGCGGCCGAGGTCGCCGCTCAGCGTGCCGCTGACGGTGCCGCCGATGCGGCCGGTGGCGCCGCCCACCAGGGACTGCGCCTGCGCCAAGGGCGCGGCGGCGATCAGGGCGGCGAGGATCGCGGAGGCGAGAAGCTTGCGGTTCATGACTGACTCCTTGGCGTCGCCGGCGGGGAAGTCCGCGGCTTCAAGGACGTCTACGAATGGCCGGCGGGGATTCTTCCCGCGGGCGCAGCGACTTTCAGTCTTCGTTCACCGGCGCGGACCAGGCCGCGCGCTGTTCGCCGCCCAGCAGGCCGCGGCCGTAGCGCGGATCGTCGCCGCGCGGCCCGGCATCGCGCGCCTGCGTGGCCAGTGCGGACTGCACGCGCGCCACCGCGTCCGGCTCCGGCATCGGCGCCTGCGCGGCGGCCAGCCGCGCCACCAGCGGCGCCGCGAACGAGGTGCCGCGCACGCTCCACCAGTCGCCGCGATCGCCCGCGGCCGACAGCCCGGCGCCCGGCGCCGCGAAGTCGACCTGCGGGCCGCGCCCGGCTTCGGGCAGCACCCGGTCGCGCGCATCCACCGCGGTGACGCCGATCACGCCCGGATAGGCGGCCGGATACAGCGGCGGCGCCGCCGGACCATCGTTGCCCACCGCCGCCACCAGCACGTGGCCGCGCGCCAGCATCGCCTGCACGCTGCGCTCCAGCAGCCGGTTCGGCGGACCCACGATGCTCAGGTTCACCACCGCGACCTTCTCCCGCGCCAGCCAGGCGAAGGCCTCGGCCAGGCCGGTCACCGCGCCGCCGGTCGGTTGGCCGCAGTAGATGTCGGCGGCATAGAGCCTGTGCCCCGACGGCGCCGTGCGCACGCGGCTGCCGACCAGCAGCGAGGCGACGGCGGTGCCATGGCGGTGCGGTTTCGCGCCGTCGCCGCAGCCCCAGGACTGCACCTGCACGCCCGCCAGCGCCGGATGCGCCGCGTCCACGCCGCTGTCCACCAGGCCGACGCGCAGCGGCGGGCTGTCGGCGGATGCGGGCGGTGGCGTCGGCATGCCCGCCGTCGATCCAGAGCCCAGGTACAGATGGTTGAAGTCGTAGCTGCCCGAGGGGTCGAGCCTGCGCAGCAGCTTCAGCGCGGCACGGCTGCGCTGGCCTTCGCGCGCCTGCAGCACCACGACGCGCAGGCCCAGGCCGGTGAGGCGGCGTTCGTCTCGCACGCGGAAGCCGGCGTCGCGGGCGCGCTGCAGGGCTTCGGGCGTGGGATCGATCGCGAGCACTTCGCCGCGCACCACCGGCGCGCCGCGCGGGTCGGTGTCCAGGAACCGCCGGTGTTCGCGCAGCAGCGCGCGCACCTGCAGCTGGCGCAGGCCGGCCAGGTCGCGCGTGGTCCGGTCCAGCGGTTCGACGACGCTGCCGCGCAGGTCCACCGGCAGCGAGGGCAGGGGGGCGGGCAGGCCGAGCGCCATCGCCGCCGGCGGGGCGAGCAGCAGGAACAGGAGCAGGATCCGGGTCATGCCAATACCCTACGTACGGGGAGGGCCGATTCTTCCGGGCGCCACGCGCGCCGGTGCTAGCATCCGGCCAGCCCGGCGCCGCGGTGGAGGCGGCCGGAAGAAAATGCCCTCCCCGGACGTAATCGGACATGAAGGCGATGGAACCGGCCATGGACCTGCGTGAGGGACTGTGCGCGATGCTGCCGCGTCTGCGGCGTTTCGCCCGGACCCTGGCGCGGGACCCTGCGGACGCCGACGACCTGGTCCAGGTCGCGCTCGAACGCGCCCTGGCCCGGGCGGCGCAGTGGCGGCCGGACCAGGGCCTGGACGCCTGGGTGTTCGGCATCGTCCGCAATGCCTGGATAGACGAAGTGCGGGCACGCCAGCGCGGCGCGCGGGTGTTCGCACCGGAGGAACACGGAGCCACGGTCGGCGAGTCGTCGTCCGAGGCGCGGGAGGTGGCGATGTCGGTGCACAGCGCGATGGATCAACTGCCGGAGGAACAGCGCGAGGCGATCGCCCTGGTGCTGGTCGAGGGCCTGTCCTACAAGGAGGCCGCGGCGGCGCTGGAGATCCCGGTTGGCACCCTCACCAGCCGCCTGGCGCGTGGACGCGAGGCGCTGCAGGCCCTGCTGGGCGGTGCGGAAGGAGTGGGCGCATGAAGATTACCGACGAACAGCTGATGGCCTATGCCGACGGCGAGCTCGACGCCGCGGCCGCGGCCGGCGTCGAGGCCGCGATCGCCGCCGATCCGGCGCTGGCCGAAGCGGTGGCGCGCCACCGCGCCCTGCGCCGCCGGCTGCGCGAGGCCTTCGCGCCAGCGCTGGACGAGCCGGTGCCCGAACACCTGATGGCGCGGGTGCGCGCGCCCGCCGCGGCCCCCGTCGCTGCATCCGGCGCCGCGCCCGCGGCCGAGGTAGTGCCGCTGCGGCCGCGCCGTCGCTGGGCGCTGCCGGAATGGGCGGGCATGGCGGCGGCACTGGCGCTGGGCGTCGCGCTGTCGCAGGCCTTCCTGGCGCCGGCGCCGGCCGACCTGCGCACGGTCGCCGGCGGCGCGCTTCGCGCGGACGGTGCCCTGGCGCAGGCCCTGGACCGGCAGCTCGCCGCCGAATCCACGCCTGCCGACCGCATCGCCATCGGCCTGAGTTTCCGCGACGGCAGCGGCGCCTACTGCCGCAGTTTCGTGCTGCGCGACCGGCGCCCGCTCGCGGGCCTGGCCTGCCGCGCCGACGACGGCTGGCACGTGCCGATCACCAGCGAAGCCGAGGCCGACACGGGCGAACTCCGCCAGGCCGCCGCCTCGCTGCCGCCGGCCGTGCTGCTGGCGGTGGAAACGCGCCTGGCCGGCGACACCCTGGACGCCGAGGCCGAACGCCGCGCCCGCGACGCCGGCTGGCGCTGACGCGCCGGCCGCTCAGTCCGCGCCCGTTGCCGGCTCCCGTTCGAGCGGCATGCGCGGTTCGAACCAGCGGGTCAGCCGGTACGCGGCCGGGGGGTCGAAGTGGCTCAGGCTCACCAGCACCCAGCCCGATTCGGGAAAGACGCGGAAGTCGGCGTTCATGCCGTCGGCATCGCCGCCGTGCCCGTAGCGGCGCAGCGGCCCCTGGCCGACCGTGATGAAGCCGAAGCCGTACCAGTTTTCGGCCATCTGCGGCCAGGTTGCCTGCCGCAGCATGGCCGGCGACAGCAGTTTGCCGGCCTCTAGCGCCTGCGCGAATTTCAGCAGGTCGCCCACGGTGGTGTAGCCGCCGCCGGCGGCCATGCCGCGCCAGGGCAGGGTGTCGGACGCATCCACCCAGGCATCGCCCTGTCGCCGGTAGGCCACGGCGCGGCCGTCGACGCGGACCGACTCCGGTTCGGCGCCGGTGCGCGTCATGCCGGCGGGGGCGAACACCTTTTCCTGGAGCAGTGCGTAGTAGTCCTGGCCGGTGGCGTTCTCGAGGATCGCGCCGAGCAGGACGTAGCCATAGTTCGAATAGTCCACCTTCGTGCCGGGCGGGAATCCAACGCCGCGCGCGCTGTGGTGCTCCAGGTAGTCCGCGTGCGTGCGCAGCGAGCGCCGGTTGGCGGCGAACTCCGGTCCGAAGACGTCGATGCCGCCGGTGCCGCCGGTGTGGGTCAGCAGTTGGCGCAGGGTCACCGTGGCCACCTCGCGATTCGGATAACCCTCCAGGTAGTCGTCCACGGTGCCGTCGAGCGAGAGTTTCCCGGCCTCGACCAGCTGCAGCACCATCACCGCGGTGAACATCTTTCCGGCCGAACCGAAGCGGAAGCGGGTGTCGAGCGTGTTGGCGATCTTCGCGTCGCGGTCGGCCAGGCCGTGCGCCGCCTGCGCCAGCACCCGGCCGTCGCGTGCGACCAGGTACGCGCCCGAAAACCGGTCCGTGTCCGCCAGCTCGCGGGCGCGCTGCGCCAGGCCAGCGACCGCCGCGGCCTCATCCAGCCGGGCGATCTCCAGGCTCTCCGGTGCCACCGCCAGCAATCTGGCAGGCTGACGCTCATCGACCGTCGCCACCATGCGCACGGGCGCCATCTGGCCATCGCGCTCCTGCACGCGCACGGTCAGGCGGCGTGGCGTGCTGGCCTCGATCGCCAGCACGGTGAATCCCCCGGTGAAGTCGCGATAGCCGAGGGTGTCGTCCACCGCCTCGGGCGTTTCGAACG
>CAMLKR010000004.1 GCA_946480565.1 uncultured Arenimonas sp. | reverse complement strand
GGCCGGCGAAGCTGGCGTCCGGCAGGTCCTCGGCGGTGGCGGAGGAGCGCACGGCCACGGCGATGTCCTTGGCGCCCGCTTCGCTGCACATCCGGCGGTAGCCGTCGCGGATGGCCTGGTCCAGCTCGGGCTGCAGCGGCGCCTCGATCACCCAGCCGCGGATCTCGCCGCCGGCCTTGACCAGGGCATCCACGTCCTCGACGTCGAGCCCGGCCAGGCGGTCGAAGATGCGCTGGCTGAGGTTGTTGTGGGCGATGAAGCGGCGGAAGGCGTCGGCCGTGGTCGCGAAGCCGCCCGGCACCGAAACGCCGAGCTGGGCCAGGTTGCCGATCATCTCGCCCAGCGAGGAGTTCTTGCCGCCGACCTGGGCCAGGTCGGAAAGTCGCAGTTCGTGCAGCCAGAGGACATCGGCGTTCAAGGCAGGCTCCGTACGCTCGGGGGAGGGGCGCGGCCAGGCGGCGGGCGCTCCACAGGAGGGGTTTGAAGCTGCGTATGATGCGACCCCGGGGCTACCCCATACAAGCTTGAATTACCAAGGGAATCATGCGCTGCGGCGCGATGCGGGCACGGAGGGCGGGGCATGGCGGCGGCTAGACCGGTTTTTTATGTTTCCGACGGCACCGGCATCACCGCCGAAACCATCGGCCACAGCCTGCTGACCCAGTTCAACGGGGTGGAGTTCGACACCCGCCGCATCGCCTTCGTCGACAGCGTGGAAAAGGCCGAGTCGGCGGTGGCCGAGATCCGTCGCGCGGGGGAACTGGCCGGCATGCGGCCGGTGGTGGTCAACACCGTCGTGGACCCCGACCTCAACAGCCTGCTGGCCGAGAGCGGGGCCCTGATGTTGGACCTGTTCGCGCCCTTCATCAGCCCGCTGGAGCAGGAACTGGGCGTGCGCCGCGAGGCGCGGGTCGGCCGGGCGCATGGCCTGGTGGACGTCGCGGCCTACGAACAGCGCATCAACGCCACCAACTACGCGCTGACCCACGACGACGGCATGGACATCCACTACGACGACGCCGACGTCATCCTGGTCGGCGTATCGCGTTCGGGAAAGACCCCGACCTGCCTCTACATGGCGCTGCATTACGGCGTGAAGGCCGCGAACTATCCGCTGACCGAGGAAGACCTCGAGGGCGCGGGCATGCCCAGGCGCCTGCAGCGCCACCGCGGCAAGCTGTTCGGCCTGACCATCGACCCGGTGCGGCTGCACCAGATCCGCAGCGAACGCAAACCGAACTCGCGCTACGCCACCCTGGAAACCTGCCGCCGCGAGGTCGCCGCGGCCGAGGCGCTGTTCCGGCAGGAAGGGGTGCCGGCGCTGAGCACCACCCACACCTCGATCGAGGAAATCGCCGGCAAGGTACTGGCGCACAAGGGCATCCACCGGCACATGTTCTAGCCGCGGGGAGGCCGGAATCGCTGTGCTAGCATCGATCCATGCCGGCCACCGACCACCCCCGCCGAGCCTTGCCCCCGCTGAGCCGGTTCGCCTGGCTGATGGGCCTGTACGGCGAGAATTTCCAGCGCCTGAGCCGCATGTTCCAGCCCCAGTCGCTGCCCGCGGGAACCTATGTGTCGCGGGTCGCCGGTGGCCTGGACCTGCTGGTGGAGGTGCTGGACCAGCACCCGTACACGGTCGAGCTGCGCATCAGCTACCGGATGCGCGATGCGCTGACCGGCCAGCCCGACCCCTCGGCCTACGTGCGCCTCTACCGCGACGCGCGCCAGGCCGAAGTCACCCACTGTTATGTCGGCCGCCACTGGCAGGACGTGCTGGGCCTGCGCCCCAGCGTGCAGGCGATGCTCAGCCACCGCCTGCGCATGAACGGTTTCCTCAACAAGTGGCTGGACTACCTGGACGGGCAGGGACACGGCCCGCACACCCTGTCCGCGATCGAGCCGGAAGCGGCCGATGAAAAAAATGTGGCCTGCGCTTGACGAGTCCGGGGCGCATGTCTAAACTTCCGCTTCTTCCTTCGGTGGGGCTATAGCTCAGCTGGGAGAGCGCTACAATGGCATTGTAGAGGTCATCGGTTCGATCCCGATTAGCTCCACCACCGATTCAAGACACGCTGTCCAAGTCCCCATCGTCTAGAGGCCTAGGACATTACCCTTTCACGGTAGCGACCGGGGTTCGAATCCCCGTGGGGACGCCAGCGCAGTGTGTCAAAGAAGCCCGGCCACGCCGGGCTTTTTATTTGTCCGGCCCCTGGGGGAAGATGGCCGGCCGCATCACGGCGGGCATCGGAAGCAGCCGTCCATGGGTTCGATCGTGAATAACACCTTCAGCGTGCGCGACTGGTCGGCCTTTGCGCCCGGCCTGGAATCCGCGGACGACTGGCGGGCCTGGGCCCAGAAGCCGTTCCTGCCGGAGGGCGACCAGGTCCCGGCGCTGGCGGAGATGCCGGCGATGCAGCGCCGTCGGCTCGAGCGGCTGGGGCGCATGGCCCTGCAGGTGGCCTGGCGCTGCCAGCCCGACGCCGACACCGGACTGCCGCTGGTGTTCGCGTCGCGCCACGGCGACATCGCCCGCACCTTCGAGATGCTCACCGGCCTGGCCGGCGGCGAACCGCTGTCGCCGACCCATTTCGGGCTGTCCACCCACAACGCGATCGCCGCCCAGTATTCGATCGCGCGGTCGCTGACCGGCAACTACCTGGCGGTATCGGCCAGCCCCGAAGCGGCCGAAGCGGCGGTGACCGAGGCGTTGGCCTTGATCGCCGATGGGGCGGGCGAGGTGCTGGTGGTGGTCTACGACGGCCCCACGCCGGCCGACTACGCCGGCTTCCGCGACGAACCCGAGTGTTTTTTCGCCTGGGCATGGCGCCTGGGCGCAGCCCGCGACGGCCTGCCGGTGTACTCGCTGGAGCCGGGGGAAGCACCGGCGTCGCGGCCCGCGGCCGGGCTGCCGCATGGGCTGGAGGTGCTGAGGTTCTTCCTGTCGGGCGACCCGATCCTGCATTCGCCGCAAAGCGGCCGCCGCTGGCGCCGGCATGATTGACCGGGCCTGGCGGATCGTCGGCACGGCGATCTCCTTCCTGGCCTTCGGCCTGGGTGGTGCCCTGCTGGGGCTGCTGGTGTTCCCGCTGCTGCGCCTGTGGGAGCGCGATCCGATAGACCTGGGCCGGCGGGCGCGCGGCCTGATCCGGCGCCTGTTCGCCGCCCACGTCGGACTGATGCGCGGCCTGGGGGTGCTCAGCTACGAAGTCCTGAACGTCGAACGGCTGCACCGGCCGGGCCGGCTGGTGCTGGCCAACCACCCGACCCTGATCGACGTGGTGTTCCTGGTCTCGCTGATCCCGGAGGCCGACTGCGTGGTCAAGGGCCGGCTCGCGACCAACCCGTTCACGCGCGGGCCGATCCGCGCCACCGGCTACATCTTCAACGACAACGGCGCCGGCCTGGTTGGCGATTGCATCGCGTCGGTGCGCGGCGGGAAGAACCTCGTGATCTTCCCCGAGGGCACCCGCACGCCGCCCGGGCAGGTGCTGGGACCGCTGCAGCGCGGCGCCGCGAACATAGCCGTGCGGGGCGCGCTGGACATCACCCCGGTACTCATCACCTGCCGTCCGCGGACGCTGGGGAAAGGGGAGAAATGGTATCGTGTGCCTTCACGGCGATTTCACGTCCGGATCGAGGTCCTGCCCGATATTCCGGTGGCGCCGTTCCTGGCCGGGGGAACGGCCGAGGCCCTGGCGGCGCGGCGCCTCACCGAACACCTGGACCTCACCTTCAAGACGGAGTTGGCACGTGTTGGCGCTGGAACCTGAAATCAAGGAACTGATCATCACCACGATGTCCCTCGAGGACGTCACGGTGGACGACATCGACTCCGAGGCGCCGCTGTTCAACGAGGGCCTGGGCCTGGACTCGATCGACGCCCTGGAACTCGGCCTGGCCCTGCAGAAGCGCTATGGCGTGACGCTGGCCGCCGACTCCGAGGAAACCCGCCAGCATTTCGCCAGCGTGCGTGCGCTCAGCGCGTTCGTGGCGGCCAACCGCAAGCAGTAAGGCCCCCCGGCCGTCGCAGCGCACGAGCAAGACCATGACCAAGGACCAGCTTTTCCAGCGCATCGTCGCCATTCTCCACGACACCTTCGGCATCGACCCGGCCAGGGTGAGCCCGGAGTCGAAACTCGGCGAGGACCTGGACATCGACAGCATCGACGCGGTGGACCTGATCGTGCAGCTCAAGCCGCTGCTCGGCGGCAACCTCAAGCCGGAGGCCTTCCGCTCGGTGCGCAGCGTGCAGGACGTGGTGGACGCCCTGCACGGCATGATGCACGCGGGCGCCGAATCGCACGCGGGCGACTGAATGCGCGCCGCGGCGGCCCTGGCCTGGCTGGCGACCCTGCTGTATCCGCTCGCGGTCTGGTATGGACTGGCGAGGTTCGAGCCGCGCTGGGTGGCGCTGTTCCTGCTGGCGCTCGCCCTGCTGCGGGCCCTGGCCACGCGCGAGAAGGTCTGGCTGGCCGCCGCCGCCGGCGCCTGTGCGCTGGTGGCCGCCAGCTGGGTCAGCAACGACGGGCTGCCGCTCAAGCTCTACCCGGTGCTGGTCAACGCCACGCTGCTGGCGGTCTTCGCGACCAGCCTGCGGCACCCGCCGACCGTGATCGAACGCCTGGCGCGGCTGCAGACGCCGGACCTGCCCGCTGCCGCCATTCCCTACGTCACCCGCGTGACCCAGGCCTGGTGCCTGTTCTTCGCGGTCAACGGTGGCATCGCGCTGTGGACCGCGCTTGCCGCCACCGACGCCACCTGGGCGCTGTACAACGGCCTGATCGCCTACGGGCTGATCGGCGCGATGTTCCTGGGCGAACGCCTGCTGCGGCCGCGCCATGGGGCCTGAGGCGCGGCTTCCGCTGGCGTGCGTCGCCCTGGCCGGCGCCGCGGCGCCGACGCTGGCGATAACGCCAGAACGCGACCGCGCCGATTTCCTGGTGCGCATCGATGCCTGGCGCGCGGCGTTCGCTGCCACATCGGGCGATCAACAAGCGCTGCACCTCGAGGACGGCTTCGAGTTCGCGGCGGCACTGTTCGGCGGCTGGCTCGCCGGCAAGACGCTGTGGCTTCCGGGCGACACGCTGCCCGCGACTCTGGACCGGCTCCGCGCCCGCGTCCATGGCTGGGCGGGGGACTTTCCCGGCGCGCTGCGGGCCGGCGCGACGACGGAGGGAGCAGGGGGCCACACCCTGGATCCCGACGTCTGCCGGCTGGTGCTGTTCACCTCGGGCTCGACCGGCGAGCCCGGCGCCATCGCCAAGACCCTGCGCCAGCTCGACCGCGAGGTCGACGCGCTGGAAGCGCAGTTCGGCGCGGCCCTGGGCGACGCGGTGGTGCACGGAACGGTGTCGCACCAGCACATCTACGGCCTGCTGTTCCGCATCCTGTGGCCACTGTCGGCGCGGCGCCGGTTCGCGCCGCGCCGCCTGGCCTACAACGAGGAGCTCACGGTGCTGGGGCCTTCGCCGCTGGTGCTGGTGGCCAGCCCGGCGCACCTCAAGCGCCTGCCGGCGAACCAGGACTGGCGCAAACTGACGACGGGCCTGCGCGCGGTGTTTTCGTCCGGCGGCCCGCTGCCCGCCGACGCCGCCCACGACGTGCGGCGCCTTTGGGGACGGGCGGCGATCGAAATCTTGGGCAGCACCGAAACCGGCGGCATCGCCTGGCGCCAGGCCGGCGGCGCGGCGCCGCCATGGCGTCCGCTTCCCGGCGTGGACTGGCGCCTGTCCGACGGACTGCTGGAGCTGAGGTCCCCGCACCTTCCCGACGACGGCTGGCACCGGACCCAGGACCGCGCGATCGCCGCGCCCGGGGGCGGCTTCGAACTGCGCGGGCGGGCCGATCGCATCGTCAAGCTGGAAGAGCGCCGCATTTCGCTGAGCGCGATCGAGCGCCGCCTGCAGGCCTCGCCGCTGCTGGACGAGGCGCGGGTGCTGGCGCTGCCGGGGCATCGCATCCTGGTCGCGGTCGCCGCCGTTCCCAGCGCGGCCGGCCGGGCCTGCCTGGAACAGCAGGGCCGGGCCGCGCTGGCCACGCGCCTGCGCGACTGGCTGTCGGGCCACGCCGAAGCGATCGCGCTGCCGCGGCGCTGGCGCTTCCTCGACTCCCTGCCCGCCGACGCGCAGGGCAAGACCAGCGAACGCCGGCTCGCCGAGCTGTTCCGCCCGCACATGCCCGAGCCGCAGTGGCGGGAACGCACGCCGACCCAGGCGCGCCTGGCGCTGGACGTCGTGCCCGAGCTGGCCGCCTTCGAGGGCCACTTCCCGCAGGCGGCGGTGTTGCCGGGCGTGGCCCTGATCGACTGGGCGGTGCGCCTGGGCCGCGAGGCCTTCGGCCTGCGCGGCGGCCTGCAGCGCATGGAGGCCGTCAAGTTCCAGCACCTGGTGCGCCCCGGCGTGCACCTGCAGGTGGATCTGGACTGGACGCCGGCTACCGCCCAGCTCGGATTCCGCTTCACCTCCGACCACGGCGTGCACGCCAGCGGGCGCCTGCGTTTCCCGCCGACGGAAGGCGCCGGATGAGCGCCGCCTTCTCTCCGCTGCTGGTCATCCCGGTGTTCGACCATGAGCGCGCCATCGGTCCGCTGCTGGCACGGCTGCGGCCCCACGGCGTGCCCTGCCTGCTGGTGGACGACGGATCGGGCGCCGAATGCGCCGCGGTGCTGCGGGCGCGGGTGGCGGCCGAACCGCAGTGGCTCTCGCTGCTGCGGCTGGACTCCAACCAGGGCAAGGGCGCCGCCGTGATGGCCGGCCTGCGCGAGGCCGGCCGCCGCGGCCACAGCCATGTGCTGCAGCTCGATGCCGACGGCCAGCACGAGGCTGCCGACGTGCCGGCCTTCCTGGCCATGGCCCGGGCCGAACCCGGCGCGGTGATCAATGGCCGTCCGGTGTACGACGCCTCGGTGCCGCGCGGCCGGCTCTACGGGCGTTACGCCACCCACGTCTGGGTCTGGATCAATACGCTGTCCTTCGACATCGCCGATTCGATGTGCGGTTTCCGCGTCTACCCGCTGGCGCCCACGCTGGCCCTGATCGAAGGCGCGCACGTCGGCCGGCGCATGGATTTCGACACCGAGATCATCGTCCGCCTGCATTGGACCGGCGTGCCGGTGCGCAACCGGCCGACCCGGGTCACCTATCCCGAGGACGGCGTCTCGCACTTCGACCTGTGGCGCGACAACCTGCGCATCTCGGCCATGCATGCGCGGCTGTTCTTCGGAATGTTGCGGCGGCTGCCGCGCCTGCTGGCGCGCAAATGGAGCAGGCCGTGAGCACCGGCGCCCGGCACTGGGCGCAGCTGGGGGAGTCGACCTTCGTCGGCGGCACCTGGCTGCTGTATGGCATCTACCGCCTGCTGGGGCGCTGGCCGTTCCGGATCTGCCTCTACCCGGTGGTGTTCGCCTATTGGCTGGGGCGTCCGGTGGCGCGGCAGGCCTCGCTGGACTACCTGCGGCGGCTGCACGCCGCCGAACCCGGCCTGTTCGCGCGCCGGCCCGGCGCCCGCGAAAGCCTGCGGCATTTCGCCTGCTTCGCCGAGACGCTGCTGGACAAGATGCTGGCCATCGGCGGCCGCTACCCGCGCGAGCGCGTGGATTTCCAGGGGCACGACAGCATGCTGCGGTCGTCGCAGGCCGGGCAGGGCGGCGTGATCGTCACCGCGCACATGGGCTGCCTGGAACTGATGCAGATGGCGGCGGGCTGGCGAGAAGGGCTGCGCGTGACGATCCTGGTGCACACCGCCCATGCGCAACGCTTCAACCGCATCCTGCTGCGGCTGAACCCGCAGGCGACGGTGCGCCTGATGCAGGTCACCGACTTCTCGCCGACGACGGCGATGCTGCTGGCCGACCGCGTCGCCAGCGGCGAGTTCATCGCGATCGCCGGCGACCGAGTGCCGGTGTCGGGAGACCGCATCGCCCGCGCGCCGTTCCTGGGCGCGCCGGCCGACCTGCCGGCCGGGCCCTACCTGATCGCCGCGGTGCTGCGCTGCCCGGTCTGGCTGCTGTCCTGCCTGCATTCCGGCGATGGCTACCGCGCGCGCATCGAGCCGATGTTCGGGCGGGTGGTGCTGGACCGCGCCGACCGCCAGGCCGGCCTGGACGCCTGCGCCGGCCAGTTCGCGCGCTGGATGACCGCCAGCCTGCGAGAATCGCCCTACGACTGGTTCAACTTCTACCCCTTCTGGGACACCGCCCGCCATGCCGCTCAGCCCTGACCCGCGCCCCCTCGCCATCGACGGCCGCCCGCTGCGGATCGAAGACGTGGTCGACGTCGCCGCCGGCCGGGCCCGTCCGCTGCTCTCGGACGATGCCGGCTTCCAGGCGCGCATCAACCGCGGCGCCGACTTCGTCGACCGGCTGATCGCCGAGGACGGCGTGGTCTACGGCGTCAGCACCGGCTACGGCGATTCCTGCACGGTGGCGATCCCGCCGGCCCTGGTGGCCGAGCTGCCGCGCCACCTCTACACCTACCACGGCGTCGGCCTGGGCCGGTTCCTGGATCCGGACGAAACCCGCGCGGTTCTGCTGGCGCGCCTGCAGTCGCTGGCGCAGGGCGTGTCGGGCGTCAGCCTGGGCCTGCTGCAGCAGCTGCAGGCGCTGCTGGCGCACGACATCCTGCCGCTGATCCCGGCCGAAGGTTCGGTCGGCGCCAGCGGCGACCTGACGCCGCTGTCCTACGTCGCCGCGGTTCTCTGCGGCGAACGCGAGGTCTGGCACCAGGGCAAGGTGAAACCCGCTGCAGACGCCCTCGCCGCGCACGGCCTCGGGCCGCTGACGCTGCGCCCCAAGGAAGGCCTGGCGATCATGAACGGCACC
Organism: uncultured Arenimonas sp.; assembly: GCA_946480565.1. Next base: position 47,807 of record CAMLKR010000004.1, on the reverse strand, counting down.
GCGGTGATGACCGCGCTGGCCTGCCTGGCCTGGCGCCGCGCCGACTACCTGGGCCGGCTCGCTACCCGCATCACCGCCTTCAACGTGGTCGCCAGCGCCGGCAATGCCCACCACTTCGACCATAGTTTGTTCGCGGTGAAGCCGCACGCCGGCCAGCAGCGGATCGCCGCGCGGCTGCGCGCCGACCTGGCGGCGGACCGGCCGCCGCGCAACGAGCAGCGCCTGCAGGACCGCTATTCGCTGCGCTGCGCGCCGCACGTCATCGGCGTGCTCGAGGACGCGCTGCCCTGGCTGCGCACCCAGATCGAGAACGAGCTCAACAGCGCCAACGACAACCCGATCATCGACGCCGAACAGGAGATGGTGCTGCACGGCGGCCACTTCTACGGCGGCCACGTCGCCTTCGCGATGGACTCGCTGAAGAACGCGGTGGCCAACCTGGCCGACCTGCTCGACCGGCAGATGGCCCTGGTGGTGGACGCGCGCTACAGCCACGGCCTGCCGGCCAACCTCAGCGCCGCCAGCGGCGACCGCGCCGCGCTCAACCACGGCCTCAAGGCCCTGCAGATCAGCGCCTCGGCCTGGACCGCGGAAGCCTTGAAGCTGACGATGCCGGCCTCGGTGTTCTCGCGCTCCACCGAATGCCACAACCAGGACAAGGTCAGCATGGGCACCATCGCCGCGCGCGACTGCCTGCGCGTGATCGAGCTGACCGAACAGGTGGTCGCCGCGCTGCTGGTGACCGCGCGCCAGGGCGTGGCGCTGCGCCGGGCGATCGACGGCGGCGCGCCGCTGCCGGCGGCGCCCGAGGCCATGCTGGCCGACCTGGCCGCGCGCCTGCCGCTGATCGTCGAGGACCGCGCGCTGGACGTCGAGCTGCGCCAGCTGCTCGCGGCGATCCGGGGCGAAGTCTGGAGCCTTTATGCGGACTGACCTGTCCACCGAGATCGGGCTGACGCCTGCCTTCCACGACATCGACCCGATGGAGGTGGTCTGGCACGGCCACTACATGAAATACCTGGAGCTGGCGCGCTGCGCCCTGCTGCAGCGTTTCGACTACGACTACCCGCAGATGCGCGAGTCCGGCTATGCCTGGCCGATCGTGGACCTGCGCGTGAAATACGTGCGCTCGGCGCGTTTCGGCCAGGCGCTGAAGGTGCGCGCCGAGATCGTCGAGTGGGAGAACCGGCTGAAGATCGACTACCAGGTCGTGGATGCCGGCACCGGCGAGGTGCTGACCCGCGCCCACAGCATCCAGGTGGCGGTGGACATGCGCACGGGCGAGATGTGTTTCGTCTCGCCGCCGGTGCTGCTGGCGCGGCTGGGCGTGGCGCCGTGACGTCCCTGCGGCGCGCGCTGGCCGTAGTCGTGACGGCCTGGATGCTGTCGGCGACGCCGGTTCCGGCGCAGGACGCTGAGCCGGCCGGGCAGGGCGATGGCGGCGTGCGGGCGCGGCTGACCCAGCCGGAGGTCCTGCGCGGCCGCTTCGAGCAGCGCAAGCAGCTCAAGGGTTTCCGCAATCCGCTGGTGTCGCGCGGGGATTTCCTGCTGCTGCGCCAGCGCGGCGTCGCCTGGGACACCACCGAACCCTTCGCGTCCAGCACGCTGCTGACGCGCGAGCGACTGCTGACGCGACTGCCCGACGGCAGCCAGCGGGTGCTGCTGGACGCAGCGGCGTCGCCAGGCATGGCGGCGGTGAACTCGCTGCTGATGGCCCTGGTCGCCGGCGACCTGGATGCGCTGGCGCCGCAGTTCCACGCCGAGGAAACGCTGCTGGCGGACGGCGCCTGGACCCTGGTCCTGCATCCGCGCGAGGCCAGGCTCAAGCGCCTGTTCGCGCGCATCGAGCTGCGCGGCGACCGCCACGTGCGCCAGGTGCGGATCGAGGAAACCGGCGGCGATCTCACCACGCTTCGTTTCCTCGGGCTCAGCGACCAGCCGGCCGCGCCGACCGCCGCCGAGGCCGCCCGCTTTGACTGAGCCGACGCCACCCCGCGGGCGTCTCTGGCCGGCGCTGGCGCTGCTGTGGCTGCTGGCCGTCGCGGCGCTGGGCGCACAGCAGGCCAGCTTCTGGCGCGAGGCCCGGCTGGACAGCGACGTCATGGCCCTGCTGCCGCAGGAAGGCGACGACCCGTTGCTGCGGCGGGCCAACGAACGCATCGCCGGCGCGGCGACGCGCCAGCTGGTCGTGCTGCTGGGCAGCGAAGACTGGTCGCGCAGCCGCGTCGCCGCCGAGGTCTTCCTGGCCGAGCTCGCGCCGCAGTCCCGCCTGCTGGTGGCGATTCCGGGACAGGACGCGAGCCTTGCCGCGGCCGTCGACTTCTACGCCCCGCACCGGCGGGGACTGCTGACTCCGTCGCAACGCGACCAGCTCCGGACGATCGCCCCCGCGGCCTGGGTGGAACCGGCCCTGGCGCGCCTGTACGGGCCCGGGTCAGGCACCGGCCTCGGCCGCTGGCAGGACGATCCGCTGGGCCTGTGGCCGGACTGGTGGCAGCAGCGCGCCGGACGCGGCCTGGAGCCGCGCGATGGCCTGCTGTCGCTCCAGGCCGACGGAAAACACTGGGCGCTGCTGCGTTTCGAGAGCCGCCTGCCGGCCTTCCAGCTCGACGGCCGGCGCCGACTGCAGGACGCGCTGGACGCCGCGACGGCGGCAGCGGATCGCGCCGCCGGCGGCGGCATCGAAAGCCTGCAGGGCGGCGTGCCGCTGCATGCCGAAGCCGCCGCGGTGCAGGCCAGCCGCGAAGTGAACACCATCGGCCTGGGCTCGCTGCTGGCCGTGCTCGCCCTGGTCTGGCTGGCCTTCCGCAGCCTGCGGCCGATCCTGCTGGTGTCCGCCTCCCTGCTGATCGGCGTGGCCGCCGGCGTGGCCGCCACCTCGCTGCTGTTCGGCCAGGTGCATCTGCTGACCCTGGTGTTCGGCGCCAGCCTGGTCGGCGTGGCGGAGGATTACGGCATCCACTGGTTCGCCAGCCGCCAGGGCCAGCCCGGCGTCGCGCCCCGCCCGCTGATGCGGCAGCTGCTGCCGGGCCTGGTGCTGGCGCTGGTGACCAGCGCGCTGGCCTACCTCACCCTGGCCATCGCGCCCTTCCCGGGATTGCGCCAGATGGCGGTGTTCTCGGCGGCGGGGCTGTCGGCCGCCTTCCTGACCGTGGTGCTCTGGTTCCCCTGGCTGGATCGCGCCGCGCCGCGGCCCGGCCGCTTCGCCCGCGCCGTCGCCGGCAGCCTCTCGCGCTGGCCGCGCTGGCGGGCGACGCCGGCCGGCCTCGGCCTTGCCGCGCTGGTGGCGGCCTTCACCCTGGCCGGGCTGCTGCGCCTGCAGGTGGACGACGATCTTCGCAGCCTGCAGGCTTCGCCGCCGGAGTTGCTGGCACAGGAGGCGCGCATCGGCCGCGTGCTGGGGTTGCCCAGCCCGGCGCAGTTTTTCCTCGTCACCGCCGCCGACGCCGAGGGCGTGCTGCGGGCGGAGGAAGCCCTGGTCGATCGCCTGCGTGGCCTGCGCGAAGACGGCCGGCTGGGCGGCTGGCGCGCCGTGTCGGACTGGCTGCCCTCGGCGGCCCGCCAGTCCACGGACCACGCGCTGAGCGCCGCCGCCGAAACCGCCGTGCTGCAGACGCTGTCCGCCCTGCTGGACGAACCCGCACCGCCGGCGGTGCCCGCACCGGCCCCGCTAACCCCCGAAGACTGGCTGGCCCAGCCAGTGTCCGAACCGCTGCGGCCGCTGTGGCTGGGGCAGGTGGGCGCGGGCTGGGGCAGCGTGGTGATGCTCGAGGGGCTGGCGCCCGACGGCGTCGCCGCGCTGGAAGCCGCCGCCGAAGGTCTGCCCGGCGTGCGCTGGATCGACCGCACCGCACGCATCTCGGAGACCCTGGGCCACTACCGGCGGATGATGGGCGGGCTGCTCGTGGCCGCCTATGCCGCGGTGGGCCTGGCGCTGTTCCTGCGCTTCCGCAGCCGGGCCTGGCGTGCGCTCCTGCCCACGGCCGTGGCCGCGACCCTGAGCCTCGGCGTGCTGGGCTGGCTGGGCGAACCGCTGCAGCTGTTCGGCGTGCTGGCCCAGCTGCTGCTGCTCGGCTTCGGGGTGGACTACGGCATCTTCCTGCTCGAACATCGCGACGACCCGGCCAGCTGGCTCGCGGTTTCGCTGGGCGCCGCCAGCACCCTGCTGGCCTTTGGCCTGCTGGCGCTGTCGGCCACGCCGGCCCTGCACAGTTTCGGCCTCAGCCTGGGCCTGGGCATCGGCCTGGTCTGGATGCTTTCGCCCTGTTTCCGGCCCCAGGCCGCCCTCCTTCCGTCCCACTCCGCGAGTCCCACGCCATGAGCCTGCGCACCGAACACGTCGAGATCCTGATCATCGGGGCCGGCCCCGCCGGCTCGGTCGCCGCCGGCCTGCTGCGCAAGCAGGGCAGGGAGGTTCTGATGCTGGAGAAGGAGCAGTTCCCGCGCTTCTCGATCGGAGAAAGCCTGCTGCCGCAGAGCATGGAATACATCCAGGAGGCGGGCATGCTGCAGGCCGTGGTCGAGGCCGGCTTCCAGTACAAGAATGGCGCCGCCTTCGCCCGCGCCGGCCACCGCACCCAGTTCGATTTCCGCGACAAGTTCTCCCAAGGCTGGGGCACGACCTACCAGGTGCAGCGCGCCGACTTCGACAAGGTGCTGGCCGACGAGGCCGAGCGTTTGGGCGCCACGGTGCGCTACCGGCACGAGGTGCTGGCGGTGGACGTCGAGGGCGAGCGGCCGCAGGTGACGGTGCGTTCGCCGGAGGGCGAGACCTATGCCGTCAGCGCGGGCTTCCTGCTCGACGCCAGCGGCTTCGCGCGGATCCTGCCGCGCCTGCTCAAGCTCGAAAGCCCGTCGGGCTTTCCGGTGCGCGGCGCCATCTTCACCCATGTGCGAGACAACCTGCCGCCCGGCTCGGCCGGCTTCGACCGCAACAAGATCCTGATCACCGTGCACCCGCGGCACGAGCACGTCTGGTACTGGACCATCCCGTTCTCCAACGGCCGCTGCTCGCTGGGCGTGGTCGCCGAAACCGCCTTCCTGGACCAGTACGCCGGCACCGAGACCGAGCGCCTGAAGGCGATCGTCGGCGAAGACCCGGACCTTTCCGCGCTGCTGGCCCAGGCAGACTGGGACACCCCGGCGCGGCAGATCGTCGGCTATTCGGCCAACGTGAAGTCGCTGTGGGGCAACAACTATGCGCTGCTGGGCAATGCCGGCGAATTCCTCGACCCGGTGTTCTCGTCGGGCGTCACCATCGCCTTCAAATCGGCCAGCCTGGCCAGCGCCTGCCTGCAGCGCCGGTTCGCCGGCGAAACCGTGGACTGGGAGTCCGACTACGGCCGGCCGTTGCGCGCGGGCGTCGACACCTTCCGCTGCTTCGTCGAAGCCTGGTACGCGGGCGGCTTCCAGAAGATCATCTTCCATCCGAACCCGACCCCGGACATCCGCCGCATGATCTGTTCGATCCTGGCCGGCTACGCCTGGGACCAGAGCAATCCCTACGTCGCCGAGAACAAGCGCCGTCTCGCGGTGCTGGAGCAGCTGTGCTCCGCCTGATCGTCCTGCTGCTGTCCGCCGGCGTGGCCGCCTGCGTGCCGCCGTCGCGGCCGGTCGCGCCGGACGGGCCGCCGCCGCTGCGGCTGGCACCGGCGGACCTGCCCGGCGGCATGGCCGCGCAGCAGCGCCTGGACTTCGAACATGGCGGGGAACGCCGGACCGTTGATGCGCTGGTGGAAGTCGACGCGCAGGCGGTGCGGGTGGTGATCCACGCCCAGGGCCAGGTCGTGCTGCGGCTGGAATGGGATGGCCGCAGGCTGACGCAGACGCGCGCCGACTGGCTGCCGCCGCAGCTGTCGGCCGAGCGGGTGCTGACGGACCTGCAGCTGGTGTACTGGCCGGTCGACGCCGTGGCGGCGGCGCTGCCGGCGCCCTGGACCTTCAGCCGCGATCGCGAGCTGGCCCGCGGCGGCGAGGTGGTGGCACGGGTCGAACGTGTTTCCGGAACCCGCAGCATCCTGCACCAGCAGGCTTACCGGCTGCGGATCCATTCCGTGCCGGTGACGCCATGAGCGGGGTTTTCCTGAACCAGCTCGGCCTGGCCTGTGCGCTCGGTCGCGACGTGGACGCCGTGGCGCGCGCCCTGTTCACGGCGGACGCGCCCCGCGGCGTGGCGGAGTCGGACCTGGTGACGCCGGGTCGGCCGCTGGCGCTGGGCATCGTGCCTGGCCCGCTGCCGGACCTCGCCGCTCAGCCCGTGCCCCTGCGCGGCCGCAACAACGCACTGTTGGAGATCGCACTGGCGCCGATCCTTGGACCGTTGGACGCGGCCATCGCCCGGTTCGGCCCCGCCCGGGTGGCGGTGGTGCTGGGCACCAGCACCTCGGGCGTCGGCGAGAGCGAACGGGCGCACCGCCGATATGCACAGGACGGCCGCTGGCCCGGCGACTTCCACTACAGCCAGCAGGAAATGGGCACACCGGCGCGTTACCTCGCCAGCCGGCTGGGCCTGGCCGGACCGGCGCACGTGATCTCCACCGCCTGTTCCTCCAGCGCGAAGGCGCTGGCGTCGGGCGCCCGGCTGCTGCGGGCCGGCCTGGCCGACGCGGTGATCGCCGGCGGCGCGGATTCGCTCTGCGAGTTCACCGTCGCCGGCTTCAGCGCGCTCGGCTCGGTGTCGGCGCAGCGCTGCAATCCGTTCTCGCGCCACCGCAACGGCATCAACATCGGCGAGGGCGCGGCCCTGTTCCTGATGACGCGCGAACCGGGTCCAGTGCGCCTGGCCGGCTGGGGCGAAAGCTCCGACGCCCACCACATGTCCGCCCCCGAACCCGAAGGCCATGGCCCCGAGCGCGCGATCCGCGAGGCGCTGCGGCGCGCCGGCCTGTCGCCGGCCGACATCGGCTACGTGAACCTGCACGGCACGGCGACGCCGCAGAACGACGCGATGGAGGCCGGCGTGATGGCGCGCGTGTTCGGCGCCGGCACGCCCTGCAGCTCGACCAAGCCACTGACCGGGCACACGCTCGGCGCCGCCGGCGCGATCGAAGCCGCGCTCTGCTGGATCGCGCTGACCCGCGGTGAGCGCCGCGCGCTGCCCCCGCACTGGTGGGACGGCGAGGTCGACGCGGCGCTGGCACCGGTAGGCCTGGTGGCCCCGGGCCAGGCGGCCGACGCGCCGCTGGAATACGCGCTCAGCCAGTCCTTCGCCTTCGGCGGCAGCAATGCCGCGCTCGTGCTGGGGGCGGCATGACCGATCCGCAGACCGACCCGCGCCACGCCGCGGTCGAACGTATGCTGCCGCACCGCGGCGGCATGCTCTGGATCGACCGGGTACTGCACTGCGACGAACATTCGGTCTCGGTCGAAGCCGTGGTGCGCGACGACCACCTGCTGGCCGAAGCCGAGGGAGTCCCGGCCTGGGCCGGCATCGAATACATGGCCCAGTGCATCGCCGCCTGGGCCGGTGGCCGGGCGCTGGCGCGGGGCGAACCGGTCAAACCCGGCTTCCTGCTCGGCACCCGCCGCTACGAAGCGCACCGCGAACGCCTGCCCTTCGGCCTGCGCCTGCGCGTGGAGGCCGTCTGCGAACTGTTCGGCGACAACGGCCTGGGCCTGTTCGCCTGCCGAATCCTCGACGGCGACGAGGAAATCGCCACTGCCAACGTCTCGGTCTACGAACCGCCGGACGCCGACGCCTACCTGGGGAACCCGAATTCATGAGCGACCGCTTCGTACTCGTCACCGGCGCCAGCCGCGGCATCGGCCGCGCCATCGCCCTGCGCCTGGCGCGCGATGGCTTTGACATCGTCGTGCACTGCCGCAGCCGGCGCGGCGACGCCGAAGCGGTGGCCGCGGAGATCGCCGGACTGGGTCGCGCCGCCCGCCTTGTGCAGTTCGACGTCGCCGACCGCGCCGGCTGCGCCTCGGCCATCGGCGCCGACATCGAAGCCAACGGTGCCTACCACGGCGTGGTCTGCAACGCGGGCATCGCCCGCGACAACGCCTTCCCGGCGATGAGCGGCGAGGAATGGGACGAGGTGGTCCACACCAACCTCGACGGCTTCTACAACGTGCTCCAGCCCCTGGTGATGCCGATGGTGCGGCGGCGCAAGCCCGGTCGCATCGTCACCCTGTCCTCGGTGTCGGGCATCGCCGGCAACCGCGGCCAGACCAACTACAGCGCCGCCAAGGCCGGCATCATCGGCGCCACCAAGGCGCTGGCGCTGGAGCTGGCCAAGCGCGAGATCACCGTCAACTGCGTCGCTCCCGGCCTGATCGAGACCGAGATGCTGCCGGCGGAGATCGTCGACGAGGCCCTGAAGATGATCCCGCTGCGCCGCGTCGGCAGGCCCGAGGAGGTGGCGGCGGTGGTGTCCTTCCTGATGTCCGACGAGGCGTCCTACGTCACCCGGCAGGTGATCTCGGTGAACGGAGGCATGGTCTGATGCGGCGCGTCGTCGTCACCGGCCGCGGCGCGCTCAGCCCGCTTGGCCACGACTGGCCCTCGGTGCTGGCCTGGCTGCAGTCCGGCCGCAACGCGGTGCGCGCCTACCCGGAGTGGGGCGCCTACAAGGGCCTGAACACCCGGCTGGGCGTGCCCTGCGCGCCGTTCGAACTGCCCGAGCACTACAACCGCAAGACCACGCGCAGCATGGGCCGCGTGGCGCTGCTGGCCGTGCGGGCCAGCGAGCTGGCCCTGGCCGACGCCGGCCTGCTCGGCGACCCGCTGCTCAAGTCCGGGCGCGTGGGCATCTCCTACGGTTCCTCCGCCGGCACGCCCTCGTCGATGAGCGACTTCGGCCGCATGCTGGCCGAGATGAACACCCAGTACATCAACGCGACGACCTACATCAAGATGATGAGCCACACCGCGCCGGTGAACATGGGCGTGTTCTTCGGCATCACCGGCCGCATCGTCACCACGTCCAGCGCCTGCACCTCGGGCAGCCAGGGCATCGGTTACGCCTACGAGGCGATCAGGGCCGGGCGGCAGGTGGCGATGCTGGCCGGCGGCTCGGAAGAACTCGACGTCACCGCGGCGACGGTGTTCGACACGCTGTTCGCCACCAGCAACCGCAACGACACGCCGGAACTCACGCCACGGCCCTTCGACGCCGGGCGCGACGGCCTGGTGGTGGGCGAGGGCGCCTGCACCCTGGTGCTGGAGGACCTGGAGCACGCGCAGGCGCGCGGCGCCACCATCCACGCGGAGATCGTCGGCTTCGGCACCAACAGCGACGGCCAGCACGTGACCCAGCCCAATGCCGCGACCATGGCGGTGGCGATGCGGCAGGCCCTGGACGACGCCGGGCTGCCGCCGGAGGCGATCAGCTATGTCAACGCCCACGGCACGGCCACCGACCACGGCGACGTCGCCGAGACCACGGCCACCCACGCGGTGTTCGGCGAACGCCTGCCGATCAGCTCGCTCAAGAGTTACACCGGCCACACCCTGGGCGCCTGCGGCGCGCTCGAGGCCTGGGTGACGCTTGAGATGCTGCGCGAGGGCTGGTTCCATCCGACCCTGAACCTCGATGCCGTGGACCCGCGCTGCGGCGCGCTCGACTACATCCGCGGCGAAGGCCGGCGCATCGACGGCGAATACGCCATGAACAACAACTTCGCCTTCGGCGGCATCAACACCTCGCTGGTGCTGCGCCGCTGGCCGCACTGAACCAACGGAGCCCACGATGAGATTCCCGACCCTGCTGCTTTCCTTCCTGCTGGTGCTGGCGCCGGCGCTGGCCGCCGCGAAGACCGACAAGCTCGAACCTCCGCAGCGCGTGCTGTTCGTCGGCCCGGGGGGCAGGACGCCGGCCGCGGACACGCTTCCCGCCGCGATCGCGGCCGCCGGCGCCGTGCGGGGCTGGCAGGTGATCGGTCAGGCGCCCGGCCGCCTCACCCTGCGCAACGTCATCCGCGGCAAGCACACGGTGGTGGTGGCGGTGGTCTACGACCCGCAGGGTTTCCAGGTCGAGTACGTCTCCAGCGAGAACCTCAACTACAAGGAACGCCGCGGCCAGGCCTACATCCACCCCAAGTACCACCAATGGGTCGCCAACCTCGCCCAGGACATCAGCGTCCGCGTCGCGGCGCTCTGAAAGCCGCCCCGTGGCCGACTGCCTGCTTGAAGCCACCACGCTGGACGCGTACGCGATCCCCGGCGTGGATTCCGGCTGGATGACGCCGCCGGAGCAGGCGCGGCTGCAGGCGATGCAGGCGCCGCTGCGCCGGCGCCAATACCTGGCCGGCCACTGGCTGGCGCGGGTGCTGGCGGCGCGCCTGTTCGGCGGCGAGCCGTCGCAATGGCGCTGGGACGACCTGGCCGGACCCCGGCCGCAGCTGCTGCGCGACGGCCTGCGCGCCTGGGCCACGCTGAGCCACAGCGGCGAGCACCTGGCCGCGGCGGTCGCGCTCCGGCCGATCGGGCTGGACCTGGAGCGGCCGCGCCGCCGGCGCGACCTGATGGCGCTGGCGCGCTACATGTTCGCGCCGGACGAAACGGCGCGGCTCGCCGACGCGGCCGATGGCCCGGAACGCGACCGCCTCTTCTACGCGCTGTGGGCGTTGAAGGAGGCCCGCGGAAAACGCGGCGGCGAGGGCCTGCAGGCGACGCAGGCGCGACGGGTCAGTGCCCGCCGCTGCGAAGCGGCGGCGGCCGAAGCCTGGGTATGGCCGCTGGACGCGGCGGGAGCGCTGGCACTGGCAGCCTGGCCGGGAGCGCAGGTGCGCATCGACGCCGCCGGCCTGGAGACTCCCGAAGCCTGGCGCTACCTGCCGGTGGACTGACTGGCCCGCCCGGGATCGCGCTATCGGCGTCCGGCCCCCGACAGGTCGTCCAGGATCGGGCATTCCGGCCGGTGGTCGCCGTGGCAGTGCCGGGCCAGGTCCTCCAGCGTGCGCTGCATGGCCTGCATCTGGGCGACCTTCTGCGCCAGCTCCTCGGCATGCGCCTGCGCGAGGCGCTTGACCTCGCCGCTGCTGCGGCCCGGGTCGCCCCACAGGCCCAGCAGCGTCTCGATCTGTTTCATCGAGAACCCCAGGCTGCGCGCCCGCCGGATGAAGCGCAGCCGGTGCAGGTCGGCGTCGTTGTAGAGCCGGTAGTTGGCGAAGGTGCGACTGGCCGGCGGGATCAGGCCGATGGCCTCGTAGTGCCGGATCATCTTGGCCGAGACCCCGGTGGACGCCGAGGCTTCGCCGATGTTGTGGAAGCCCTGGCCCTTGGCTTCGGACAGTTCGGGACGGACGGTGCGCTGTGCCATGCTCGGCTCCTCAGTGGCGGGCGCTCGGCGCCCAGCGCCGCAGCAGCAGGGTATTGGACACGACGCTGACGCTGGACAGCGCCATCGCCGCGCCGGCGACCACCGGATCGAGCAGGCCGGCAGCCGCCAGCGGAATGCCGACCACGTTGTAGACGAAGGCCCAGAACAGGTTCTGGTGGATCTTGCGGGTGGTGCGGCGCGAGATGTCGATGGCGTCGGCGACCAGGCGCGGGTCGCCGCGCATCAGGGTGATGCCGGCCGCGTGCATGGCGACATCGGTGCCGCCGCCCATCGCGAAACCGACGTCGGCGGCGGCCAGCGCCGGCGCATCGTTGACGCCGTCGCCGACCATGCCGACACGGCCGTGCGTGGCCAGGGAACGCACCACCTCGGCCTTGTCGCCCGGCAGCACCTCGGCGCGCACGTCCCCGGCGGCGATGCCGAGCGCGGCCGCGACCGCCTGCGCCGCGCCGCGGTTGTCGCCGGACACCATCACCGTGCGCAGGCCCTGCGACTGCAGCGCCCGGATGGCTTCCGCGGCTTCGGGACGCGGTGGGTCCCCGAAAGAGAGCAGACCGCGCAGGGCCAGGCCATCGGCCTCCTGGGTCGCCAGCCAAGACACCGAGCGGCCGCTCGATGCTTCGGTTTCGCCCAACGCGGCCAGTGGCCCGATGTCCACGCCCAGCTCGCGCATCAGGCGCTCGCTGCCCAGCAGGACGCGGCGGCCCTGTATCCGGCCCTCGATGCCGCGGCCCTGCAGGGCGGTGATGCCCTCGGCCGGCGCGGGCAGGGCGCCGCGGGCGGCCATCGCCGCCAGAACCGCACGCGCCAGCGGATGTTCGCTGCCCTGCTGCAGCGCCGCGGCCAGCGACAGCAGCCCCGCTTCGTCGCCCTGCATGGCACGCAGCGTGGCCAGCTCCGGACGACCGGCAGTCAGGGTGCCGGTCTTGTCGAAGGCGACGGTGCGCAGGTGGCGGGTGGTCTCCAGCGCCTCGGCGTCCTTGATCAGGATGCCGGCCCGCGCGGCCACGCCGGTGCCGGCCATGATGGCGGTGGGCGTGGCCAGGCCCAGCGCGCAGGGGCAGGCGATGACCAGCACGGCGACGGCATTGAGCGTGGCCTGGGTCCAGTCGCCGGTGGCGAAACCCCAGCCGAGCAGGGTCGCCAGCGCGATGACGATCACGACCGGCACGAACACGGCGCTGACGCGGTCGACGATGCGCTGGATCGGCGCCTTCTTCGCCTGCGCGTCCTCGACCAGGCGGATGATGCGCGCCAGCGCCGATTCGGCGCCGACCGCCGTGGTGCGCACGACCAGCCGGCCTTCGGCGTTCACCGCGCCGCCGGTGACGCGGTCGCCCAAGTCCTTGGCGACCGGCAGGGACTCACCGCTGACCAGCGACTCGTCGGCATGGCTGCGGCCTTCGAGCACCTCGCCGTCCACCGGGAAACGTTCGCCCGGCAGGACCACCACGTGGTCGCCTACGCGCACGCTGGCCACCGGCACCTCGGCCTCGTGGCCGTTGCCGTGCCGCACGCGCGCCGTGGCGGGGCGCAGCGCCTGCAGGGCGCGGATGGCCTCGGTGGTCTGGCGCTTGGCGCGCGCCTCGAGCCACTTGCCCATCAGGATCAGGGTGATGATCACCGCGGAGGCCTCGAAGTACAGCGGCGGTTCGCCGTGGTGCGGCTTCGTGAACAGCAGGTGGTAGACGCTGAGGCCGTAGCCGGCGCTGGTGCCCAGCGCGACCAGCAGGTCCATGTTGCCGGCGCCGGCGCGTACGGCCTTCCAGGCCGCCCTGTAGAAGCGCCAGCCCAGCCAGAACTGCACCGGCGTGGCCAGCGCGAACTGCCACCAGCCCGGCAGGCCCCAGTGCTGGTCGAAGAGCATGCCGAGCATCGGCACGGCCAACGGCAGCGACAGCAGGGCGGCGATCAGCAGGTGCCGGCGCTCGCGGTTGGCGGCGACGGCCTGCGGTGAAACCGGAGCGGCTGCAGTGGCCACCGCCTGCGACGCATCGGGGGCGCCCCCGTGCGCCGATCCCGCGCCGGCATCGTCGGCCGCCGGCGCGATCTCGTAGCCGGCGGCGGTGACGGCCGCGGCCAGCGCCTCGTGGGACGTCCCGGCCAGCACCTGCACGCGCGCGGTCTCGGTGGCCAGGTTGACGCTGGCCGACTGCACGCCCGGCACCTGCGCCAGGGCTTTTTCGACGCGCCCCACGCAGGACGTGCAGGTCATGCCGAGAATGGCCATCGATACCTCTTCGATGGCCACGCCGTATCCGGCCTGGTCCACGGCCGCGGCCAGCGCGGCGGCCGAGGGGCTGCCGTCGGTGGAGACGGTGGCGGTTTCGGTGGCGAGGTTGACGCTGGCCGACAGCACGCCCGGCACCGCGGCCAGCGCCTTTTCCACGCGCCCGACGCAGGACGCGCAGGTCATGCCGGTCACGCCGAAGCGGAAGGACCGGGCTGCGTCGCCGGAAGGAAGGGGAGCGATGGTGGTCATGGCGGTCTCCTACATGGGATGCACGCAGGCTCGGGCTTGCCATGATGGCAAGGTCAACCGGCGGCCTAGAGTGCCGGGCCTTGCGACGCCCCGGCCTGGAACCCGCGTGGCCTAGTCACCGTGCCGCGCATAGGGCGTGGCCTGGCCGTCCTTGCCGATCAACTCCACGGTGTAGGGCTGCACGCGGCCGTCCGGAGTCTCCATGCCCGGCGAACCGATCGGCATGCCCGGCACGGCCAGGCCGCGCGCGACGGGCCGCTCGGACAGCAGGCGCTTGATGTCGTCGGCGGGCACGTGGCCCTCGACGAAGTAGCCGTCCACCTCGGCGGTGTGGCATGAGCCCTTGCCGGGAGGGACGCCGACGCGCTGCTTCACCGGCCGAAGGTCCTCCGCCGCGACGATCTCGACCGCGAATCCTTCGGCGCGAAGGTGCTCGACCCACTGCGTGCAGCAGCCGCAGTAAGGCGACTTGTGCACGGTGACGAGCGGCAGCGCGGTGACTTCGGCCGGGCTGCGATCGGCCGGCACGGACTGCGAATGGACGCCGGCGGCGGACAGCAGGGCCGCCAAGGCGGCGGCGCGCAGGACGGCGGAAACGATGTTCATCCGGATCTCCTCAGGCAGGTTTGCGGCGCACGGGCGCGCCGAAGGACGGATCACTGCTGACCCGGCGCGCGACGGTGCCGGGCGGATTGCGGTACCAGCCCGGATCGCTGAAATCGCCGGGCGGCTGGTCGTCGCGCACCTTCATCACGGTGAACATGCCGCCCATCTCGATGTTCCCGAACGGGCCCTTGCCGGCCATCATCGCCAGCGTGTTCTCGGGGCCGGCCATGTGGCCGCTGTCGGTGTGTTCCTGGTGTTCGGACATGCCGTGCTGGCCCATGGCCATGTAGCCCGGCAGCATCCGGCGGATCTTCTCCTCCACGCCCGACTGGTCCACGCCCAGCGTGTTCGGGATCTCGTGGCCCATCGGCCCCATCGTGTGGTGCGACATGTGGCAGTGGAAGGCCCAGTCGCCGGCGATGGCGTCGAACTCAATGTCGCGCATCTGGCCGACGCCGACGATCTCGGTGACCTCGCGCCGCCACAGCGCCTTCGGCCAGCGGCCGCCGTCGGAACCGGTGACCTCGAACTGCACGCCGTGCAAATGGATCGGGTGGTTCCACATGCTCAGGTTGCCGACCCGGATGCGCACGCGTTCGCCGGTGCGCGCCACCATCGGCTCGATCGCCGGGTAGACCTTGGAGTTGAAGGTCCACAGGTCGAAGTCCTGCATCACCGCCGGATCCGGCCGGCGCGTGCCCGGGTGCAGGGCGAAGTTGTGCAGCAGCAGGGCGTAGTCGCGGTCCACGTGGTCGCCGCCACGCGGGTGGATGATGAACAGGCCCATCATGCCCATCGCCATCTGCACCATCTCGTCGGCATGCGGGTGATACATATGGGTGCCGTGCTGCTTGAGCGTGAACTCGTAGGCGAAGGTCTCGCCGGGCTGGATCTTCGGCTGGCTGAGGCCGCCGACGCCGTCCATGCCGCTGGGCAGGATCAGGCCGTGCCAGTGGATGGTGGTCGCTTCCTTCAGCCGGTTGGTGACGAAGATGCGCACGCGGTCGCCTTCCACCGCCTCGATGGTGGGGCCCGGCGTGCCGCCGTTGTAGCCCCAGCAGACGGCCTTGGACCCGGGCGCGAATTCGTGTTCGAACTCTTCGGCGACCAGGTGGAATTCCTTAAAGCCGCCGTTCATGCGGTGGGGCAGGGACCAGCCGTTGAGCGTGCGGACCTTGCCCGCGCGCCGCGTCGCGGGGGAGGGGGCCGCATCGGGCGGCGGCGTGGCGGCGTGGCCTTCATGGCCACCGGATTGCGCGGCGGCGGTGCCGGTGACCAGGCCCGCGCCGGCCCCGATCAGCAGGTTGCGTCGGGTGAGCTTCATGGCGTGGCTCCGTGGTGGTGGTCGTGTTCGTCGGGCTCGGATTGATCGTCGGCTTCGTCGTCGGTTTCCGAAGCGTCTGTGCCGTGGCCGGAGTGGTCCATGCCTTCGTGGCCGGCATGTTCGTCGGCCTTCGGCGCCGCGTGGTCCATGCCCTCGTGCTGCGAATGGTCCATGCCGCCGTGGCCCGAATGATCCGTCGCCGGCGCGGGCGTCAGGATGTCCTGCACGCTGGGCGTGCGCGGCCCGATGCCGGCATCGCTGGGCAGGCGCCGGCCGACGGCGCGCGCCAGCTCGACCCGGGCCAGCCAGTAGTCGCGCACCGCCTCCAGGTAGCTCTGGTAGGCGTCGTATTCGGACACCTTGGCCTGGATCAGCTCGAACACGCCGATCAGCATGAAGTTCTGGCGCTCCTGCTGCCGCGCGACGATGGCCTCGCGTTGCGGCAGCAGCGCCTCGCGGTGCAGGGCCACGACCTCGCGCATCGCCGCCACGTTCTCGGCTCCGGCACCCACCGCGTGCTCGCTGGCCAGCTCGGCGCGCGCCACCCGGGCCAGCGCACCGGCAAGCTGGGCTTCAGCCCGCGCAAGCCGGGCCTGGCCCTGGTTGAACAGCGGCAGCTCGAGTTCGATGTGCGGACCCTTCAGTCGCTGTCCGTCGGCTTCGGTCTCGCGCTCGTAACCGATCTCGCTGCCGCCCAGCCAGCGCAGCTTGCGGGTGAGGCCCAGTGCGTCGGCCAGCACTTCGGCCTCCTTGCGCGCGGCCAGCAGCTCCAGGTTGCCTTCGCGCGCCAGCCGGGCGAGTTCAGCCGGATCGTCTTCGGCCGGCACCGGCAGCGGCAGGTTCTCGCTGGCCTGCCAGCGCGCCTCGTCCCCGCGCAGGCCGAGCAGTTCGTTCAGCGCCAGGCGCTGTCGGCCGGCTTCGGCGCGGGCGTGCAGGGCGGCGATACGGGCCTCGCTGGCGGCGGCCTGTTCCTGGCGCAGCTGCAGCTCGCTGATGTTGCCGGCGTCGAAGAAACGCTGCGCCAGTTCGGCGCTGGCCGCGGCACCCTCGGCCACGGCCTCGCGCATCGCGGCGACCTGGCGCGCGGTGACGTGGGAGTACCACGCGGCCTCGACCTCGGCGACCACGCCCAGCACCGCCGCGGCGACATCGAAGCGGGCGCGTTCGTAGTCGGTGGCGGCCAGCCGCGCCCGTGCAGGCATCACCAGCAGGTCCACCAGGGGCAGCGAAAGACCGGCCGTCCGGTTGTGGCCACCGCCGTCGAGCGACATCCGCGAGAACGACAGCCGCGGGTTCTCGATCTGCACCGCCTCCAGCACCTCGGCCCGGGCCAGGCCTTGGCGCGCGTATTCCTCCTGCAGGCGCGGGCTGCGCAGCATCGCGACGCGCAGGGCGGCGTCGAGGGTCATCGGCTGCTCGAGCCACTGGCCGATGGCCTGGCGTTCGGCCGCCGGCGTGCCCACCGCCGACCAATCCAGGGCCGGGCCGCCGCGTTCCTGCAGCAGGGGCGAAAGATCGTCGCCGCGCGGCTGCGGCGCGAGCGTCGCGCAGCCGCCGAGTGCGGCCGCAAGGGCCAGCGCGGACAGGGCGCGGGCGGGGGAAGATGTCATGACAGGCTCCACGATGGTTCGACACCCGGACAGGCCGGGACCCGGGCCGGAGGCCGGGACTGCATAAGGGGACGTCCCGGCGGTGATCCGCCAGGCAAAGGCTCAGCCGAGGATCGGAGGCCTGAGCGAAGGCGATCGCTGCGGCCCGGGCGTAATGCCCGCAGGCGCGGGCAGGCCGCGTTCGTGCGGCGGCGCGACGTTGGAAACGGCCGCAAGGACCAGCACCAGCGGCGCATGATGCAGGCAGCTGCAGGCGCAGTCGCCGCCTTCACAGCAGTCAAGCGAAGTCGGCGAGGGCGCGGCGGGTCCGGATGCAAGGGAAGCGCCGGCTGCGTCGTGGCAGGGCGCGGACACCGCGGCTTCGGTCCGGCTTTCGATGTCCGCCGGCACCGCCATGGCCGGCAACCCGTTGGCCACGAGGGCCAGGGCAAGCAGGCAGCGGGCGAACAAGGCGGTCAGCGACATGGCGAAAGTGTAAACCCAAAGCGAGGGCTCGGCGTCCCGGCGCCGTGAACCCGCAAGCTGGGGTTTGCCCCGGGGTCAAGGTCAAGGCCCCTGGCACGCCCCGACCCTTTTTAGACCGCGGCAAGTCACCTATGCTCCGGCAATCCCGTTTCATGGCGGCACGATGACGACTCCAAGGCTGGATCCCGCCCTGCGGATCAGCACCCGACGTGGGCAACTGCTGGCCTGGCTGCCGGCCCAGGCGCGGCCGCGCGTGCTGGCCGCCCGCTCGGTCGAACGCCTGGGCGATCTGCTCGGAGGCCTGGACCCCGCGCAGCTGCCGGCGGAAGAGCTGCGTGACCTGCGCGAGGCCGGGCTGCTGGTTGCGGGCCCCGGACCGGTCGCGTTCCCCGACGCGATCGACCTTCCCTCCCAGCACCCGTCCATTTCCGATCTTCCGAGCCATCTGCGGCTGCTCGGCCAGACCTGCCTGTTCCCGGGCGAACGCGAGTTCCTCGCCTGGAGTCCCTCGCTACAGGCCTACTGCCGTCTGCCGACGCCGCTGGCCCTGCGCCTGCTGGCGGCGGGCGAGGGCAGGGCCGTGACGGAACTGCTGTCGGGCCTTGCGCCCGGCAGCTTCGACGAAGCCCGCGCCCGCGCCGGACTGGCGCAGCTGCTGGCCGCGGGACTGCTGGTGCCGACCACCGCGACCCGCGCCAGGCCGGCCGCCGCCGCGTCACCGATCGAAGCCGAAGCCGTGCACTTGGGCGAGGGCGACCCCTGGGCCGGGCTGACGCCCGACGGCCGTACGCCGATCTATTTCGTCACCCACCACGCCGACCATCTGCCGCTGGCGCTGGGCATGCTGCGTGCGCACCTGATGGCGCACGACGGCGGCGAACTGCTCAGGCACTACCAGCCGCTGCCGATCGTCTCGGTGGGCGCCGACCAGATGCAGGCGCTGTACCGCCGCTTCGGGCCGGGCCTGTGGCTGTTCTCGAACTACATGTGGTCGCACGAGTACAACCGCGGCCTGTCGGCCGCCGCCAAGGCCGCCGATGCCCGCAACCTCACGATCCACGGCGGCCCCAGCGCGCCCAAGTACGAAGAGGCCTGCCAGCGGCACATGCAGGCCAATCCGCACGTGGACGTGGTGGTGCGCGGCGAGGGCGAGGCGACCCTGGTCGAATTGCTGCAGGCACTGGCCAAGGGGCAGGGCGTGCAGGCGCTGGCCGAGGTCGCGGGCCTGACCTTCCGGTGCGGGGACCGGATCGTGCGCACGACCGAGCGGAATCGACTGGCCGCGATGGACGAGCTGCCGTCGCCCTATCTGTCGGGCATGTTCAACCACTACGGCGGCAAGGTGGTCGCCGCGATCCTTGAAACCAACCGCGGCTGCCCCTACGCCTGCACCTTCTGCGACTGGGGATCGGCCACGCAGCAGAAGATCCGCAGCTTCGACCTGGAGCGGGTGAAGGCCGAGATCGACTGGATCGGCCGCCAGCGCATCCGCGTGCTGTGGATCGCCGACGCCAACTTCGGCATCTTCAAACGCGACGTCGACATCGCCGAACACGTGGCGGCGACGAAGGCGAAGTACGGCTACCCGCGCGAAGTGGTGGTGAACTATCCGAAGAACGCGACGGAGAAGATCGCCGAGATCGTCAAGGTCTTTGCCCGCGCCGGCATCTGCAGCCAAGGCATCATCTCGATCCAGACCACCGACCCGACCACGCTGGCGGTGATCCGTCGCGACAACATCAAGACCAAAAAATACGACGAACTGGGCGAGATCTTCCGGCGCGAGAACCTGCCGCTGTCCACCGACCTGATGATCGGGCTGCCGGGCGCCACCATCGCCAGCTTCAAGGGCGACCTGCAGTACTACTTCGACGACGACGTCGGGGTGAAGGCCTACCGCACCCAGCTGCTGCCCAACAGCCCGATGTCGGACCCCGACTACCTGCGCGAGAACCAGATCCGGGTCGATCCGCAGCAGTACCTGGTCTCGACCGCCAGCTACAGCACCGCCGACCTGGCGGAGATGCTGGAGATATGGACCGCCTTCGACATCGCCGACGGTTACGCGGTGCTGCGCTACGTCGCGCGGTTCCTGCAGTGGGAGCACGGCATCGCCGCCACCGAGCTTATCCACGCCATCGCGCGCAAGGTGCGCGAAGCGCCGGTGGCCTATCCGGCCATCACCTGGCTGTTCCGCAACTTCCTGGCCGAGCGGCAGGCGCTGGGCGGCTGGGGGCCGTTCTACGCGGAAATCGCCGCGTTCGCGCAGCGCGAACTGGGCGTGGCGATGGACCCCGGCTTCCGCACCGCGCTGCGCGTCAACGAGCTGATGATGCCGGGGGAGGGCCGCCGGTTCCCGGAAGTGCACGCGCTGGACCATGATTTCGCGGCGTATTTCGACGCCAACGTCCGCAGCCGCGCGCCGGCGGCAAGGCGGCTGGCCGAGTATCCGCCGGGCAGGCTGGAGATCACCGACCCGTACCGGATGTGCGAAGCGGACTTCCACCGCATCGAGCAATACGACAACCACCAGGTGTTCTTCGAGCTGGCCTCCAGCACCTCGCGGCGCCGGTCGGTGCCGAACTTCGTCGAGCAGCGGGCCTGACATGCCGCTTCCGCCGGCCGGTGAGCTGCTCGACCTGCTGCCCGACGCCGTCTGTGTGGTCGACGCCGACGGGCGTTTCCTCTATGTCAGCGGCAGCTTCGAACGCATCCTCGGCTACACCCGGGAGGAAGTGCTCGGACGGCAGACCTTCGAACTGCTGCACGAAGACGATCGCGCCACCACCGCCGAACAGGCGGCCCTGGTCATGGCCGGCGCCCTCCAGCGCCATTTCCGCAACCGCTATCGCCACAAGTCGGGCCACTACGTCGACATCCAGTGGTCCGCGCATTGGCATCCGGCCCATGGCGTGCGCGTGGGCATCGCCCGCGAAGTGACCGAGCTGCGCCGGGTGGAGAGCGAACTCCAGCACCGCGCCACCCATGATCCCCTGACCGGGCTGCCGAACCGCCTTCACCTGCAGGCCGAACTGGACGCGGCCCTGGAGCATGCCCGCGCGACGGGTGATGGCCTGACGCTGCTGTTCATGGACCTGGACGGCTTCAAGGCGGTGAACGATAGCGCCGGCCACGACACCGGCGACCGCGTGCTGCGGGAGGTCGCGAGCCGGCTCCAGCGTGGGGTGCGGCAGAGCGACCTGTTGGCGCGACTGGGCGGTGACGAGTTCGTGGTCCTGCTGCGGGGTTGCCGGGATGCCGTCGCGGCCCGGCGGGTCGCCGAAAGCCTGCGCACGCGGCTCAAGGACACGCCGCTGCCGGGGGTGGAGTCGCACGGACTGGATGCCAGCGTCGGCATCGCCTGTTTCCCCGAACATGGCCGCACGGCCGAAGCCTTGCTGGCCCACGCAGACCAATCCATGTACGCCGCCAAGCGCCGGCGGTCCTGAGCGTTCGATCCCGCCGGAGCAGGAGCAGGGCGCGGGCTGTCCGGCGGCCCGATGTGGAGCCTCCGGGAATATCCGGTGTCCTCGAAACCTGCACATCATCGTTATTGACATAATATACATTATGCGAGTGTCTAGGCGGAGGCGGTGGAGCTGCCGGCCACCGGCCACGCCCCGATCACGCCGGCTTTGGGACCCTGCACGCCGCACTTCAACCCGGCAGCCCCCATGCCCAGATACCTCCGCCTCACTTACGTCAGCCGCGCGACGTTCCCGCCGGTGCGCGACGGCGCCGGTTTCCATCCGGAAGTCGGCCGCATCCTGCTGCAGTCCCGGCGCAACAACGGGCGCAACCGCCTGGTCGGCGGCCTGTATTTCGCCGACGGCTGCTTCTTCCAGGTGCTCGAGGGACGGCAGGACCAGGTCGAGGCGCTTTACGCACGGCTCCAGGACGATCCGCGCCACCAGGACCTGAAGGTGCTCGATCGCCGGGAAATTCCCCAGCCGGCCTTCCGGGGCTGGGCCATGAAACACGTGCCGGACGCCCCCGAGGTCCGGGTCCTGATGGCCCGCCACGGCCGGATCGGTTTCGAGCCTTATTCGTTCGAACCGGCCCTGGTCGAGGCGATGGTGGCGCTGCTCCTGGGCAACGCCGATTCCGGCCAGCCCCGGGAATTGCCGGAACGCGCCGATGCCGCCGCCCCGCGTTCCAGAACCGCGAATGGCACGATGCTGATGGGCGCGGTCGGCCTGCTGCTGATCGTGGCCGCGGCATTGGCCGCCGTCCTGCTTCGCTGAGATCCGCTCAGGCCAGGCCCGCCCGGTCGTCGGCGGCTGGACGACGCCGGGCACGACGCGTCATGCCGGCCAGATGGCCCAGCAGCAGCACGATCAGGAGGTCGACCGCGTACTGCGCGCCAGCCAGATGCTTGCTGAGGTCACGCACGCCCTCGCCCAACAGCGCCACCGGCACCTGGCTGAGGGCCACCAGGACCAGCGCGAGCATGGGCGCCGCCAGGCCGCCGCCCTCGCGCCGGCGCATGCCGTGAACCGCTACGGCCAGCGCGGCCAGCAGCAGCACGATCAGCGCCCACGGCTGCAGCAGCCCATCGCGGACGTCGGTAAGCCGCTGCAGGCCCTCGGCGACCACACCGGGGTCGGCCTTCAGCGGCGCTGCGTAAAGGTAATCGGCCTTTACGTGGAAATAGCGCACGGTCAGGTGCGGGGGCAGTCCGACCGTCAACATGCGCCAGGCCACCCCCGGTGCGACGGCATAGGGACGCAGCGTGTCGAGCAGGCTCTTGGGCCAGGTACCGGAGCAGTGCTCGGAATCGGGCACGTACTGCACGGCGTCCAGCGACTCAAGCCGGTTTCCCCAGGCGTCGACGCCGATGCAGGCGCGTTCGGCCGGCGTCAGCCCCAGCCGGTCGCGCTCGGACTCGGTCATGGCCAGGTAGGAGCCCAGGTGGGTGGAATGATGGCGGTTGAAATCCATCACGTCGCTGATCGCCAGGGGCGCCAGGCAGGCGCCCTGCACCACCAGGATGGCCGCCAGCGCCAGGCCATCCGGACGATGGCCGGCGGCGCGCGCCTGCCACCACAACACCGGCAACACCAGCAGCGGCAGATAGAAGAACTGCGCCTTGGCGCCGCCGCACATCAGCAGCGACACCACCAACAGGACCAGGCGCCCGCGGCCCGGCGGCCATAGCAGCGCCGCCAGCAGCAGCGGCAGGCCGAGGAAAAAGCTGTATTCGCCATACAGCGACTGCAGGAAGCCGATGTTGTGCGCGGCGAACGCCGCCAGCAGCAGGCCGAGCACAAGCCCGCCCTGCCCGATCGCCCCGAATCCCTGCCGACGCGCCGCCATGAAGGCGAGCAGTCCCAGAGCGGCCACCAGGACGAACTTTCCGGCCAGCCCCAGGTGCAACAGGTCGAAACGATCCTGGTAAAGGGACTGCAGGGCCGCCGCCGCCGCGAACAGGAAAGAGGAGGTCCCCGACGAGGGATTGGGAATCGGCATCCCCTCGCGCAGGCTCCATCGGGTCGCCGGTGCCCCCTTTGCCGCGTCCGCCTCGGCAGGCAGGGGTTCACCGACGACGCGCGACACGGTGCGCGCGTAGTCGCCCTGGTCCAGCATTCCGAGCGGCGCGGATCCGATCGCCAACACCCCTCCAAGCAGCAGCAGGAGCACCAGCGCCCATGGCGATGTGGCCGCCCGGAGCCTGATGGAGGCTTCGGCGGATATTCCCGCAGCGTCGGGCGAAGACGAAGGCGTGACCGGCATCTGCGCTTCCCTGGTCGTTGGGTGGTGGGCGGCCCGCGGGCCGCCTGATGATCGTGCGGAAGGCTACACGATCCGATGCCGTCCGCCGACCACGGACGGCGTCAGATCCAGTCCTTGCGACGGCCCAGCAACAGGGCCAGTCCCGCCAGTATCACCATCGCCCCAACCACTGCCCAGAACCCGGTATCCCGGGAAGCGAAGAACGCCGCCTCGAAGTTCATTCCCATCACGCCGCTCATCACGGCCAGCACGCCCAGCACCACCGTCGCGAACGTCAGGACGCCCATGGTCCGGTTCGTCCGCAGCGCGGTCTGGCTGCTGAAGAGCTCGAAGCTTCCGATCACCAGTTCGCGTGCATGCTCGACCATGTCCATCGCCCGTTCGAAGCGCGCGTCCAGCGCGGTGAAATGGCGCTGGACCTCCTCGCCCACCGAAGGCCGGAAGTCGGGCCGCGACAACCCGGCGAACACCGGACGGTGCGAGGCCAGCATCCGCCGCAATCGGGACGCCGCCCGGCGCAATCGACGAAGTTCGTCCATGCATTGCCGGCTTCGGCCATCCAGGATGTCCACCTCCAGGCGCTCCAGGTCGCGCTCGAAGTCGGCCACCGCGCTGAAATAGGTGGACAAGTGCCAGTCCAGCAGGGACGCCGCGAAGCTGTCGGCGCTCAGCACGCCCATGTCGGAATCGCCGCACTGCGAGGCATGCAGCGCGTCCAGGCAGGCGACGGGCTCGTCATGCAGGGTCAGCACGATGTTCTCGCCGGCGATGATCGAAAGTGCGACGCCCTGGAAGCCGGGGGCCGCCAAGGTACCCACCGGAACCACGTCCGCCCTGAAGAACCCGCCCAGCCGGATAAGTCCGGGACCGCGCCGGAAATCACCGGCGAAGGCTTCGGCCGGCACGCGCAGGGCCTGGCCTAGCCACTGCAGCTCGTCCGTCCCGGGCGCCACGGCGTCCACCCACAGCAATTGTTCGGGACCGGGGCGCGAAGCCCCCAGCGCGTCCGCCGGGATCACGCGGTCGGTTCCATCGGCGTCGTAAAGGCGGGCTTCCACCATGGCGGCGCTCCAGCAGCGAAGTCAGCACAGGCGCTGCAATGCCCATGCCAATCGACCGCAGGTTCCGGGAGCACGGTGAAGGAAATTCCGGGGTCGGAAACGCCGGGCGATGGACGGGACCGACCGCTGGCTCACGATCCTCCGGAGCGCGTGCGTTTGCGGCCGCTGCCCGACTTCTTGCCGCCTCCGTCCTGCTTGTTGACCGTGGCCCAGGCGCGGCGCTCGGCCGTTTCCTCGGAAACACCCTTCTCGCGATAGCCCTGTTCGATGTGCTCGGCCTGGCGCTTCTGCTTGTCGGTATGGCTGGATTTGTCTCCGCGTGGCATGGCGGTCTCCGGTTCGATTGACCGGTGAATCCCTGCATCTTTCATGCCTGCCCTGCCCTCCGGCAGGCATGGTTTTTCCCATGGGGCGGAAAAAGCCGCCCCGCCGGTCGGCACCTGTGCCCCTGCCCTCTCAACGCAGGACCCTGGCCGCGCGCAAAGCTTGATCCCGGTCAATGCTTCCTCTTCGGCCGCCGCCAAGGATGGGACGTCCCCGCAACCGGAGCCGCCCCATGCAAGTGTCCGAAATGAAGACCAAGAACGTGGCCTGGATCGAAGACTCCGAGTCCGCCGCCCGGGCCGCCGAAATGATGCGGGCGCGGCACGTCGGTTCGCTGGTGGCGGTGAAGCAGCCCAACGGCGAACGGCGGCCGGTCGGCATGCTGACCGACCGCGACATCGTGCTGGCCCTGGCGGCCACGCACACGGATCCGGCGAAAGTGTCGGTGGCCGACGTGATGACACGCGACGTGGTCACGTGCACCGAAAGCCAGGACATCTTCGACGCCATCGCCCTGATGAGCCGGCACGGAGTGCGTCGGCTGCCCGTGGTCAACGCCAAGGGCGGCCTGACCGGCATCCTCACGGCCGATGACATCATCGGTGCCTTGGGGACGCTGATGGCGGAGCTGGGAAAAGCCCTGGCGCACGGCACCAGCATCGAGATGGAGAAGCGGCGCTGAGCCGACGGAGAACCCCATGAATCGCCGCATCCTCGTTGCCCACTACTCGCTGTCCGGCAACACCGCCGACCTCGCCCGCGAGATCGCCCGGGAACTCCAGGCCGACACCGAGACCATCCGCGATGCGCGCGCCCGCCGTGGCGTGTTCGGGGTGCTGCGTTCGCTGATGGACGCCATCTTCCGGCGGGAGCCGTCCATCGCCCCGGTCGAGAAGCGCCCAATGGACTACGACCTGCTGGTCCTTGGCGGCCCGATCTGGGCCGGCCGATTCGCTTCGCCGGTGCGCACCTACGCCCGCCGCCACGCCGGCGGCGCGAACCGGATCGCCTTTTTCTGCACCTAGGGCGGACGCGGCGCCGAGACGGGCATGGCCGAACTGGCCTCGATCTGCCATCTGTCGCCCATGACCACCCTGGTGGTCGATGGAAAGCACCTCAAGCCAGCCGAGCATGCGGCGGAACTGGCCCGATTCGTCTCGAGCGTGAGAGGCCCGCCGGCCGCGACCACGCACGCCTCCGGCAGCCCCAAGCCGGCGGTGCGCTGATCCCGGCAACCCTCAGGTCGCGTCGAGGACCTTGCGGATCTGTTCGAAGGTGCACTGCGTGTAGTTCTTCGAAAGCGACCGCACGACCATGCGCGCCAGCTGTTGACTCAGCATCGAGCGAAGCATGCCCAGGAACTTCGGCTCTGCGACCAGGGTGAGCTGGTCGAAGGCGTGGCTGACCCGCCCGGCCTCGAGCAGGTCGACCAGCTCGCGGGCGAATTCTCGCGAGATCTTCTCGTCCAGCGCGGTGTGCGGCGCCAGGCCGTGGTGCACGCCGCCGACGCTGGTGTGGGAGCTGCCGGGCTGGTCATCGGTCAGGTCCCGGCCGTGCATGCGGCCTTCCGGGTGCACCATGCCCGCGATCTCCTCCAATTCGCCGTCGCTGGCGCCCGCGCGGAACAGCCGCGCACGCGATTCGTCCGCGACCAGAATCCAGTTGTTCATCGCCATCCTCCCGAGCCAGTGCGAGACGAGGATGGCTCGTTCAGGGGCCGGGGCATTGACGCACGTCAACGTCGCCTCGCGCTTCAGCCCCGGTCCGGCGAACCGCACAGCGCCTGCAGCTCCCGATATCCCGGGAAGGCGCGGCCCGGCGCGCAGCCCGGGCAATCCGGGTCCGCGCCCAATCGGGTTTCGCGGAACCGCATGCGCAGCGCGTCGAAATGCAGCAGCCGGCCGGCCAGCGAATCGCCCAGTTCCAGGATCAGCTTCAGCGCCTCGGTGGCCTGCAGCAGGCCGATCACGCCCGGAAGCACGCCCAGCACGCCGGCCTCGGCGCAGTTTGGCGCGTCCTCGGGCGCGGGCGGTTCCGGGAACAGACAGCGGTAACACGGCGCCTGGCCGCGCCGGCGTCCGGCATCGAACACGCTCACCTGGCCTTCGAAGCGGTGCACGGCCCCGTACACCAGCGGTTTGGCCAGCTGCACGCAGGCATCGGAAAGCAGGTAACGCGCCGGGAAATTGTCGGCGCCATCCACCACCACGTCGACGTCCGCCACCAGCGATTCGACGTTGTCGGCGTTCACGCGCACCGGCGCGGTGCGGATATCCAGCCGCGGGTTGAGCGCACACAGCGCCAGCCGCGCCGATTCGACCTTGGCCACGCCGATGCGCGCCTCGGTATGCAGGATCTGCCGCTGCAGGTTGCTGCGGTCCACCACGTCGTCGTCGGCCAGCACCAGGGTGCCGACGCCGGCAGCGGCCAGGTAATAGGCCGCGGGCGAACCCAGGCCACCGGCGCCGACCACGAGCACCCTGGCCTGCGCCAGCCTGCGCTGGCCTTCGATGCCGACCTGCGGCAGGCGCAGATGGCGGGAATAACGCTCGAGGAAATCGGCGTCCTCGGGGGCGCCCGGTTGTTCCGGCAGGCCCTCGGCCCGCCAGCGCTCGAAGCCACCGGACACCGACACCGGCCGGGCGTAACCCGCCGCGGTCAGCGCCTGCGCCGCCAGCAGCGAACGTTTGCCGCTGCCGCAGATCAGCAGGACCTCGGCGCCGGTGTCGGCGACCCAGCGCGCGGGCTCGGCCTCGAGCTGTGCGCGCGGCACCGCCAGCGCGCCATCCGGCAGGCCCAGCGCATGCTCGCCGGGTTCGCGCACGTCGATCAGCAGACTGCCCGTCGCCTGACGCGCACGGGCCTGGCCCGGGGTGATTTCCTCGATATCGCGCATGGCCGGAGTCTAGCCGCCGTGGCCTGCGTAGGGCAGCACCGTCACGCGGTCGCCGGTGGCGTACTCCCCTGCCCCTTCCGGCAGCAGGATCAGCGCATTGGCATCGGCGGCCGCGCGCAGCCGGTGCGAGGCGACCGCCGGGTTCGGCGCCACCTGCAGCTGGCCGCTGGCATCGCAGGCAAGATTGCCGCGCATGAACTCCAGGCGGGCATGCGTCTTGCGGATCGGCGTCGCCAGTGCGGCGGTCCAGGATCCGCGGGCTTCGCCGCGGCCCTGCAGGCTGTCCAGCAGCGCGCGGCCCAGGGTCAGGAAGGTCGCCAGCACCGATACGGGATTCCCCGGCAGCCCCAGCACCAAGGCCTCGCCGAGGCGCCCGAACAACACGGGCATGCCCGGCTTCATGCGCACTTTCCAGAAATACACGTCGCCGTGCTCGCGCAGCAGCGCCGGAAGGTGGTCCTTTTCGCCGGCCGAGACGCCGCCGCAGGTGATCACCAGGTCGAAGGAGAAGGCGGCGTCGCGCAGCGCCGCCGCCATCCGCACCGGGTCGTCGGGCAGCACCGGCCACGCGACCGGCTCCAGGCCCTCGGCCATCAGCAGGGTCTGCAGCAGCACGCGGTTGCTGTCGTGGATCTCGCCCGGGGCCAGTGGCTGGCCCGGCGGGCGCAGCTCGTCGCCAGTGGTGAACACGGCGACGGTCGGGCGGCGCCGCACCTCCAGCTCCGCCCGGCCCAGGGCCGCCGCCAGGCTCAGCCGTGCCGGCGTCAGCACCTGGCCCGCATGCAGCACGGTTTCACCGACGGAAACGTCCTCGCCGGCGTAGCGCACGTGGGCGCCCTTGCGCAGGGCCGTCTTGGGAAACACGCGCCCCGCCTCCACCCTCGCCTCTTCCTTGATCAGCACCGTGTCGGCGCCCGCAGGCATCACCGCGCCCGTCGTGATGCGGCTGCACTGTCCTGCCCCGAGCTCCAGGCCCCGGCTGGCACCGGCGAACTGCTCGCCGACCAGCTGCAGGCCCGCGTCCGCCGCCGCGTTGGCCTCGTCGGCGCGCAGCGCGAATCCGTCCATCGCCGAGTTGTCGAAGCCGGGCAGCGCGAGATCGGCCACCAGGTCCGCCGCAAGCACGGCGCCGCGTGCGCGCGAAAGTGGCACGCGCTCAACGCCCAGACATGGCGCGTGCGCGCGGATCAAGGCCTCGGCCTCGTCGAAACCTATGCGGGTGGGGACGTCCTGGTTCACGGTGCATAACCCTCGGGGAAATCGTGCGGAGAGTTGAGGTTGCCCAGCTTCAGCGGCGCCAGGTCCAGCCGCGAAACCCGCAGCCGGGCGACCAGGCGCCGCGCCGCCGACTCGCCGGCGTCGAGCATCGCCGTCGCGCTTTCGGCCAGGGCCGCGGTGCGCCAGAGCCCGAGCAGGGGCTGCAGGCCGCCGGCATCGTGCACCACCACGCCGTCGGTGTCCGGAATGCCCACCAGGTGGTCGACCAGATCGTCGGGCAAACCCTCCAGGTCCACCGGCAGGCTCAGCAGCCAGGGCGAGGTGCAGGCCAGCGCCAGGGCTTCGAGGCCCGCCAGCGGGCCGGCGAAATCGGCGCGCCGGTCGAACACCGGACGCAGGCCGAGCGATTCGAAGCGCGGGTCGGGGGCGCGCGCGCTGACCAGGCGCTCGGCGAACTCGCCGGGCACAGCCATCAGCACGTTTTCGAGCAGGCAGCGCTGGCGGTGCCGCACCCAGGCCTTGTCGCGCCCACCCAGGCGCTGGCCGCGTCCGCCGGCCAGGATGCCCAGCGTGATCGCGGCGCGCGGGATCACTTGCGCTTGACGTGCTTCATCAAGCGGCGCTTGGCCTTCACCTGGCGCTCGGTGAGCACGTTCTTCTTGCCCTCGTAGGGGTTCTCGCCTTCCTTGAACACGAACTTGATCGGCGTACCCACCAGCTTGAAGCGCTTGCGGAAGAAGTTCTCGAGGTAGCGGCGGTAACTGTCGGTCAGCGACTTCAGCCGGTTGCCGTGCACGATGAAAGTCGGCGGATTGGCGCCGCCCGGATGCGCGAACTTCAGCTTGGCCACGTGCCCGCGCACCACCGGCGGCGGGAAGCTCTCGACCGCGATGGCGAGGGCCTTGGTGGTCTCGGCCGTGCTGAACTCGTGCGTCGCCGAGGCGTGGGCACGGTGGATGGCCTTGAACAGCTCGCGCATGCCGGTGCCGTGTTTGGCCGAGATGGTGACGCGTTCGGCCCATTCGCAGAACGAGAGCTTGCGTTCGAGCATGGTCATGGCCTGCTCGCGCGTGTACTTGTCCTGGCCGTCCCATTTGTTGACGGCGACCACCAGGGCGCGGCCGGCGTTGAGCACCAGGCCCAGCACGGTCGCATCCTGGTCGGTCACGCCCTCGCCCGCGTCCAGCATCACCACGGCCACCTGGCAGGTTTCGATCGCCTGCAGGGTCTTGAAGGCGCTGAACTTCTCCACCGCTTCCTCGACCTTGGCGCGCCGGCGCAGGCCGGCGGTGTCGATCAGGCGGTAGTCGCGGCCGTCGCGGCGCAGGTCCACGGCGATCGAGTCGCGGGTGGTGCCGGGTACGTCGGAGGCGATCATGCGCTCCTCGCCCAGCAGGCGGTTCACCAGGGTCGACTTGCCGACATTGGGGCGGCCGATGAAGGCGATGCGGATCCGGTCCGGATCGTCCGCCAGCACGGCGGCGTCGCCGTCCTCGGGCAGTTCGGGGATGATCTCTTCGAGCAGGTCCGGGATGCCGCGCTGGTGCGCCGCCGCCACCGGGATGACCCGTTCGACGCCGAAGCGCGCGAACTCGGCCACCGCGGCCTCGACATCGATGCCGTCGGTCTTGTTGACCACCAGGAAAAAGCGCGTGCCGGACTTGCGCAGGAAGGCCAGGATGCTCTGGTCCAGGCCC
The DNA here is from genome assembly GCA_946480565.1 of uncultured Arenimonas sp. The sequence goes on along the minus strand of CAMLKR010000004.1, from coordinate 17,106 downwards.
GAGGGCCCTTCCCGGCCATCGACCACGAACAGCACCAGGTCGGCCTCTTCGACCGCGGCGCGGGCCTGCCGTGCGGTGGCGCCGGCCAGCCCTTCCTCGTCACCGGACAGGCCACCGGTGTCGCACAGGCCGAAGGGCCGGTCCTCGACCAGGCGGCAGAAACCGTAGTGGCGATCGCGCGTCACGCCGGGCTCGTCGTGGACGAGGGCGTCGCGGCTGCGCGTGAGCGCGTTGAAGATCGTGGACTTGCCGACATTCGGCCGGCCGACGAGAGCGACCAATGGCAACACGGTGGATCTCTCCCGAAACTTTGGAATCATCCGCGCCGAAGCGCGAAACGCCCGGCACGGGCCGGGCGGTGCGGCGGCGCGCCCCCGGGGGCGCGCCACGATCGGCCGGACCCTCGCGGGCCGCGACCGGGATTATTGCGGCTGCGGGTAGGCCGCCAGCTTGCCTTCCGCCGTGATGGCGTACAGCGTGCCCGCGGCCGACACCTGCGGGGTGCCGAGGATGGCCGAGTTCTGAATGCGGTCGCGGCCGACGATGACGCCGTCGTCCGAGCGGATCCAGTGCAGGTAACCCTCGATGTCGCCCACCACGATGTAGTTGCCCTGCACCGCCGGCGTGGTCAGCCAGCGGCGCGCCAGCGCCTCCTGCTTCCACAGGGCGCTGCCGGTGTTGCGGTCCAGCGCCCAGACTGTGCCGGAAGGATCGGCCACCACGACGCGGTCGGCCAGCAGGGCGAGGCCGCCGTAGCTGCCGACGTCGCGGTTCCACATCGGCTCGCCGTTGCGGGTCGAGATGGCGACCGTCTGGCCCCGGAAGCTGGTGGCATAGAGTTCGGACAGGCCCAGCTGCAGCTCGCCATCCACGTCGGCCATGCGCTCGAGCTCGTTGCGGCCATCGGCTTCGGCGACCAGCTGTTCCCAGGCCAGCAGGCCGTCGGCCAGGCGCAGCGCGATGACGCTGCCGTCGTCGTAACCCAGGTAGACGAACTCGCCGCCGGCCACGGGCGTGCCGTTGCCGCGCACGCTCAGGCTGGGCAGGCCGCGGTCGAACACCCACTTGCGGGTGCCGTCGACGGCGTCGAACCCGAAGGTGCGGCCGTCGTTGCTGCGCACCACCACCAGGCCGCCGGCGACCAGGGGCGTGGCGATCACTTCGGAGGTGGCCTGGGCCTTCCAGCGCTCCGCGCCGGTCTCGGCGTCGAAGGCGATCACTTCGCCGTTGCGGCCACCGACCACAACCAGGCCGTTGCCGACGCCGGGGCCGCCGCTCAGGCCGGCCTCGATGGTCTTGCGACGCCAGAACAGCAGGCGGTTGCCGGTCTTGCCGGTCTTCACGGCCTGGGAATCCCAGACCACGTCGCCGCTGTTGGCATCGATGGCCAGCACCTGGCCGTCGTCGTTGGACACGTACAGGCGCTCGCCCTCGATCGCGACCTTCTGGCGCAGGCCCAGCTTCTCGCGGCCATCGCCGAGGTTCAGGGTCCAGGCGCGGTCCACGGCGATCGGGCTGGCGATGTCGGTCAGCTCGGCCGGGTCCAGGGCCTTGGACTTGCTGTCGCCGAACCAGCCCTTGATGGTGCTGCAGCCGGTGGCGGAGACCAGGATCAGGGCGAGGAGCAGGATGCGGAACGACATGCGGTCAGATCTCCGGCTGCGCGGACGAGGAACCGCCCGCGTCGGTGAGTTTCATCTCGACCATCGAGCGCGTGGGCGCACCGACGTCGAGCGAGGCCAAGGCTTTTTCGTAGGCGGCGCGGGCGGCGTCGCGGCGGCCCAGGGCCATTTCGGCGTCGCCGCGGATCTCGGCGGCGACGGCGGCGAAGGTCGGCTCGCCCAGGTCGTCGAGCCGCTTGATCGCGTCTTCCGGTTTGCCGTTGCCGACCAGCAGGCGCGCGGCGCGCAGGCGCGCCAACTCGACCAGGGCCGGATCAAGGTGCTCGCCCGACACCGCGTCGAGGGCCTCGATCGCTTCGTCGTCCTTGCCCGCGGCGTGCAGCACGTCCGCCTGGCGCAGCGCGGCCAGCGCCGGGTACGGGGTGTCGGGATGGTTCTGCCGCAGCGCGGCGGCATGGGCGGCGATCTTGTCGTCCTGCTTGGCTTCGATGGCCTTGTTGAAGGCCGCGTATTCGCCGGCGGCCACCACCAGCGCCTGGTCCTGCTGCCCCTGCCACCATTGCCAGCCGGCCAGGCCGGCCAGGCCGAGCACGACGCCGCCAATGAGCGAGGAGCCGTTGTTGCGCAGCCAGGTGCGAACGCGTTCGCCCTGTTCGTATTCGTCGATCTGGTCCATTCGATGCTTCTTCGGGCCCGCGCGATGCGCAGGCGGGTGGAGGTGGCGGCGGCGCGCGGTGCCGCGGGATCAGTTGCCGGCGGGAGCGGGTTCGCCGGTGGAGGATACCGCAAAGCGGGCGACGTTCGCGGCGCGGTAAGGCGTCAGGTCGATCGCCGCGCCGGCGAAGCTCACCTCCACCGCTTCGGCGTTGCCGAGCGTGATGCGCGCCACCTGACCGGGGGCGTAACGGCGCTCGCTGCCCGCGGCCACCAGCCCGCGTTCGATCCGCGCACCTTGGGCATCCACGACGTCAACCCAGCTCTCCCCGGCAAAACGCAGCAGGAGCCCGCTGTTCGCGGCGGCGGGCTTCTGGAACGGTGCCATCGACGCCATCACCGGTGCCGGGCCCTCGGCGTCCGCCGCGGCAGCAGCCGGGGGCGCGATGGCTGCGGCCGGCGGCGGCGGAGCCGGTTCCGCCGCCAGGTTCGGCGCTGGAGCGATGGCGGACGGCTCGAGCGTGAGCAGCTCCGCCGGCTGCGCCGCCTGGTAGTGGCGCACGACCAGCACCACCGGCAGCACCAGCACGGCGGTCATCACCAGGTAGACCAGGTTGCGCATCGAGTGGTTAAGCGCATGCCGGACCCGGGAGCTGCCGCCCAGGGTCACCAGCGGCGGCGTCGGCTTCTCCTGCGCGACCTGTTCGGCCAGTGCGGCCGGCAGGCCCACCAGGCGCAGGTAGCTGCCGAGGTAGCTGCGGACGTAGATCGGCGCGCCGAGGCGCTGCCAGTCGTCGCGTTCCATCGCCTCGACGATCGCCACCGGCAGCTTCAGCTGCTGGCCGGCCTGCTCGAGACTGAGTCCCGCCTTCTCGCGGCCCTGCCGCAGGCGAATCCCAATCGGGTCCTGGAACAGGACCTCCTGCGTGCTTTCACTGCTCATGGCTGGCGCGACCCCTCCGTGGCGGGCGGCGTGTAGTTGGGGAACTGTTCGTTGAGGCGGCGACGGTAACGCTCGGCCGCCACCGTGTCGCCGGCGCCCTGCTCGATGCGGACCGCCAGGTCCAGCAGTTCGGCGCTGGGCGCGCCCAGCGATTCACGCCGCTGGAAGAAGGCGCGCGCCGCCATGTAGTCGCCCTGGCGGAATTTCACCTCGGCCAGTTCGGCCAGCAGCAGGGCGTCCTGGGGCGCCAGCTCGACGCCTTGGCGCAGGTATTTCTCCGCGCGGTCCAGGCGGCCGCCCTGCAGCGCGCACTTGCCGGCGTTGAAGTAGGCCTGGTGCTTGGCCTTGTAGAATGGGTCCACCACGGCGCGGCTGAACAGCGCGTCGGACTGCTCGACCTGGCCCTGGCGGCACAGCCAGACGGCGTGCACGTTGAGCACGTGGCCCGCCTCCGGCGCCTGCTTCACCGCCTGCGCGTAGTGCTGGCCGGCGCGGGCATCGTCGCCGAGCTTCTCGCGGATCAGGCCCATCACGATCTGCACGTCGGGCGAATCCGGGTCGCTGCGCAGGGCGCGGTTGGCGCGGTCCATCGCGTAGTCGAGCTTTCCGGCGTTCATGTAATTGTGCGCCAGGTTGAGGTTGGCCAGGCCCTTGTTGCTCATCGTGGTGTGGGTGCCGCCGGCGTTGCCGGGCGCCTGGGGCTTGCCGCCGCCCGCCGTGGAGGCACAGCCGGCCAGCGCCAGCAGAGCGACGAAGGCGAAAAGACGCACGGGCTCACGCCGCATCGGAAACTCCCTGTTGTTCGAGCTTGCGCTTGAATTCGGACTGCCGGCGGGTGCGGTCCATCACCTGCCCCTTGAGCTGGCCGCAGGCGGCGTCGATGTCGTCGCCGCGGGTGCGCCGCACCATGGTCAGCACGCCGGCGTCGAGCAGGATCTTCTGGAAGGCGCGGATCTCGGTCTCGCCGCTGCGCTCGAAGCGGGTGCCGGGGAACGGGTTGAACGGGATCAGGTTGACCTTGCCGGCCTCGGAATACTGCAGCTGGTTGCTGAACTGCTTCATCAGCCGCGCCAGCTGGCGGGCGATTTCCGGAGTGTCGTTCACGCCCTTCATCAGCGTGTATTCGAAGGTGATGGACTCGCCCTTCCTGCGGCGCTGCAGGTAGCGCACGCAGGCGGCCATCAGTTCGGCGATCGGATACTTCTTGTTGAGCGGCACCAGTTGGGTGCGCAGCTCGTCGTTCGGCGCGTGCAGCGAAACGGCCAGCGACACGTCGCTCTCTTCGCCCAGGCGGTCGATCATCGGCACCAGGCCGGCGGTGGACAGCGTGACGCGCTTGTTGGCCAGACCGAAGCCCAGGTCGTCGCGCATCAGGTTCATCGCGCGCACGACGTTGTCGAAGTTCAGCAGCGGCTCGCCCATGCCCATCATCACCACGTTGGTGAGCTTGCGGTGCAGGTGCGTCTTGTTGCCCAGGTGCTTCGAGGCCACCCACACCTGGCCGATGATCTCGGCGGTGCTGAGGTTGCGGTTGAAACCCTGGGTGGCGGTGGAGCAGAACTGGCAGTTCAGGCCGCAGCCGACCTGGCTGGACACACAAAGCGTGCCGCGGCCCTTGTCGGGGATGAACACGGTCTCGATGGCGTTGCCAGAGTCCATGCCCAGCAGCCACTTGTGGGTGCCGTCGGCCGAGGGCTTGTCGAACTGCACCTGCGGCGGACGGACTTCGGCGTGGGCCTCGAGCTTGGCCCGCAGCGCCTTGCCCACGTCGGTCATCTGGGAAAAGTCGGTGACGTGCTGGTGGTAGATCCACTTCATCACCTGGTGGGCGCGGAAGCGCTTCTCGCCGAGCGTCTCGGCGAAGAAGCGCTCCATGCCCTCGCGATCGAGGTCGAGCAGGTTCACCCGCGCCGGCGCCACCGGCGTTGAGTCCGCCGGGTTCACCAGCAGCGGGATGGACTTGTCCGGGTTCTCGTTCACGACGTCATCCGCTCAGCGCGGGCACAGCTCGGTGGCGGCGAAGAAGTACGCGGTCTCGATCGCGGCGTTCTCGAGGCTGTCGGAACCGTGCACGGCATTGGCGTCGATCGACTGCGCGAAGTCGGCGCGGATCGTGCCCGGCGCGGCTTCCTTCGGGTTGGTGGCGCCCATCAGGTCGCGGTTCTTCTGCACCGCGTTCTCACCCTCCAGGACCTGGATCATCACCGGGCCCGAGATCATGAACTCGACCAGCGCGTTGAAGAACGGGCGCTCGCGGTGCACGGCGTAGAAGCCTTCGGCCTCCTTGCGGGACAGGTGCTTCATCTTGGCGGCGACGACCTTCAGGCCGGCCTTTTCGAAGCGGGCGTAGATCTCGCCGATGACGTTCTTGGCGACCGCGTCGGGCTTGATGATGGAAATGGTGCGCTCCAGCGCCATGGTCTAACTCCGTGGTTTAGGGGTTTCGGAAGCCGGTAAATCTAGCACAAAACCCCGCACGAACGAGGGTTTAGCGCATTTCCCTGAATATTTCCAGCAGCATGGCGCGCCGGCCTCCGGGAGGCCCGGCGGCGATCCCCGTTCCGTCAGCCGTTTGAATTGGCCATTTGACGGCGGGGCCGGCGGGAGTACACTCGCCAACACCCGTTTGAATCGAACGCTGGCAGGCCATGACCACGACCCACTTCAACACCAAGGAACGCATCCTCGGCGCGGCCGAGGAGCTCTTCGCCCAGCACGGGTTCGCCGGCACCTCATTGCGCCAGGTGACCAGCCGGGCCGACGTCAACATCGCCGCGGTCAACTACCACTTCGGCAGCAAGGAGAACCTGGTCAACGAGGTCTTCCGCCGCCGCATGGACGAGATGAGCGAGCGCCGCCTGGCCCTGCTGCGCAAGGCCCAGGAAACCCGGCCGGGCGACCTGGAGGCCATCCTGTCCGCCTTCATCGAGCCGCCCCTGGCGCTCACCATCGACCGCCACGGCGGCTCGGCCTTCGTGCGGGTCCTGGCCCGCGCCTTCGCCGAGAAGAACGACCGCCTGCGCAAGTTCCTGTCCGACAACTACGGCCACGTGCTGCGCGAGTTCGCCAAGGCCATCGGCGCCGCCCTGCCCGGCCTGTCCAAGGAGGACCTGGTCTGGCGCCTGGACTTCACCGCCGGCGCGCTCACCTATGCCATGGCCGACTTCGGACTGATCAAGCGCCCGGCCGGCGTGTCCGAGAAGGCCCACTGCGAGAAGGCCGCCCAGGCCCTGATCCGTTTCGCCGCCGCCGGCCTGCGCGCCGCCGGCTGACCCTCATCCCTCCTCCCACGGAGCTTTTCCCATGCCGCAACTCCGCATCCGCAAGGTGGCCGTGCTCGGCGCCGGCGTGATGGGCGCGCAGATCGCCGCCCATCTCGTCAACGCCGACGTCGACACCGTCCTGTTCGACCTTCCCGCCAAGGAAGGCCCGCCCAACGGCATCGTCGACAAGGCCATCGCCAACCTCGGCAAACTCTCGCCGGCGCCCTTCGCCAGCAAGTCCAAGGCCGCGGCCATCACCCCGGCCAACTACGACCAGCACCTGGACCTGCTCAAGGACTGCGACCTGATCATCGAGGCCATCGCCGAGCGCATGGACTGGAAGAAGGCCCTGTACGACCGCATCGAAGCCTACGTGGCCCCGCATGCGATCCTGGCTTCCAACACTTCTGGCTTGTCAATCAATGGCTTGGCGGAAGTTCTTCCGGAATCGCTTCACCACCGGTTCTGCGGCGTGCACTTCTTCAACCCGCCGCGCTACATGCACCTCGCAGAGCTGATACCTTGCGTTAAGACTGACCGGGAAGTGCTTGAAGGGCTTGAGACTTTCCTCGTCACCACCCTGGGCAAGGGGGTCGTGTACGCCAAGGACACGCCGAACTTCATCGGCAACCGCATTGGCGTCTTCTCCATCCTCTCGACCCTGCACCACACCGGCCAGTTCGGCCTGGGTTTCGACGAGGTCGACGCCCTCACCGGCCCCCTGCTCGGCCGCCCGAAATCGGCGACCTACCGCACCTCGGACGTGGTCGGCCTCGACACCATGGCCCACGTCATCAAGACCATGGCCGACACCCTGCCCGACGATCCCTGGCACAAGTACTTCAAGGCGCCGGACTGGCTGCAGGCGCTGATCGCCAAGGGCGCCCTGGGCCAGAAGACCGGCGCCGGCATCTTCATGAAGAAGGGCAAGGACATCGTGGTCCTGGATCTCAAGGCCCAGGACTACCGTCCCGCCAGCGGTGAAGCCGCGCCCGAGGTGGTCGCGATCCTGAAGAACAAGAACCCGGCCGAGAAGTTCGCCCAGCTGCGCGCCAGCCAGCACCCGCAGGCGCAGTTCCTGTGGTCGCTGTTCCGCGACCTGTTCCATTACAGCGCCTTCCACCTGGCCTCGATCGCCGACACCGCCCGCGACGTCGACCTGGCCATCCGCTGGGGCTACGGCTGGAGCCTTGGCCCGTTCGAGACCTGGCAGGCCGCCGGCTGGAAGCAGGTGGCCGAATGGATCGCCGAGGACATCGTGGCCGGCAAGGCCATGTCCAGCGCGCCGCTGCCGGACTGGGTGTTCGACGGCCGCGAGGCCGTGCACGCCGCCGAGGGCAGCTTCAGCCCGGCGCGCAACGACAAGCTGCCGCGCTCGAACCTGGCGGTCTACAACCGCCAGCGTTTCCCGGACCCGGTGCTGGGTGAGCGCGCCGCCCCCGGCGACACCGTGTTCGAGACCGACGCGGTGCGCATGTGGCACGACGGCGACGGCATCGCGGTGCTGAGCTTCAAGACCAAGATGAACACCGTCGGCGACGGCGTGCTGGCCGGCGTGCAGCAGGCCATCGACGTGGCCGAGAAGGACTTCCGCGGGCTGGTGATCTGGCAGCCGAAGGAGCCGTTCTCGGCGGGTGCCGACCTGTCCGGCGCCATGGCCTCGCTGCAGGCCGGCAAGCTCGCCGAGTTCGAGGCGATGGTGGCCACCTTCCAGGCCACCAGCCAGCGCATCAAGTACGCCCTGGTGCCCGTGGTCGCCGCGGTGCGCGGCCTGGCCCTGGGCGGCGGCTGCGAGTTCCAGATGCATTCGGCCCGCACCGTGTTCGGCCTGGAGAGCTACATCGGCCTGGTCGAGGCCGGCGTCGGCCTGCTGCCGGCAGGTGGTGGCCTGAAGGAGATCGCGGTCCGCGCTTCCGCCGCGGCCGGCCCGGGCGGCGACGTGTTCGCTGCGCTCAAGCCCTATTTCGAGACGATCGCGATGGGGAAGGTCTCGGCGTCCGCGCTCGAGGCCAAGGAGATGAAGCTGGCCCGCGACAGTGACGTCGTGGTGTTCAACCCGTACGAGCTGCTGCACGTGGCCAAGGCCCAGGCCCTGGCGCTGGCCGAGTCGGGCTATCGCCCGCCCCTGCCCGCCCGCCAGGTGCAGGTGGCCGGCGACGTCGGCATCGCCACCTTCCGGATGATGCTGGAGAACATGCTCGAGGGCCGCTTCATCTCCGAACACGACTACGAGGTCAGCAAGCGCATCGCCACCGTGCTGTGCGGCGGCGAAGTCGACCGCGGCGCGATCGTGGACGAGGAATGGCTGCTCCGGCTCGAGCGCGAACACTTCGTCGCCCTGGCGCAGATGCCCAAGACCCAGGAACGCATCGCCTACATGCTCAAGAACGGCAAGCCGCTCCGCAACTGACCGGCGCCCAAGGAAAAGACCATGACCAAGCAGATCCAGGACGCCTACATCGTCGCCGCCACCCGCACCCCGGTGGGCAAGGCCCCGCGCGGCGTCTTCCGCAACACCCGTCCCGACGAGATGCTCGCGCACGTGCTGCGCGAGGTCGTCGCCCAGGTTCCGGGCATCGACCCGACCCGCATCGACGACGCCATCATCGGCTGCGCCATGCCCGAGGGCGAACAAGGCATGAACGTCGCGCGCATCGGCCTGCTGCTGGCCGGCCTGCCGAACGTGATCGCCGCCCAGACCATCAACCGCTTCTGCTCCTCCGGCCTGCAGGCCGTGGCCATGGCGGCCGACCAGATCCGCCTGGGCAATGCCGACCTGATGCTGGCCGGCGGCACCGAGTCCATGTCCATGGTGCCGATGATGGGCAACAAGGTGGCCATGAGCCCGAAGGTATTCCAGGACGACAACGTCGCCATCGCCTACGGCATGGGCATCACCGCCGAGAAGGTCGCCGAGGAGTGGAAGATCAGCCGCGAGGACCAGGACGCCTTTGCGGTCGCGTCGCACCAGAAGGCGCTGGCCGCGCAGGCTGCCGGCGAGTTCAAGCGGGAAATCTCGCCCTACCGGGTGATTTCGCGCCAGCCGGTGCTCGGCGGCAACACGGTCAAGCTGCGCGAGCTGCTGGTCGAGGCCGACGAAGGCCCGCGCGCCGACACCAGCCTCGAAGGCCTGGCCAAACTGCGCCCGGTGTTCCGCAACGGCGGCAGCGTCACCGCCGGCACCTCGTCGCAGATGTCCGACGGCGCCGCCGCGGTGATGCTGGCCTCGGAAAAGGCGATCAAGGAATACGGCCTGACCCCGCTCGCCCGTTTCGTCGGCTTCTCGGTGGCCGGCGTGCGCCCGGAAGTGATGGGCATCGGTCCGATCGCCGCGATCCCGAAGGTGCTCAGGCAGGCCGGTCTGAGCCAGGACCAGATCGACTGGATCGAGCTCAACGAAGCCTTCGCGGCCCAGGCCCTCGCGGTCATCCGCACCTGCGGCCTGGATCCGGCCAAGGTGAACCCGCTGGGCGGCGCCATCGCCCTGGGGCACCCGCTCGGCGCCACCGGCGCGATCCGCACTGCCACCATCGTGCACGGCATGCAGCGCCGCAAGGCCAAATACGGCATGGTCACGATGTGCATCGGCACCGGCATGGGCGCGGCGGGCATTTTCGAATCGCTCTGACGAACGCGCCGGAAACAAAAAACGGGCCCCTCGGGGCCCGTTTTTTTCTGCGCGGCTGGCGCGCAGCCGGTCTAGGCCATGCGGGTGCCGTCCGGCACCGGGCGCTCGAGGGTGGTGATCACCACGCCCTCGTCGGTCGGAAATCCGGTCAGCAGGAACTCCGAACGAAACGGCCCGACCTGCTTGGGCGGGAAGTTCAGCACGCCGACGACCTGCCGGCCGACCAGGTCGCCCGCGGCATAGAGTGCCTTCACCTGGGCGCTGGTCTTGCGCACGCCGTGGGGGCCGAAATCCACCCAGAGCTTCCAGGCGGGCTTGCGCGCCTCGGGGAACGCCTCGACCCGCAGCACCGTGCCGGCGCACAGCAGCACCTTCTCGAAGTCGGACCAGCTGATCTGGCCGGGGGAGACATCCTCCGCACTCATGCCGTCCACCGCTCCCTTCTGTCCTTCCAGGCGTCCCTGGCCTGGTACCACCAGTAGCTGAGCTGGGCGCCCAGGAAACCCGCCGGCTTCATCGCCGACACCAGGCCGTATTCGCCGAACCCGCGCCAACCCGCATCGCCTTCGGCGATGGCGGCCGCCAGCACCTCGCCCGCCAGCGTGGTCGGTGCCACGCCGTGGCCACCAAAAGCCTGGGCCAGCCACAGGCCGTCCTCCACCCGGCCGATCTGCGGCATCTGGTGCCGGGCGTAACTCATCAGTCCCGACCAGGCGTGCTCGATGCGGATGCCATGCAGCTGCGGGTACACCTTCACCAGGTCGCGGAGCAGCAGCCGCTTCACCGCCTCCGGCGACCGGTCGCGGATCGAGATGCGGCCTCCCCAGAGGATCCGGGTGTCCGGCAAGGGGCGGTAGTAGTCGAAGGCGAAGCGGCTGTCGTAGATCGCCGCGCGGGTTCGGATGACCTCGTCCAGCCGGGAGCCCAGCGGTTCGGTGACCATCACGTAGGTGGCGATCGGCAGCACGCCGGCGTCGACGTCGCGCCGCAGCCCCGCCAGGTAGCCGCCGCAGGCCAGCACCACCTGGGCGGCGCGAACCTCCGCTTGCGGCGTGCGCACGCGCCAGCCGGCGCCATCGCGGTCCAGTGCTATCGCCGGCGAGTGCTCGTGCACGGCGACGCCCAGGCCGGCCGCCACGGTGGCCAGGCCGCGCGCGTAGTCCAGGGGATTGAAGTGCAGCGCATTGCGCTCGAACAGGCCGTCGCCGTAGCGGCGGGTGCGGAGCTGTTCCGCCAGTTCGGCGGCCGGCACCCAGTCCCATTGCACGCCGAAGTGTTCCGCCAGCAGCTGCTGCCGTGCCCGCAGCGGCGCCGGGTCGCGGAACCAGTTCGCCCACAGCACCCCGGCATCGGTGTGCTGGCAGTCGAGCTGGTGGTCGCTGATGCGCCGGCGGATCAGCGCGACCGCGTCCTGGGTGCCCTGGTACAGCGCGCGCGCGCGTGCCGGACCCAGGTCGGCCAGCAGCGCATCCTCGCCGCGGGAGAAACCGCCGAACACGAACCCGCCGTTGCGGCCGGAAGCACCGTGCGCGATGGTGTCCGCATCCAGCAGCACCACGTCGCGCACGCCGCGTTCGGCCAGTCCCAGCGCGGTGTTGAGGCCGGCGAAGCCGCCACCGACCACGCAGACCGCCGCCTCCCTGCGAGCGGACAGGGGCGGGAAGCCGGTCTTTGAATGTGCCGACGCGCGGTAGTAAGTGGGGGCATCCATGGCCGTCATCGTTGTCGCCCAGCGTCTAGGATGTCAGCAACTCCCCTCGGCAGGAAAGCATGGACTCCAGGCAGGAACGCAAGGACCTGGCGCTGCGGCGGCGCCTTCGGCGCACGCTGGGATTGACCGTGGTGATCGGCCTGGCCGCACTGGTGGCCTACGAAATCTGGCTGCGCCGGGTCGAAGCGCAGGGCGCCTATGATCCGCGCGCGGCGCTGCGGGCGCTGGGCATGGCCTCGACCCTCGTCCAGGCCGCCCTGGCCCTGGTGGCGGCCCTGGTGTCGCGCAGCCTGCTCGACATCGCACGCCAGATACGCGGACAGGGGCAGTGGCCGCCGGCCGGGTTGGAGCTGCCGGGCGCAGCGCCCGTGCGCCACGGCGCCGACGCGGCGCGGATCGCACGCAACTTCCGGATGGCCGGCATCCTGTCGATCGTGCTGGCGACGCTGCTCGTGTTCGCCATCGCCTGGCGCTGGCTGTCCTGAGCCCTCCTCCGTCGGCTCAGGTCGCCGGTGCGGCAAGCGCCGATGGCGCCGCCGCGTCTTCGGGCGCGTAGTCCGGCACCGCGCGCCGCATCAGCGCCACCAGCTCCGGCTCGGCATCCGCACGCTGCAGCAGCGCATGCAGCTCGGCAAGCAGCTGCCGGATCTCCTCCGCCTTCACCGCGCGCAGCTCGGCCTGCAGGATCCGCGGGTGCCGGGTGCGCTGGTAGCGCTCCTGCGGATGGAACAGGATCTCGTGCAGCTTCTCGCCCGGGCGCAGGCCGATGTAGCTGACCTCGATGTCGATCCCGGGTCGCTTGCCGCTGAGTCGGATCATCTGCTCGGCCAGTTCCCGGATCGCGACCGGGCGACCCATGTCCAGTGCGTAGACCGCGCAGCGGTCGTTGACCAGGTTCACCGAGTGCAGGATCAGCTGGCAGGCCTCGGGAATGGTCATGAAGTAGCGCGTCACCTCCGGATGGGTGACCGTGACCGGTCCGCCTTCGGAAATCTGGCGGCGGAACAGCGGCACCACGCTGCCGGCCGAGTCGAGCACGTTGCCGAAGCGGACCACCGCCAGCCGCACCGGGCTGTCGGCCAGCTCGGCCTGGCAGGCGATCTCGGCGAAGCGCTTGCTGGCGCCCAGCACGTTGACCGGGCAGATGGCCTTGTCGGTCGAGATCAGCAGGAAGTTGGATACGTTCGCCTCGCGGCAGGCGCGGGCCAGGGTGATGGTGGCGGCGACGTTGTTGCGCAGCGCCTCGCGCACCTGCGCCTCCAGCATCGGCACCTGTTTGCAGGCCGCGGCGTGGAAGACGAAGTCGATGCCGCCGGCCAGCGCGATCCGGCAGGCGGTCGGGTCGCCGCAGTCGGCCAGCATGGCCTGCACCGTCACGCGCGGGTGGTCGCGCTTGAGTTCACCCAGGATCTGGTCCAGCGGCAGCTCCGCGCGTTCGAACAGCAGCACCGAGGCCGCGCCCGCCGCGGCGCACTGCCGCGCCAGCTCGGACCCGATCGAGCCGCCGGCGCCGGTGACCAGCACGCGTCGGCCCGTCACCGAACCGAAGGCGGCATCGAATTCCACCGGTTTGCGGCCGAGCAGGTCCTCGATCCGGACCTCGCTCAGTTCCAGCCGCTGGGGTTTCCCGGAGAGCATGTCGGACAGGCGCGGCACGGTGCGGAACGGCACCCCGGTTTCGTCGCACAGCGACACCACGCGCTGCATCTCGGCCGCGTTGGCCGACGGCATCGCGATCACCAGCAGCTTGGGCGCGGTCTCCTGGGCGATGTAGGGCAGCTCGTCCAGCGTGCCCAGCACCGGCACGCCCTGGACCTTGGCCCCCTTCAGCGCCGGCTGGTCGTCGAGCAGGCCCACCGGCTGGTAGCGGCCGTCGCTGCGCAGATCGCGCAGCAGCGTTTCGGCAGTGCGGCCAGCGCCCAGGACCAGCACGCGCACGGCATCCTGTCGGTGGGCGGACTGCCGGTAATCCTTCCACATCCGATAAAGCAGACGCGGCGTACCCAGCGCCACCGCGATCGCGACCGGATACGGGAACAGCACGCGCCTCGGCACCTCGTCCAGCATGCCGATCAGGAAGAGCGCGGCGACGATCAGCAGCACGCCGATCAACGCGCCGCGGACCAGGTTGCCCAGGTCCGGCAGGCTGGCGAAGCGCCAGAGCCCGCGGTAAAGCCCGACCAGGCGCAGGACGATGCCCTGGACGCCGATCACGACCACCAGTTCGGTGACCAGCGAGGGCGGCGGCGGTGCGCCGGCGACACTGGCCAGCCAACGCAGTCCAACCCAGACCAGGCCGATCATCACCAGGTCGTGCAATACGATCAGCAGGCGCGGAATCACCAGCGATGCGCCGAGGGTGGACTTCATCCAGCAGACTCCATGACGTTCCCGGGGCGGCGCCAGGCGCGGCCCGCCCAAAAATAGACCACCGCGCCCAGCACCAGCCAGGCCAGCCCGACGATCCCCGGCCCGGCGCCTGCGGCGGACTGCAGCGGGTACGCCAGGCCCAGGGCCAGGCCGGTCCAGGCGAAATAGACCGCGCAGACGCCGGCATGGCTCCAGCCATGGGCCACCGCGCGCTGGTAGAGGTGTTCGCGATGCGCATGCCAGAACTTCTGCCGGCGCCACAGGCGCCCCAGCAGCGTCAGGCCGGCGTCGAGCAGCATCGCCGACGGCAGCATCAGCAGCGGCCAGGCGTCCACCTCGTGGCGGGAAAGCGCCCACAGCGAAAGCGCCGCGACCGCGTAGCCAAGCGCATGGCTGCCGACGTCCCCCAGGAACAGCCGCGCCCGGGGGAGGTTGTGCGGCAGGAAGCCCAGGCAGGCCGCCGCCAGCACCAGGCCCAGCCAGCCGACCGGGCTCGCCACGCCGGCGAGCACCGCCAGCCCGATCCCGACCAGAAGCGCCTGGCTCGCCGCCAGGCCGTTGCTGCCGTCCATGAAATTCCAGAAGTTCACGAACATCAGCACGATTCCCACCGCTGCGATGAAGCCGCCGGCCGTGCCCAGCACCTCAGGGGCCAGGGGCCAGGCCCAGGCCACCGGCAAGGCGCCCACCGCCTGCAGCAGGAGTTTCGGCAGCGCCCGCAGGTCGCGCAGGTCGTCGACCAGGCCGGCGCCGGCCGTCACGGCCAGACCCAGGCAGAACATCGCGCCGCCCTGCCCGCTCCAGGCCCCCGCGGCGAGCAACACCGCCGCGATGGCGATGCCGCCGCCCCGTGGCGTGGGCTGCTGGTGCAGCCGGCGCGGCCCCGGCGCATCCACCAGTTGCCGGCCTAGGGCGAAGCGACGCCAGGCGGCCGCCACCAACCAGGCCGCGGTAGCCGCCACAAGCACCAGCAGCCAAGCCGGCAACGCGGGCACCGGGTTCATTCGTTCACCGCGCCATGCACCGGCTTGATGCTGCCCCAGGACTTGCAGCCCGGGCACTGCCAGTGATGGGCGCGGGCGCCGAAACCACAGCGCTGGCAGCGGTAGCCCGGCGTGCGCACGACCAGCTGGTCGGTGATCTGCTTGAGCGTCTTTAGGGTGGCGTCGGGTTCGGCCCCGCCCTCCTTCAGGCTCAGGTCGATGAAGGCGGCCTCGCCCCGCACCGACGGCCGCTGCTGCAGCTGCGCCGACAGGAAGGTCCGTGCCGCCTGGCCGCCCTGCTCCTGTTCGATGATGCGCGTCAGCGCCAGCACCGGCGAGACGCCGGGGTAGTGTTCGATCATCTCGAGCAGGAAGCCGCGCGCGCGGGCGTTCTCGCCGCGGCGCTCGTAGCAGCGCAGCAGCGGATCGAGGATCTCGGGCAGGAACTCGATGTCCTGGCGCGCGACCCGCTCGAAGGCGCGGATGGCGGCGGCATCGTTGCCGCTGCTGAGCTCGATCTGGCCCTCGGCCAGGCCGGCACGCACCGAGTGGCTGTCGGCGGCGTAGGCCTCGGCGATGTGGTGGCGCGCTTCGTCCAGCTTGCCGGCCAGGCGCGCCTTCTCGGCCAGCTCGCAATGGAACTGCGCGACCAGCTTGCCCATCGGTTCGCCGCTGGCGGTCTCGAACTGGCGCGCGTGTTCGATCGCCTTGCCCCAGTCGCGTTCGGCCTGGTAGATCGATATCAGGTGCCTGAGCGCCTGCGGCGCCAGCACGCCCATGCGCACCAGGTCGGTGAACAGGGTTTCGGCGCGGTCGAGCAGGCCGGCGCGCATGTAGTCCTCGCCCAGCGCCAGCACGGCGCGGGTCTTCTGTTCGTCGTTGAGGCCGTCGCGCGCGACCAGGCTCTGATGGAGGCGGATGGCGCGGTCGACCTCGCCGCGGCGGCGGAACAGGTGGCCGAGCGCGAACTGGGTCTCCACGGTGTCCTTATCGACCGCCGCAATCTGCAGGAAGACCTCGATGGCCTTGTCCTGCTGCTCGTTGAGCAGGTAGTTCAGGCCGCGGAAATAGGTGTTGGACAGGCGCGACACCCGCGCCCCGCCCTTGCGTTCGCCGCCACGGCGCCCGGCCAGCCAGCCGCCGCCGGCCGCGACGGGCAGCAGCAGGAACAGCCAGGCCAGTTCATTCATGGGGTTCGGCGCCCCTGGGCTCGACCAGGCCCTGGCCACGCCTGAGGCGATGCTGCAGCGGCCAGATCACGCTGGCGGTCAGCACCAGGCCGGCCAGCAGCGCGCCGGCCAGCACGGCCAGCAGCAGGCTGAAGCCGAGGCTGAAGGCCTCCAGGGTGACGAAACCGAGGTCGATGCTCACCGGTTCACGGTTCAGCGCGCCGAACAGCACGCCCAGCGCGATGAACAGCACGGCGAGTAGGGCTTTGATCAGACGCATCCGCGGAGATCCAGATACCGGGTCGCGGCAAGCTTAGCCCATGGCGGGCCCGAAGCTCAGCCTTCCGGCGTGGCCAGGCTGGCGTTGACGCGGTCGCGCAGTTCCTTGCCGGGCTTGAAGTGCGGGACGTACTTGCCGGGCAGGGCCACGGAGTCGCCGGTCTTGGGATTGCGGCCCAGGCGCGGCGGACGGAAATGCAGGGAGAAACTGCCGAAGCCGCGGATCTCGATGCGCTCGCCCTGGGTCAGCGCGCCGCTCATCATCTCGAGCAGGGTCTTGACGGCCAGGTCGACGTCGTCGGCCTTCAGGTGGGCCTGGCGACGCGACAACACCTCGATCAGTTCGGACTTGGTCATTCCGGGCAGTCCCTCGGAGTTCTTGAAGGGAGGCGGTCGTGGGGCCGGCGCCCCCCCCCCCACCACCCCCCGCCCCCCCGAAAACACCACGGTTAACGAGCACCCCCCCCCCGGGCCCCCCCACGGG
>CAMLKR010000003.1 GCA_946480565.1 uncultured Arenimonas sp. | reverse complement strand
TCGCGCGCCGGCCTTGACGCTTCGCCGCCGCTTCATGCAAAAGGCCCGCTCCGGCCAGCCGTTACGTTAACGTGTTGACGGTATAGGTCCCCGGCTCTATAACCCCCAGGTCATTTCCGACTGGGGGTTCTTTTTTGGGCGCTATTCCACCTACGAGCGAGCGTTGCCCCGAAGTGGTTCAAGGGGTGCAGGTGAATACTTGTCGCAACCCCCGCTGTGCAAACTTCGGGGTTGTCCCGCTGGCTCGCGTCGATAGGGGCCCGAGTCCGAAGGTGGTCGACAACTACATTGCCGTGGGGTCGGGCAAGAACACGGCCGGCCTGCGGTGCAAGCTCTGCAACGAAACCAACGCGATCAAGAGTAATCAGGCGGTGGTGGAAGAGCTTGAGCGGATTAGCCAGGCGCCCGCCCAGGTCAGCTCGATCGCTTGCGGGACCGAGTCATGTACCTATAGAGGGCTGGCTGAAACGTCGCCTCCCACGCGCTACCAGGCCTTCGGAACCACGGCCGCCGGGTCCAGGCGTTTCCGTTGCAAGGCCTGCGCCAAAACATTTACCGTTCCGGTCCGCTCTTCACTGAGGCAACGGCTGCCAGGAAAGACCGCGATCATCTATCGCTTGCTCATCAACAAGTCCCCGATGCGCCGCATCTGCGAAGTCGCGGAAGTGACGGCGCCGGTCATCTATCAGAGGATCGGATTCATCCATGAGCAGTGCCTGCGTGTTGCCGCGGCGCATGATGAGCGGTTGCGGTCACTGAAGAAGACCCGTCTTGGCATTGCAGTGGATCGGCAGGAGCACGTCCTCAACTGGAGTAGCCAGTTCGATCGGCGGGTCACCCAGATGGGCGCGGTGGCCAGCGCCGACACCGCATCGGGTTTCGTGCTGGGACTCCACCTCGACTACGACCCGCGCTACGATGTGCACGATCTGGAGATGGCTGCGCAGGACTGCGGCGACCCTGCGAAACGATCTGCGTTTCGCAAGTACGCCCGTGTCTTCTTGCCGTTTGAGGACGGACCGAACGAGGCCGAGGATCCCTTGCCCGAAGAGTGCCGCTTGCCCTCGCGCGGCGTCCGCATCCACTCGCCCTATACCATCTACGCCCACTTCTACTACCTGAAGCAGCTGCTGCCCCAGATCGAGCAGCTGCACTTCTATCTCGACCGGGACCCCGGCCTGCACGGCGGCTGCTTCGCGGCGTTCGGCCCTGAGGTCAGGGCAGGGACGGTCGAAGCCTTCTGGGTGAAGATCGACAAGTCGCTGACGGTGGACCAGAAGAAGCGGCTACTGGCTGCAAGTGAAGCCGCGCTGGCAAAAGCGCAGGCCGCACACCCCGGGATGCGCAAATTCGATGTCGCCAAACAGCTGGTGCTGTCTGCGCTCCGTCAGCCAGAGCTTCTCGCCCTGCCGGTGCTGAAGCGGTGGGTGCCGCATCCGATGCCCAATATGGGCGAGCCGGCCAAGGCCATGTGCTACTTGTCGGACCGGGGCGATCTGGATCCTGCCACCCTGGCCGATTACCTTCTGGACGTGAAGATGCACGCGCTCGACCGCTTCTTCATGCAAGTGCGGCGCCGGCTCTCCGTGCTGGAGCGCCCCATCTTTTCCCCCAGTTCCAACACCCGGTGGCACGGCTATGCCGTCTACAACCCCACGGTCGTCATGCGGCTGCTTGAGATCTTCCGGGTCACGTACAACTTTGTCCTAGTCGGGGAGGACCGCAGAACGCCGGCGATGCGGCTGGGCCTGGCATCCCGACCCCTGGCCCTGGAGGACATCATCACGTTCCTCCCTTGCCATCAGTCGTCCGTGAAGGCGTAGTCCTTAGCCAGCTTCGGGTCGCGCAGAGCCACCCGGCGGTGCGGCGCCCCGCTGGCCGGGAGGTCAAGGCGGTGCGCCAGCAGGAAGTACTTGACCAGGCACTGACGCATGGACACTTTCCAGCACCAGAGCTCTCCCTGACGACGCATGCCGAACTCACGTGCGACCACCGCCTGCTGCGAGGCGGAGAGACCTGGGGAGGGAACGACATCGACCGTGACCAGTGTCTGCCAATCGCGGTCATCCGCCGCTGACGCCGGAGCCGCGGCCTGGGTGGCCGGGCGCGCCTTGAGAATTCTGGCCAGCACGAAGTCAGAGAAACGCTGCTTGCGGACGTCATAGGCCCGGACGTGCCAGCGCTCGTTGGCGAAGACCAATGCATGGGGCCACAGGGTCCGCTCCGTGGGTTCGGGATCGGAGAACGACTGGTACTTCACGACCACGCCGCCCTGGCGGCGCAGCCCACCGATGATCTCCTTGAGGACCGCGCGATCGATCTTGCCGGCCACCGGGGGCAAGGCCTCGGCGTTCACGGTGGGGCCCGCCGTCACCATCACCGTGGCGTCGCCGCTGAGGGCGTAAGCATGCAACATCGCCAGGTATTCGCCGGGGTCGCCGGTGGCGTACGCTGGCTTGAAGCCCGGCCCGATCCGCCAGGCCCGGGTCTCGGGATCGTAGACCAGGTTGTTCTTGTGCAGCTTGCGGTAGGCGGTGATTTCCCGCGTGACATGGTTCAGGGTGAGACCGAACGCCTCGCAGATGTCCTTGCGCTGCAGCACCCCCTCCCACAGGAGGCAGGATTCGATGAACTGCAATCGTTGGCGCTGACTCTGGCTGAGCGGCTTGCTCATTTCGGCTCCACGCAGGACGAGTAGGACGCTCGTCGCAAGGTTAGCACGCTTGTTGCGTGTTGTAACCAGTATGCTATAATCGAGGAAACCGATCTGCCAAGGCCGCCGTGACCAATCGCCACCTCCAGCGCTGGCTCGATGCATGGGGATACCTGGACGCCCCGGGCGCCCTGCATACCGCGCCTGAGCAGGTGCCGGCCGAGCACGTCTATCGCCGCGAGATCTGCGGGCTGCTCGACCCGGCCGGCGCCGTACGCGCCCAGGCCGTGTTCGACGTCGACGGCGTGCCGGCCGTGTGCTTCCTGGGCGAGGATGGCCACCGCAATGACGCCGCCGCACTGGACGCGATCCGGGAGCGGATCTGGAACCAGAACCTGATCAGCATCGTGCTCACGGTCGGGCCGGACCAGGCCACGGCCCTGCCGGTGGTTTCGCGGTCCCTGCCGGGTGAAACCCTCGCGTTCTCCGACGCCTCCGCCACCGGCCCCTTCTCCCGGGCGGACGTCCAGTCCGGCGAGGTCTTCGTGGCCCGGCCGACCTGGTTTGCTGCCGAAGGGCGGGTGGATCGAGTGCTACTGGAGAACCTGCAGGTCATGGTGCGGGAGCTGGAAGCCCATGGCCTGAGCAAGATCGATGCCCAGCTGCTGATGGCGCAGGTGATGTTCGTCTCCTACCTTGAGCACCGAGGCATCGCCGGCGAGACCTATCGGCGCGACCATGACGTGGAGTCGCTGTTCACCCTCGTGGGGCGTGGCGATGTCGCGGGCGTGAGCCGGCTGCTTGATCGCCTCAAGACCGACTTCAACGGCGACCTGCTGGAGCCGGGCGCGAAAACCGAGCCCTTCTGGAAGAAGCTGCCCAGGGTCGCGATCTCGCGCCTGCACGCCTTCCTGCGCCGCGTGGACCTGGCCTCCGGCCAGCAGGACTTCTGGAAGTACGACTTCCGCTTCATTCCGGTCGAGCTGATCTCGGGCATCTACGAGTCGTTCCTGGCGGATGACAAGCGCGATGTCGGGGCGTATTACACGCCGCGCCATCTGGCGATGTTGGTGGTGGACCTGGCCTTGTCCAAGTCGACCAATCTGCTGGCCGAGCGCATCTACGACGGCGCCTGCGGCTCGGGCATCTTGCTGACCACGGCCTATCGGCGGCTGCTGGGCAAGGCCGAAGCCCAAGCCGGCCGGACGCTGGGCTTCGCCGAGCGGGTCAATTTGCTGAAAAGCAGCATCTTCGGGTCCGACCTCAACCTGTCCGCCTGCCGGGTGACCGCGTTCAGCCTGTACCTGTCCGTCCTGGAGGGCCTGGATCCTTCGGATCTCGCGATCCTGACCGCGCAAGGGTCCTCGCATCTGCCCAAGCTTGTGGGCCATAACCTGCAGGGCGGCGCCGAAGGCGACTTCTTCGCGGACGCCAATCCCCGGTTCAAGGCGCCCGACTGCACCATCTTCCTGTCCAATCCGCCCTGGGTCGAGCCCAAGAAGAACGTGGTGCTCTCGAGCGATACCTGGGCGAAGGCCAAGGGGTTCGACATCCCCCGGCGTCAGACCGCCGGGGCGTTCATCCTGCGCGCCCTGGACTGTGTCGCGCCTTCGGCCACCCTGTGCTTTATCCTACCGGTCAGCATCTTGGCCGCGCCCAGCAGCCGGAAGTTCATGCGCGAGGTGCTGGCGCGCTATGAGATCGAGACGCTGATCAACTTCGGCGACGTGCGCAAGCTCCTGTTCGCCGCCGCCCGCCAACCGTGCGTGGTGATGGTGGCGCGACCGCGCCCGGCCGATCAAGTGGCGCCGGCCCCCACCGAAACGATCGAGTACTGGGTTCCCAAGGCCGACCTCAGCCTCGCCTTCGGGCGCCTGACCCTGCACGGCAGCGATCGGCATCGCTTGCGCGCCCAGTCCCTGGCCCACAGCAACGAGCTGCTCACGACCCTGTTCTGGGGCAACGCCCATGACGCCGGGATGCTGGCCCTGCTGCGTGCCGGCGGCACCCTGGGCAAGTTCCTCAAAGCCACGCCCGGCTGGGGCAGCCTCAAGGGATTCCACGCCAAGGACAGCTCGGTCAAGGAACCCGCATCGTCGCGCCCGCTCTGGAAGCTGCAGTACCTGGACGCCAAGGCCTTTGCCTTCGATGGCCCGGTGCTCGACGCCGGCACCCTGACGCCGTTCCCCAAGGCCAAGCTGCCGACCGTAGCGCGCCTGCCGACCGCGGTCATGGACGCCTTCACCGGGCCGCGGATCGTGATCACCGACGGTATGACGACCCAGCGCGAGGTCTGCGCCGCCTTCTCGTCCACGCCGTTCTCGTTCAAGAGCAGCATCGGCGCCATCGTCGCGCCGCCGGGCCAGGAGGATCTGCTGCGGTTCCTGGCGCTGTACCTGCACTCGGACCTGGCGCGGTACGGCCTGCTGCTCACGGCCTTCCAAGTGGCGTTCGAGCGCGAACGGGTGAGCTTGAAGGATCTGGGCGCCCTGCCGTTCGTGGCGCCGGACAAGCACCCGGATCCGGCGCGGGCCCGGGCGATCGTGCGCGAAGTCAGCAAGCGCCTGCAGGTGCTCGAACGTGCCCCTAGCCTGACCCGGGCCGACCAGTACGCCCAGTGGAAGCCCGAGGCCCAGGCGTTGATCGCCGAGTATTTCGGGCTTACCGCTGCCCAGACGACGCGCATCCGGGAAGTGGTGGACTTGGTGCTGGACAGTGTTCAGCCGGGCGCATTCTCGGCCCTGCATACGCCCCTGCAGCATCGGCCGACCCAGGCCGCCGCGCAGGCGTACGCCCGGGCCTTGGTCCAGGAACTGGGCCAATGGCGCGACGCGCTGGGCGGCGAAGGGCGCATCCAGGCCGAGCTGATCGTCAACGAACGCACGGCCCACGGCGCGCTGGGGATCCTTCGGCTCTCGCCGGCGCCTGGTACCGGCCCGGCGCCGGCCCTGACTACTCAACGCTCCGATGATGCGGTCCAGGCGGTCATCGCCACCTTGCAGCGCCATCAGCAGCTGCCGGCCCCGCTGAGCGAGAACCTGTACCTGGCCTCGGACGTGGTCGTGCGCGTCGAGAATAGCCTGTACCTGATCAAGCCCTTGCTGTGCCGGTTCTGGCTGGTCGGCGAGGCGCTGCGGGATGCCGGACGCATCGTGCGCGCTACGCAGCCGGAGGCGCGCTGATGCGGCGCGTAACCGTCTCCGCGCCCCGCGACCCGTGGGGAGCGATGTTTCCAGTGGAAGAGGCACTGCGCGCTACGCAGTTCCTGGTGGATACCTGGTACAAGGTGACGGCCAAAGCGCCGGAGAGTTTCGACCGGCGCCGCGACGAGCCGCATCTGACCGAACTTTTTTGGTGGCATCTGGAGCAGCAATCGGAGCCCGAAGGAAAGTTGCTCGGACAGTGGAGCTATGAGAAACCCCGGGTTGAGTTGGACCCCGTGACCGGCAAGAAGATCAAACGTATCCGTCAGGACATTGAGTACTTCTCCAACGCCGGCAGCGTCCGCCTGAACCTCACTTACGAGTTCAAGAAGCTCAAGGCCAAAGGCGACAGCTGGCGGACGTACCAGGGCGAGCGCGGCATGCGCCGTTTCGTGGACGGCTACTACGCCAAGCATCAGCCGATCGCGGCCATGGTCGCGATGACGCTGGACGACACCAAGCGCTGCATTGATGGCTTGCGGCGGTCCTTGCTGGTCGACGGAACGCGCGACAGCCTCAAGATGCTGCCCGACCGCGATGGCCGCTATCTGCGCGAGCCCTCCCAAGTCTTTCCCACCGCTGCGTTCGATACCGAGCACAAGCGACCGCTCGACCAGGCGCCGCCGCAGGGCGCGACGACCTTGGCCCACCTCTTCCTCGCCCTCCCGCCGGCGGCGAGCTGACAAGGCACGTGTCCGGCCTTGCCCGAGGGCGCCGTTGTCCCTTGTGAGGAAGAGACCATGCCGAATGTGTCGGGCATGGCCGCATGTCACTTCGCCAGCCCCCGCCGACGAGGAGCGCCGCCGATGAAATCGCCACCTGCGGAGCTCCTCGCCCTGGACGGACGGCGTTTCGACGCGCTGACGCCGGCCGAACTGGCACTGTTCCAGCGCTTCCGGAAGGGACGCCCCAAGGACGGGCGACCGTGGATCTCCGTGGGGCTGGGCACTGGGCTGCTGGACCCGAGCACGCTACTGAGCGCCCCGACTCAGGCGCAGGCCGATGAGATCCTCAAACAGGCCGGCGCAATCGTGTGCGTGCGGGTGTACGACTAGCCTGGCGGGGGCTGCCAATGTGCCACCAACAGGACCGCCACGCCCGAGAGGATCAGGGCCGTGCCCAGAAGGTCGTAGCGGTCGGGTCGGATGCCATCAACGGCCCACAGCCAGCCCAGCGCCAGCGTGACGTAGACACCGCCATAGGCCGCGTAGATCCGGCCAGACGCTGTCGGGTGCAAGGTCAGAAGCCAAGCGAAGGCCGCGAGCGCCAGTGCTGCGGGCACCAGCCACCAGGCCGACGCCTGGTGGCGGGCCCAGAGCCAGACCAGCCAGCAACCAACTATCTCCGCCAACGCGGTCAGCGCGAACAAACCGATGGCGGCGGGCAGGCTCATGGTGCTTCCTCAGGCAGCGGCGTTCGCACCGGCATCATCACGATGCAATAGGCGGTAGAGCGCGGGCAACACCAGCAGGGTCAGCAGCGTCGAAGACACGATGCCGCCGATCACCACCGTGGCCAGAGGGCGCTGCACTTCGGCACCTGCGCCGACGTTGAAGGCCATCGGCACGAACCCGAGCGAGGCCACCAGCGCGGTCATCAGCACCGGTCGCAGCCGGCCAAGCGCACCGTCGCGGATCGCATCGTCCAGCCGGTCACCTTCCGCCCGCAGTTTGCGGATGAAGGAGATCATGACGATGCCGTTCAGGACCGCCACACCCGACAGCGCGATGAAGCCCACGCCGGCCGAGATCGACAGCGGGATGTCGCGAAGCCACAAGGCGAGCACCCCGCCCGTGAGCGCCAGCGGCACACCGCTGAAGATCACCGCGGCGTCCCGTCCCGAGCCGAAGGCCATGAACAACAGTCCGAAGATCAGTATCAGCGTCACGGGCACCACCACCGACAGCCGCTGGCTGGCGGCGATCAGTTGCTCGAAGGTGCCGCCGTAGTCCACCCAATAGCCCGGCGGAACGGTCACCTCGGCATCGATGCGCTGGCGAAGCTCCGCCACAAAACTGCCGAGGTCCCGCCCGCGGACGTTGGCGGTCACCACGATCCTGCGCTTCCCGTTCTCGCGATTGATCTGGTTGGGACCCTCTACGATCTCCAGGGTAGCCAGTTCGCGCAGCGGCACCGTGGTCGGATTTCCGCTGGTCCAATTCGCGCCGCGGCTGGTTTCATCGTCGTCGCCCTCATGGGCGGGCAATGGCACCGGGAGGTCGGCCAGACGCGCGGGGTCGGTCCGTAGGGCTTCCGGCAGTCGGACCACGAGGTCGAAACGCCGGTCGCCCTCGAACAGCTGGCCGGCCACCGTGCCGCCCACCGCGGTTCCCACGGCATCCTGCACCGCCACCTGGTTCAGACCGTAGCGCACCAGGCCCTCCGGATTGGGCGTGATGGTCAGCAGGGGCAAGCCGGTAGCTTGCTCGAGCTTGACGTCGGCCGCGCCCGGGATCGCCTTGGCCACGGCCTCGAGCTGCTCGCCGACCTCCACCAGGGTGTCCAAGTCATCGCCGTAGAGCTTGATCGCCACGTCCGCGCGGACACCCGAGATCAGCTCGTTCATCCGCATCTGGATTGGCTGGGTGAACTCGTAGTTGTTGCCGGGCAGCTGCTTCACGGCCGCCTCGATCTCGGCCACCAGCGCGGCTTTGGTCTTGCGCGGGTCGGGCCACTGATCACGCGGCTTGAGCATGATGAAGGTGTCCGCCACGGACGGCGGCATCGGGTCAGTGGCCACTTCGGCGGTGCCCAGCTTTCCAAATACACGCTCGACCTCCGGGAACTGCTTGATCCGGGCCTCCAGGGTGGATTGCATGATCACGGCCTGGCCCAGGCTGGTGCCCGGGATCCGGAGCGCATGCAGCGCGATATCGCCTTCGTCCAGGCTGGGAATGAACTCCGAGCCCAGGCGCGAGGCGAGCAGGCCGAACATCACCACCAGCACCGCAGCGGCGGCCACGACGGGGAGGCGGAATCGCAGTGCCCAGTCCAGCGCCGGCGCGTAAACCTTGCGAATGGCCTGCAGCACCCGGCTTTCCTTCTCCTGCACCTTGCCGCCCAGGAATACCGCGACCGCCGCCGGCACGAAGGTCAGCGACAGCAGCATGGCCGCCGTCAGCGCCAGCACGACGGTGAAGGCCATCGGGTGGAACATCTTGCCCTCGATGCCGGTGAGGGCGAACACCGGGAGGTACACGGCCGCGATGATCGCCACGCCGAACAGGCTGGGCTTAATGACCTCGGCGGTGGCCGAAGCGGTCAGGTCGAAGCGCTCCTCCCGCGTCAGCAGCCGGCCCAGCGCGTGCTGGCGGTCACCGAAGCGGCGGATGCAGTTCTCGATGATGATCACCGCGCCATCGACGATCAGACCGAAGTCGAGCGCGCCCAGGCTCATCAGGTTTCCCGAGACCCCACCGCGCACCATCCCGGTGATCGTCATCAGCATCGTAATCGGGATCACGGCTGCCGTGATCAGCGCGGCCCGGAAGTTCCCGAGAAGCAACAGCAGCACCACGATCACTAGCAGCGCACCCTCAACCAGATTCTTGGTCACGGTGGCGATGGTGCGGTCGACCAGGGACGTGCGGTCGTACACTGGCGTCGCTTCGACGCCCGGAGGAAGCGACTTCGACACTTCCGCCAGGCGCTCGGCCGTGGCGCGTGCAACGGCTCGGCTGTTTTCGCCCACCAGCATGAACACCGTGCCCAGCACGACCTCTTCACCGTTCTGGGTCGCAGCGCCCGTGCGCAGCTCGGGACCCTCGCCGACCTCGGCGACGTCGCCAACCCTGATCGGCACCCCGTCCCGGCGGTCGAGCACGATGCGGCGCAGTGCCTCGAGGTCCGCCACCTGGCCGGGCACGCGTACCAGGTATTGCTGGCCATTGCGCTCGATGTAGCCCGCGCCGATGTTCTGGTTGTTGCGGGCCACGGCGTCGACGACGTCCTGCAGGGTAAACCCATAGGCCACCAGGCGGGCGGGGTCCGGCGTGACATGGATCTGCCGGGCGAACCCGCCGATGGTGTTGACCTCGGTCACGCCAGGGGTATTGCGCAGCTGCGGGCGCACCACCCAGTCCTGCAGGGTGCGCAGGTCTGTGGACGTCCACGGCGTGCCGTCGGGCTTGGTCGCCCCCGGCTCGGCTTCCACCGTGTACATGTAGATCTCGCCCAGACCCGTGGCGACGGGTCCGAGTTCGGGCTCCAGGCCGGGCGGCAGTTGCGACTTGGCCTGCTGCAGCCGCTCGGCCACCTGCTGGCGGGCGAAGTAGATGTCGGTGCCGTCCTCGAACACCACCGTCACCTGCGACAGCCCGTAGCGCGAGAGCGAGCGGGTGTATTCAAGCTTTGCCAGACCGGCGATGGCCGTCTCGATAGGAAACGTCACCCGCTGCTCGGACTCCAGCGGCGAATAGCCAGGCGCTTCGGTATTGATCTGGACCTGGACGTTGGTGATGTCGGGCGTGGCATCGATTGGCAGCTTGGTGAAGCTCCAGACGCCCAACGCACACAGCGCTGCCGTCAGCAGCAGCATCAACCACCGGTGCGCGATCGCAAACCGGATGAAGCGTTCGAGAAAACCGGGCTGCTCAGTGGTCATGTGAGGCCCCCGACTTCTCGATGTCGGCTTTTACGATGTAGCTCTGACCGATCACGACCGGATCTCCGGCTTTCAGGCCGGACAGCACCTCGACATTGACACCGTCGCGGCGCCCGAGCTCCAGCGGCCGGATCTCGTAGTCGTCGCCAAAGCGCACGAACACCACGTCCCAGTCGCGGAAGCGCTGCAGCGCCGCCAAGGGCACCATCAGGTCCACCGGCTGCTCGGCCACGGTGACGCGGGCGCGCACCGCGGCCCCCGGCCGCCAGCGGCCGTCGGCGTTGTCCACGGTGGCGCGGGCGACCGTGCTCTGGCTGGCGGTAGCTGTCCCGGGCAGCACGCGGTCGAGCGTGGTGCGGGCACTGACGCCGTCGCTGAGACGCGTGACTTCGACCGGCAGGCCGGGCGTGATGTGCTGGGCATCGGCGCCGAACAGGTGCAGGTCCACCCACAAGGCGGACAAGTCGGCGATCTCGAACAGCGGCTGCTCGCCCGCCAGGTCGCCCACGGCGACATTGCGTGCCAGCACGGTGCCGGCCAACGGCGCGGTCACGGCGTAGTCCGACAGGCTGACGTTGCTCTCGACCGTGGCCAGCGCCTGGCCGGCGCGAACGGTGTCACCCAGGCCCACGCGCACGCCCTTCACTGGCCCCGGGAAGCGGGCCACGACGCGGGCGTGCCGACCCTCGATGGGCGTCAGCAGGCCCTGCACGTCGTGTTCGTCCCGGATCACGCCGGGCCCGGCCGGGGCGACCACGATGCCGGCGTCCTTGGCCACGGCGGCCGGAATGGTGGTGCGACCTTCGTAGCTGGGGAAGGACCAGGTCAGCGCTTGGCCGTCGATCCGGGCGGTGACGGCCACGTCGAACGAATGCGGTTCGTACACCTCCAGGCTGCCCAGCAAATAGTCATCCCTAGGCGTGAAAGTGTGCGTGTCGGTGATGTCGCCCAGGCGCGTGAGCACGACGGTCAACTCGCCGGCGGTCGGCGGCAGCGGCTCGCCATCCTTGTACAGCCAGGCGCGGTACTCGGGCGGTACGCCGTCTTCGAAAATCGCGAGCTCGATAGTATAAGGGCCTTCGGTCAGCAGGCGACCGTTGTGGGCGCCCTTGGCGGGCTCGGCCTCCGCCTCGGCGTGGTCGTTGTGGTCACCGCCCTCGCCCTGGGCGTGGGCATCGGGCTCGGATCCGCCGCAGGCGACGAGGCCCAGGATGAGCACAAGGGGTAGCAGGAAAGGACGCAGGGTCATGGCGTGGTCTCACTCGGGGCGCGGTCCGCGAGCACGAACGGCTCGGCGGTCAGGCGCTGGATTTCAATCAGGGCGCGATGGAAGTCGCGGGCGGCGGCGATACGGTCGCGACGGGCGGACAACAGCTCAGCCTGCAGCTGCGCCCACTCCAGGTAGCTCAGCGCGCCGGCCCGATAGGCCCGGCCGGCGGCGGATTCGGCGCGTTCGAGCGCCGGCAGCACTTTGTCCGTGGTCTGGCGCACGGCCAAGGCATCAACCTGCAGGCGGCCGTGCGCTTCGGCCAGGGTGGCGCGCAGGTCGAGCTCACCGGCCTCGCGTTCGAGGGCCAGGGCGTCGAGCTCGGCGCGGGCGGCCCGTATCCCCGGCTCCGCCCGACGGCGATTGCCCAGCGGCACCGACAGCCCGCCCATCAGCGCCCAGTCGTCGCTCCCCTGCAGACGGCGCACGCCGACCTGCCATTCCAGGTCCGGGCGTGACTGTGACTGGGCCAACTGCAGGCGGGCTTCGCGCACGCGGGCTTCGCTGGCGAATCGCTGCAGCTCCGGGGTGCGATCAAGCAGCAACGCGAGCGACGCGAAATCAGGCGTGGCTGGCAAGGTCAGCAGTTCCCCGGCCACCGGGCCGGTCGGCTCGCCGCCCCACATCAGGGCCAGGCGCCGGCGCGCCGCGTCGACGGCCGCTTGCGTGCGGGCGAGTTCGAGTTCGGCGCGAGCGAGCGCCGCTTCAGCACCCAGCTGCACGGACGACGGCGAAGCACCGGCGGCAACGCGACGACGGGCGGCATCAGCCGCTTTGCCGCGCTGGGCCAAGGTCGCTTCCAGCGCGATGGCCTCTTCCTGCAGCGCCAGGACGTCGAGATAGCGGCGGGCGACTTCGGCCAACAGATCGAGGCGACGCGCCTCTGCCTCGACGTCCAGGCCGGACATCCGCGACTGGGCGACCCCGATCCTGGCCTCGCGCCGGGCCGGGGACTCCAGCACGGAGCCCAGGCTCAGGGTCAGCTCGGCCCCGTCCGCGCCGCGGTAGTCGCCGCTGCCCAGCACGTTCTCCAGGCTGGCGCCGGCCACCCACGCGGGCTTTTGTGCGGCCACGTCGACATCTGCGTAAACGATGGCCTGCTCCAGCGGCAGGCGGCGAAGGTCGGGATGACGATCAAGGGTGAGTGAAAAAGCCTGGCGCAGGTCCAGTGGGCGGGACGGTGCGGCGGCCCACGCCGGAAGGGCGAGGACAACGCAGCACCACAGGGCGGCCATCGCCGCCTTGGTGTTCAACATGGTGTTTCTCCGGAATCGGGCAAGCGGGGCGAGGCCCCGGGGACGTTGGGACGTCAGGCCGCGATCGGAGGGCGCAGGAATCGGGAGGAAGCAGCGGGGGTGTGCACGGGCAGGCTTACCCGCGGCGCGAGCGACTGTAGCGGGTGAGGTGTCCAGGTCAGCACCGGCGCCGGGACGGCCGTGGCGTGCAGGCAGCAGTCGAACGCATGCAGCAGGCCATCGAGCGTACCGGGGGCCGGCGACTCCTCAGCCATCGCGTCGCCCGTGATGCCGGCGGCGGCATCGGCGAACGCATGCTCGGCTTCGTGCAGTTCATGGGCAGCCGACAGCACGGGCTGCGCCAGCAGGCACAACACCGTCAGGCCCCAGAACAGGCCTCGCAGCGAGTGCATCAGTGAGCGCAGAGGCGAGGTCATTGCGAGGCAGGGTAGCGGGTTTGGTGGCGGATACACAATTTCAGGCGCCTTGTTCATCGATCACGGCCTGCAGATCAGGTGGCACGGGCATCGGCTGGGTCGCGGGCACATTCGCGCCACCGGTGTTGCCCACCGCCACCCAGAGACGCGAAAACAGCGCGGCCGCCACGATGCGCGCCGCCTGCCCCCGGATCTCGCGCCCGTCCCGCCGTTGCCAGCCAATCTGCAGCATCGCGAGATGGCTCTTCACGTGCAGCCACGTGCGCCGCTGCCCCAGGATGTGGGCGCGTTCGAGATGGTGGAAGGCGCGCTCCAGGTCACCGCCGCGTCTGGCAGCCTGGGCGAGGTCCCATTCCTGCGCGAAGGCCTGGTCCAGTCGCGTCATGGTGCCGTCTCCTTGGTGCAGGGTTCTGCCGGGTGCCGCCAGCCTGGCCAGGCCTCGCGCAGCACCTGCCAGGAGGTATGGAGGAACAGCACCGCGATGAGCAAGCCCACCGCAGTGTCCGGCCACGCACTTCCCGTCAGCGCCACGATACCGGCCGCCGCGATCACCCCGGCGTTGCTCGCCAGGTCATTGCGCGAACATAGCCAAACCGAGCGCATGTTCAAGTCCTCGCCGCGAAAGCGCATCAGCAACCCGAAGCACGCCAGGTTGGCCAGCAAGGCGATTGCTGCCGCACCCGCCATCAGCGGCGCCAGCGGTTCGGCTCCGGTCAACAGGCGGCGCACGACTTCAGCCAGCACCAGAAGGCCAAACAGACCCTGCAGCAGGCCCTTCACCACGGCCGCGCCATTGCGCTGACGAAGGCTGCCGCCCACGACCGCCAGGCTCAGGGCGTACACGCCGGCATCGCCCAGGCTGTCGAGCGAGTCGGCCTGCAGGGCGCTCGAGTCGGCCCACCAGCCCGCGGTGAACTCGCCGACGAACAGGGCGGCGTTGATCCCCAACACGGCCCACAGGACCCGGCGCCGGCTGGCGTCCTGGGCCTGGCTCAGGGTGGAAGCGGTGTCATCACAGTGGCAGCCGGACATGGCATTTCCTCGGTCAGTGGCGCTACCCTAAAGCCCGTAGCGACTACAGGGTCAACCCCCTGGGAGGTCTGGGATGAAGATCGGGGAAGTCGCGGCCGCCAGCGGCTGCCATCTGGAAACCATCCGCTACTACGAGCGCATCGGCCTGCTGCCGCGGCCCGCCCGCACCCACAGCGGGTATCGGGCCTACACGGACCAAGACGTGGACCGGATGCGGTTCATCACCCGGGGCCGGGATCTGGGGTTCAGTCTCGATGAGATCCGCAGCTTGCTGCGGCTGGCCGATGATCCAGCGCTGTCCTGCGAACAAGTCGACGCCTTGGCGCGCCATCATCTGGCCGAAATCCAGGCGCGACAAAAGGAGCTGCGGCGCATGGCCCGGGAGCTGGAACGCACCATCGCCGGTTGCGCCGGCGGGCGCCGGGAGGCCTGCGCCATTCTGGGTGCGCTGCATGAAGCGCCGTCGTCCCGGCCGGCCCAACGGCGGCGGGAGAACGTGCACCGAGCGACCTGATGGCCCGCAGGGCGCATCACCGGGTGTCTCGGACGGACGGTCGCGTCATGAACTTTCCCTTGCCGCCACGGTCACAGCGTTGTTCTAGACTGGCGAAACGATGACACGACCCGGAATTCTCGGATGGGCCTGGCGACTCCTGCTGGCGATGGCGCTGGTGGGCTCGCCGGTCATGGCCATGCCGCCGGTTGGCGCCGGCGCCGATCCATCCGCGGATGTCGCCGCGATGCCTTGCCACGATGCCGGTCCGGCCGCGTCAGCTGAACCTGCCTGCGAGGAGGGTTGCTGCCCGCAGCCCGAGTGCCCGCCCGCAAACTGCCGCGTGGCGGCCCCCATGGTGGGCGTCTCGGTCTGGGTGCTTCCGATGGCCCTGCGCGTCCCGCATTCGTCCCCCTCGGAGGTGGCGGTGCCCGCCGCGGCTCCGGTTCAAGAGCAACTGCGCCCGCCGATCAGCTGACTCTGCCGATCCCTGCCCGCACCCGTGCGGGACCCGCCGCCTCGCGGCGATCGACGGAGCATTCCAATGAAATACCTTTCCCCTGGGCTGGGCGCGCTGGCGCTGGCCCTGTTCGTGGCCCCCGTGGCCGCCAAACCCATCGCGTTTGCCCGCGGCAGCACCGTGATGGCCGAGTACGGTGCCGGCACCATGAACGAGTTCCAGGCCTTCTACGCACCGCGCTACTGGTGGTCGGGCGGTGCCGGCTGGACCGAACTGATGAGCGAAGACGGCTCACTCGAGCGCGACATCGTGTACCTGCGCGGCAACCTGCTGGCCAAGCGCTGGAACCTTCCCGGTGCCCAGGCGAACGTGTTCGTCTGGGGCGGGTTGGGTAGCGCCACCGGCAGTGACTTCGCCGGCAGCACCCTGGCTCGCAACGTCGGCTTTCAGGTCGACTACGAAACCCGCCGCGTGTACAGCGCGTTCCGCACCGACCTGCAGGAGAGCGACCGCTTCTCCCATCGGATCGACACCCTGCAGCTAGGCATCGCGCCCTACGAGCACGACTACGACACCTTGGCCACCTGGATCGTCCTGCAAGGACGCCGCTACTCGAACGGCTTGTACGACGGCACCGAGACGGCGCTGCTGCTTCGCCTGTTCAAGGGAGGCACGTGGGTCGAGGTAGGCGCCACGACCGACGGCAAGCTGCAAGCCATGGCCATGTTCAACTTCTGACCCGGAGACTCTTCATGAAGACCTTTACCCGCACTGTGTTCCTCCTCCTGATGGCCGCTGCATCCGCGGTCTCGGCCAAGACCATCGAAATGGACGTCAACGGCCTGGTCTGCGCGTTCTGCGCCCAAGGCATCGAGAAAACGCTCAAGAGTTTCGACGCCACTGCAGAGGTCTATGTCAGCCTGGAAAACAGAATCGTCGCCGTGGCCCTCAAGGACGGCGCGGAACTGACGGACGAAGAGCTGACCAAGGCCATTACCGATTCGGGCTACGCCGTCGTGGCGATCCGCCGCAGCGATGCGACGCTCCAGGCTATCCGCGACCGCGTGAGCCGGGAGGCGGACGATGAATGAGCTGCAGGCGCCCCTGAAGCGGAACGTGGGGCTCAGCCTGCTGGCGCTGGGCGCCGCCAGCGGCACGCTGATCTGTTGCGTGCTGCCGGCGGTGATGGTGGCCCTGGGTGCGGGCGCGGCGCTCGCAGGCCTGGTCACCGCCGTGCCGCAACTGGTCTGGTTGTCTGCGCACAAGGCGTTGGTGTTCGGGGTGGCGGGCGCGGCGCTCGCATTCTCTGGATGGATGCTCTGGCAAGCAAGGACGCTCCCCTGTCCGGCGGATCCAGCGTTGGCTAGGACCTGCAGGCGCTTGCGGGGGTTCAGCCTCTGGACCTGGGCGGCGGCAGTGGCGGCGACTACGGTTGGGGCCCTGTTTGCTTTCGTGCTGCCTGCCTTCTGAGCCCTTTTGGACGGCCAACTACGGGCAAGCGGTCGCAAATAGCTGAGAGCATCGCAGCTGCGGCAGCAGCTACACGCCGGCGAACGGGAGGCTCTTGGCACGATCCAAGAATGCTCGCCCGTCCCCCACGGAGTGGATCGGGCGAATCGGCAGCGCAGTCACGCCAAAAAAAGATCCCCCAAAGTCAGGATCGACTTTGGGGGATTTGTCGGCACCGCAATACGGCCAGCGTTTCAACACGTTAACTTAACGGCTGGCCGCTCCGGCGGGCCTTTTTCTTGCGCGCGGCTTTTGGATCTGGCGCCGGTGACACCGGAGAGGCCAGGGTCTCTTTCTGCTCAGCAGAGCCTTTATTTCGCAGAAAGAGACCCTGGCCTCGCCGGCGCCCCCGGTACCCGCGGCAAGGTTTCGTCACGGAAAGCGTGGTGCGAGGCGGGCGCGATGCTTGCGCCTGTGGCCTTGGGCTATCGGGTGCGGGATCTTTTCTGCAGGGCACGTTGGGCTAAACCGGGCGCGCCTTCGATGCCGGGCATGCCTCCCGCGGCGCGTCCCTTCGGACACTTGTTGGGTTGGCGGGGCGAGGTTGTGTCGCAGGCGGGTCCGTGAATCGTGGGCCTTCGTCCGGGTTGGGGAACGGCGCCACGCGCCGTTCTTGATCTGGCTCTGTCTGTTCGCTGTTCGCCCTTCGCCGCGCAGCGGCGAGCCCTCGTCACCCGTTTGCGGAAATGGCACCGGACGCGTTCAGGGGAACGCGCCCCACGGGAGGCGCGCTGCCGACAAGGGGAGCGCGCGTTTTAGCAAACGACAAGGCGCAGGAAAGATTCCGCATGCGGAAGCCCGCGAAGTGTACGCGCAAGCAAAACGCCGATGCCGCTCAGGAACTCCAATCAGCAATCCGGACGACCCGCACCGGAAGTGCCGGGGAAGCGAAGGTCTCTTTTCGCGAAATAAAGGGCTTCACTGAGCGAAAAGAGACCTTCGCTTCCCCGGTGCTTGCCGGCGCCGGACTCCCAGGCCGCGAGCATGAAAAAGCCGCCCTGAGGCGGCTTTCCCGAAACAGCTTCGGAGCGATGAAGTCAGACCGAGAACGCCGCCGCGTAGTTGGACGAGACGATCGCCTTCTGCAGCGAATCGCTGATCTTGAGGTTGCCCGCGACGATCTGCCCCGACATCAGCAGCTTGTCGCCACCGCCGCGGAAATCGCAGACCCGGCCGCCGGCCTCGCGGACCAGCAGCAGGCCCGCGGCGATGTCCCAGGGCTTCACCCCGGCTTCGAAGTAGGCGTCGGCACGACCGCAGGCCACGTAGGCCAGGTCCAGCGCCGCCGAACCCGTGCGCCGGATGTCCTCGGCCTCGAGCAGCAGCTTGTTGATGCACTCGAGCTGGGCCGGCACCCGCGCCCGCTCGCGCGGCGGGAAACCGGTGATCAGCAGCGCCCCGCCCAGGTCCTTGCGCTCGGCCACCCGGATCTTCTTGTCGTTGAGCACCGCGCCGGCACCGCGCGAAGCGGTGAACAGCTCGTTGCGCAGCGGATCGAAGATCACCCCATGGATCGGCTCGCCGCCCTCGCACAGCGCGATCGACACGCAGAAGTGCGGCAGGCCCCGGAGGAAATTCGAGGTGCCGTCCAGCGGATCGATGACGAAGGTGTAGCGGCCCGAGCCCATGGCGCCCGATTCCTCGCCGAGCACGGCGTAGTCGGGGAAGGCGCGGCGCAGCTCGCGTATGATCTCCGCCTCGGCCTGGGAATCGACCTCGCTGGCGTAGTCCTGCTTCGACTTCTCGAAGACGTTCAGGGCGTCTAGCTTGCCCATGTGCCGAAGGATCAGGTTGCCGGCCGAACGGGCCGCCTTGACCATGACGTTGACGACAGGTTTTTGCATGGATCCCGTCCGATGACCGCTGGATTGTGTGAAGAACAAGGGGCCGGTCGAGCCGGCGCGGCGCAAAGGATAGCAGGTTGGCCCGAGCCAGGCCTCTAGAACCCCATGAATACCCTTACGAACCTTCGAATCGTGCTCGTCGGCACCCAGCATCCGGGCAACATCGGCTCGGCCGCCCGGGCCATGAAGACCATGGGCCTGAGCGCCCTGCACCTGGTCGCGCCCGAGCGTTTCCCGGACCCGGAGGCCATCGCGCTGGCCGCCGGCGCCGACGACCTGCTGGCCGCCGCGCCGGTGCATGCCGACCTGGACGCGGCCCTGGCCGGCTGCCATTTCGTGCTGGGCACCAGCGCCCGGCGCCGGCACGTGCCCCTGCCCGAGATGACGCCCGGCGAGGCCGCCCGCCAGCTGGTCGAGGCCGCCGCGCGCGGCCCCGTGGCCCTGCTGTTCGGCCGCGAGCGCACCGGGCTGGAGAACGAGGAGCTGCAGCGCTGCCACGCCTCGGTGGGCATTCCGACCAACCCGGACTTCAGCTCGCTCAACCTGGCCGCGGCGGTGCAGGTGCTGTCCTACGAACTGCGGCTGGCGACCCTGGCGGCGGCCCCCGGCGGGCTGCCCTCCGGCCGGCCCATGCCGCCGCCGGACCAGGAGCCCCCGGCGACCGTGGACGAACTGGAGCGCTATTTCGGCCACCTGGCCCAAGCCCTGGACGACATCGACTTCCACAAGGGCCGGGCCCCGGAGATGGTGATGGCGCGCCTGCGGCGCCTCTACCTGCGGGCCGGGCTCGACAGCCGCGAGGTGAAGATCCTGCGCGGCATCCTGTCCGAGGCCCAGCGCATGGCGCGCCTGGCCCGGGGTGGAGGAGCCTAGCGCCGCCGGGGCGGGGCGCATACAGTAGGCCGGCCTGATCCAAGCCGCCCCCGAGCCTTCTGTGACGTCAACGTTTCCCAGCGCAGTACCCGGCGGTTTGCGACGTCTGAGCTTCCTCCTGTTTTTCCTGGCCGCCGGCCTGGCCCAGGCCGCCGACGGCGTGCTGGTGCTGGGCCGCATCAGCGACGACCCGCGCCGCCACTACGAGCAGCTGCAGCCGCTGCTCGACTACGTGGTGCCGCGCATGAAGTCGGTCGGCATCACCGAGGGCCGGGTGCTGATGGCCCGCGACCCGCAGCAGATGATGAGCTACCTGCGCCGCGGCAAGGTCGACTGGGTCACCGAGACCCCCGGCACCGGCCTGCTGCTGGCCGACCGCGCCGGCGCCCGGCCCCTGCTGCTGACCGAACGCAGCGGCGCCCGCGAATACCGCAGCGTCATCTTCACCCGGCGCGACAGCGGCATCACCAGCCTGCCCCAGCTGCTGGGCAAGACCATCGCCTTCCAGTCGCCGTCCTCGACCAGCGCCTACCTGGTGCCGGCCATGGCCCTGCGCGAACAGCGGCTGCCGATGAGCCTGATGGTGTCGCCGCTGGAGGATGCCGATGCCGGCAGCGTCGGCTACGTGTTCGCCAACACCGATGCGAACCTGGCGGCCTGGGTGCACAAGGAGCTGGTGGACGCCGGCGGTTTCAGCGACCAGGACTGGGCCTCGCTGCAGCGCGTGTCCGAAGCCTTCCGCCGCGACCTGGTGGTGATCCACACCACCGAGCCGGTGCCGCGCGCGATGGAGCTGGTCAGCGGCGGCATGCCGCCTGCGGTCGCCGAGCGCCTGAAGCAGGTGCTGCTGGGCGCCAGCAACGACCCGCAGGCGCGCGATGCGCTGCGGCAGTTCTTCCGCACCACCGGTTTCTACGAGGCCGACGCGGCCACCCAGGCGCGGCTGGAGCAGCTGCGCCGGGGCGCGCGCGACGTGCGCGAGGCGCTGGAATGAGGCTGCCTTTCCGCCTGGGCCTGCGCGGGGAACTGCTGCTGCTGATGGCGGCGGTGCTGGGCGTGGTCGTCGGGCTGTTCGCGGCGCTGTGGTGGCACGAGAAGCGCAGCAACGCCGACGTGCGCGAACTCAGCGCCGGGGCGATGCGCGAACTGGCGCGCGAGGGCCTGCTGAGCCGCGGCCAGACCCTGTCGAGCCAGCTCGCCGACGCCGCCACCAATCCCCTGTATTACCTCGACCTGGCCAAGCTGGGCGAACTCGCGCGCGCCACCCTGCGCCAGCCCGACGTGGTCTACGTGGTCATCCACGACGCCAACGGCCAGGTGGTGCACGACGGCTCCGGCGACATCCCGGCCTTCGGCCAGCCGATGTCCGACCCGATGGCCTACGAGGCGCTCAACGCCCAGGGCGTGCACGGGCAGTGGAGCGAGAAACTGCTCGACGTCGCCAGCCCTATCCGCATCGGCGATCAGCGCATCGGCGGCGTGCGCGTCGGCCTGTCGCGCGACAACGCCAACCGGCGCGAGGTCGAGATGCTCGGTCCGCTGGGCGAACGCCTGCAGGCCGCCAGCAACGAACACCTGGCCTGGCTGCTGGCCCTGCTGGCCGCCCTGGTGGCGATCGCGATCGGCGCGATGGTGCTGCTGCAGCGGCGCATCGTCCAGCCGATCTCCGGCCTGGCCGTGGCCGCCGCGCGGATCGAGCAGGGCCGCTACGCCGACGTGCGCCTGCATTCGGACCGGCAGGACGAGATCGGCGAGCTGGTGCGCGCGTTTTCGCGCATGAGCGAATCGGTGGCGCGCCACGACCGCGACATCCGCCGCATGGCCTACACCGACTCGCTGACCGGCCTGAGCAACCGCCTGGCCTTCCGCGAGGCGCTGGACGAGCGCCTGATGACCCTGCAGGCCAGCAGCGGCGAACTGGCCCTGCTGTTCGTCGACCTGGACGACTTCAAGCGCGTCAACGACACCCTCGGCCACGAGGCCGGCGACGAGGTGCTGGGCCAGCTGTCGATGCG
The DNA here is from genome assembly GCA_946480565.1 of uncultured Arenimonas sp. The sequence continues at coordinate 42,338 of CAMLKR010000003.1, read as the reverse complement.
CATCCGGATGGCGGTGGAGCGCCTGGACGGGATGGGCAGCGAGATCGCGCGATTCGGTGGCGACGAGTTCATCGTGCTGTTCATGGCCGAGGACATCCGCACCAGCTCCGGCCGGCTGGCCGAGACCCTGATCGAGGAGATCCAGCGGCCGCTGGTGCTGCGCGGGCGCCAGGTGTTCCTCGGCGCGTCGGTCGGCATCACCCTGTTCCCCTTCGACGCCGCCAGCGCCGGCCAGCTGCTCAAGAACGCCGACATCGCGATGTACCAGGCCAAGGTCGCCGGCAAGGGCTGCTACCGCTTCTACAGCAAGGCCATGGACCAGGCGGTCGAGCGCCGCGTGCAGCTGGAGGAGGAACTGCGCGGCGCCTGGGACCGCGGCGAACTGAGCCTGCACTACCAGCCGATCTACCGGCTGGCCGACGGCCGCCTGATGGGCGCCGAGGCGCTGTGCCGCTGGAACCATCCGCGCCTGGGCGTGGTGCCGCCCTCGGTCTTCATCGAGGTGGCCGAGCAGAGCGGGCTGATCGAATCCCTGGGCCGGCACGTACTGGTGCAGGCCTGCAAGGACGCCGCCACCTGGACGCCACCGGGCGGCGAACGCCCCTTCGTGTCGGTGAACATCTCGCCGCGTCAGCTGCGCACCGGCGACCTGCCCGACGTGGTGGCGAGCGCGCTCGCCGCCACCGGCACGCTGGCGAAACAGCTGCACCTGGAGCTGACCGAAACCGCCGTGCTGGGCGACGAGGTGCAGGCCAGCGCGCTGCTGTCGCGCCTGCGCGCGACCGGCGTGAAGGTGTGGCTGGACGATTTCGGCACCGGTTTCTCGGGCCTGAGCCACCTGCGCCGGGTACCGGTGGACGGCGTGAAGATCGACCGCAGTTTCGTGGCCGACGTGCTGCGCGACCCCGACGACCTGGCGCTCACCTCCGCGATCATCGCGATGGCGCATTCGCTGGGCATCACCGTGGTCGCCGAGGGCATCGAGGCCGAGGGCCAGTACGCGGTGCTGCGCGAACGCGGCTGCGACCAGGGCCAGGGCTTCTGGCTGGGCCGGCCGATGACGGCCGAGGACATCCAGCGCAGCTTCCGCGAGGTCAGCTGAAGAGCTTGGCCACCCAGCCGGCGATCTGGCCGGAGAACAGGGCCATGGTGGCGATCTCGGCCACGCCCAGCACCCAGGCGATGGCCATCAGCCGGCCGTCGCGTTCGATCAGCGCGATCGCATAGGCCAGCAGGATCAGGCCGAAGGGGTAGTTGGTCGCCGGCAGCGGCAGCGCCAGCAGCGCGCCCAGCAGCACCAGCAGCAGGCCGGTGAAGGTGCGGGCCGCCGGATGGTCGATCAGGACTTCGTTGCGCGGCCGGCTGACCTTCTCGATCCAGCCCAGCAGTCGCTGGGTGCGGTTGCGGAATTTCGCCACGCCCTCGCGCGAGAGTTCGCGTCGGGCGACGAACTTCGGCACCCAGGGATGCGCGACCAGGGCCAGGAACTGCAGGCCGATCAAGCTGACCAGCGGGCCGCTGATCGCGCCGGCGCCGACCGGCAGCGGCACGAAGGCCGGCAGCAGGGACACCAGCAGGAACACTCCGAAGGCGCGCTCGCGGAACTGGTCGAGCAGGCCGCCGAGCGTCAGCGATCCGCCGCCCGCGCCCTCGGCCAGGGTGTCGAGCAGGGCGCGGGTGCTGATCTCGGGACTCATGGCCGGCGAGTCTGGAAGGCGGCGCCTTTATCCGCCCTAAACCCCATCGTCGTCCGCCGGGCTGGGCAGGCGGGCGATCAGCAGTTTGTCGATGCGGGCGCCGTCCAGGTCGACGACCTCCAGCCGCCAGCCCTGCCAGTCGAAGTGTTCGCCCGCGTGCGGGATGCGGCCGAAGCGCGCGATCACCAGGCCGGCGGCGGTGTGGAAGTCGTGCTCCTCCTCGCCGGGCAGGGTGTTGAGCGAGAGCAGCTCGCGCAGCTCCTCGCTCGACAGGCGGCCGTCGACCAGGAAGGAGCCGTCGGCGCGGGTCACCACCAGGGCCTCGTTCTCGCTGGCCTCGCTGGCCTGCACCCGGCCCAGCACCGCGTCGAGCAGGTCGTTGGCCGAGACCATGCCCTGGATGTCGCCGTATTCGTCCACCACCAGGGCCAGGGTCTGCTGCTCCTCGCGGAATATCTCCAGCAGCTTCAGGGCGTGGGTGGATTCGGACACGAACAGGGCCGGGCGCAGTTCGCGGAACAGGTCGGGTTTGCCGCCGCCGCTGCTGCCGATCAGGCCGGTGAGCGACTTCACCTCCAGCACGCCCAGCACCTCGGTGTCGCCGCCGCGGTAGACCGGGTAACGCGCGTAGGGCGTCTCACGCATGATCGCCAGGTTCTCCTCGACGTCGGCGGCGGCGTCCAGCCAGACGATGCGCGTGCGCGGGGTCATCAGGCCGGCGCTGCTGCGGTCGCCCAGGCGCAGCACCCGGTTGATCATGTTGCGCTCGTCGGCGTCGATGACGCCCTGCTCGTGGCTTTCGGCCACCAGCAGGCGGATCTCTTCTTCGGTCACCTGGTTGTCGTTGCCGCGGTTCAGGCCCAGTACGCGCATCAGCGTGCGGGTGCTGAGCGAGAGCAGGTAGACGAAGGGGGTGGTGATCCAGGAGATGGCGTTCATCGGCATCGCCACCACGCTGGCGATGCGCTCGGGCGCCAGCAGGGCGATGCGCTTGGGCACCAGCTCGCCGATGATGATGCTGAAGTAGGTGATCAGGGTGACCGCCACGCCGGTGCCGAGGCCCTGGGTCCAGTCCTCGTCCAGGCCCAGGGGCGCGATCAGCTCGGCCACGCGGTTGCCCAGGCTCTCGCCGCCGAACACGCCGGTCAGGATGCCGATGGACGTGATGCCGACCTGCACGGTGGACAGGAACCGTTCGGGGTGTTCGGCCAGCTCCAGCGCGGTCTTGGCGCGGCGGCTTTCCTGGGCCATCTGCCGCAGCTTGGGCTTGCGGGAGGTGACGACGGACATCTCCGACAGGGCGAAGAAGCCGTTGCAGAGGATCAGGAGCAGGACCAGGGCGAGTTCGAGGGTCATGGGCCGCCGGACGGGCCGGCAAAGTCTTCCGAATCAGGGGATGGGCGAGCCGGCACTATGCCACAGGCCGGCCAGCGGACCGACCCGGAACGGCGCCCGCGCGGCCCGCGGAGCCGGGTTTCAGGGGTGTTTCCGGCGTGTTTCAGCCCGCCGGTCACGGTCCGCGACGGCGCCGGAGGAGCCTGCGGGCGGGCGGGCGTTGTAACATTACCGCCACATTTGGGCCGGGCGGTTCCCGGCCAGACACGGGGTCCCGCATGTTTTCCCTCCAGACCATCTTCGGCAAGGGCGACAAGTTCTACGGCCTGCTGGAATCCAGCGCCGCCGCCGCCCGCGAAAGCGCCCGCGCCCTGGGCGAGCTGCTGGCCACGCCGCCGGCCCAGCGTTCGCTCGAGAAGTTCAAGCTGGCCCGCCAGCGCGAGAAGGGCCTGGCCGCCGAGATCAGCCAGGAACTGGTGAACACCTTCGTAACCGCGCTGGAGCGCGAGGACATCGAGGCGCTGTCGAACGCGCTGTACAAGATCCCGAAGGTGGTCGAGAAGTTCGCCGAACGCTACACCCTGGCCAGCGAGCGCATCGGCGACGTCGACTTCATCGCCCGCGCCGCGATGCTCGAGCGCGCCTGCGCGGTGCTGGAAGAGATGGTCGGCCTGCTGCGCAAGGGCATGAACCTGGAGACCACCAAGGGCCTGAACGACAAGCTGCAGGCCATCGAAGCCGAGGCCGACCGCCTGATCCTGGAGCTCTACCGCGACACCTACACCAACGAGAAGGATCCGATGCGCTACCTGATCCTCAAGGACCTGTTCGAGATCCTGGAGAAGGCCATCGACCGCTGCCGCGACGCCGGCAACGTGATCTATGGCGTGGTGCTGAAGAACGCCTGACGCCATGACCCTCGCCCTGACCCTCGTGCTCGTCGTCGTGCTGACGGCGCTGGTGTTCGAGTACATCAACGGTTTCCACGACACGGCCAACTCGATCGCCACGGTGGTCGCGACCAAGGTGCTCACCCCGACCCAGGCGGTGATGCTGGCCGCGGGCATGAACCTGATCGGCGCCCTGGCCGGCACGGCGGTGGCCAAGACCATCTCCTCGGGCCTGATCGACGACCAGGTGGTCACCGTCACCTCGCAGCTGATCATCTGCGCGCTGTCGGGCGGCATCATCTGGAACCTGATCACCTGGTGGTTCGGCCTGCCGTCCTCGTCCAGCCACGCCCTGATCGGCGGCCTCTGCGGCGCCGCGCTGGCCGCGGCCGACAACAGCTTCGACGCGCTGATCTGGGCCCGCGAGGCCGAGCACTGGACCAAGAACCAGGGCATCTTCTGGAAGGTCGTGGTGCCGATGATCAGCTCGCCGCTGGCCGGCTTCACCCTGGGCCTGGTGATGATGGGCGCGCTGATGGCCATCATCAGCGCGATGAACGGCGCCGGCGGCTGGATCGCGCGCATCTCGCGCCCGCGCTGGGTGAACGCGCTGTTCGGCAAGGCCCAGATCGTCTCGGCCGCCTACATGGGCTTCGCCCACGGCACCAACGACGCGCAGAAGACCATGGGCATCATCGCCCTGGCCCTGATTGGCGCGGAGTCGGCGGGCACGCTCGACAACCTGCCGTCCTGGCTGGCCTTCATGCACCCGGGCGACAGCGACGGCATCGAGACCTGGATCGTGGTCACCTGCGCCATCGTGATGGCCGCGGGCACCGCCGCAGGCGGCTGGCGCATCATCAAGACCCTGGGCCACAAGATGGTGAAGCTGCATCCGATCCACGGCTTCGCGGCGGAAACCAGCTCGGCCACCATCCTGACCCTGGCCGCGCACTTCGGCATGCCGGTGTCCACGACGCACAGCATCTCGACCGCGATCATGGGCGTGGGCGTGGCCAAGAACCCACGCGCGCTGCAGTGGACGGTGATCCAGAAGATCGTCTGGGCCTGGATCCTGACCATCCCCGCCGCCGGCGGCCTGGCCTGGCTGATGCTCAAGGCCCTGATGGCCCTCGGCTGGAACTGATCGGTTACAGCAGGTCACCGCCGGCGGAGAGCATGCGCTCCATCTGGTCGCCCAGGCCGCCGATCTCCAGCACCAGGCGGTCGAGCTCGGAGGCCGTGAGGGTGTCGTACGGGCGGTTCTCGCACAGCTGCAGGTAGGGCACCGAGTCGAGCTCGCCGATGGCGAGGTAGCCCACGCGGCTCTGCCAGTTGAAGGCCAGCATGCGCCGCGCGTCGATGCCGGTCATCGGCGCCAGCACGGTGTTCACGCGCAGGTATTCGCGTCCGTCGTCGCCCACCAGTTCCGACAGGAAGATGCTCTGGTGCCGCCGGCCCTGGGCCAGCGACAGCTGCACGCAGACCAGGTAGGGCTCGCTGGTGGTGAGCTTGTACTTGCCCTGGAGGTGGCCGCGGATCTGTTCGAAGTTCTGCATGGCGGGATCGATTCCGTTCGGGAGGGGTATCCTAAACCCCATGCCGGCAAACCCCAAGGACGAGACCGAAGCCCAGCGCAGCCGCCGCCTGATCCTGGCCGCGGTGCGGGCGGTCCCGCGCGGGCAGGTCGCCGGTTACGGCGAAATCGCCCGCCGCGCCGGCCTGCCGGGCCGGGCCCGGCTGGTGGCGCGCGTGCTTTCCGCAGGCGACGAACCGGGCCTGCCCTGGCATCGCGTGCTGCGCTCCGACGGCCGGGTCGCCTTTCCCCAAGGCTCGGCCGGCTACGACGAGCAAGTGCAGCGGCTGCGCGCCGAGGGCGTGCGGATCGAGGCGGGCAGGGTGCGCGGGCAGCGTGCGGCGGCGACGCTGGACCAGATGCTGTGGGCGCCGCCGGAACCCGCTCCGAAGGCTAGCCGGAACGTGGCCGCTGCCGGAACCAGGCGGCGACGCTGAAGCGCGGCTGCCGCGCCGGCAGCACTTCGTGTTCGATCGTTTCGCTGAGGAAGATCGCGACCGTGCCCAGCCGCGGCGGGACATCGTGCGGACCTTCGGGCAGGTGCAGGCGCAGCGCGCCGCCGGCCTCCTCGGGCCAGTCCGGGTTGAGGTAGACCACCATCGACAGCACGCGCGCGTCGTCGCTGCGGAAGCGGTCCCGGTGGCGCGCGTAGCCGGCGCCCGGCGGGTAGTGCGCGAAGTGCGCCTCGACCGAGTCCAGGCCCAGCAGCAGGCGGCGGTTGAGTTCGCCGCGCAGCGCATCCAGCGCCGCCAGCAGGTCGCGCGCGGCCGGGCCACAGGCCGGGTCGTCCAGCCACAGCGTCGAGTCGCCGCGCAGCCCGGCGAAGCGGCGGTCGTCCGCACGGCCGGTGGCGGCGGGGTGCAGGCGGGCTGCATCGGCGTGTCCGCGGGCTTCGGCGCCGGCGGCCAGCAGCAGCGGATCGGCCGGCGACAGCTCGAGCACGGTCCAGTCGCCATCACGCAGGCGTGTGGCCAGGTCGTCGAGCGTGGCGGCGTCGGGCGGGAAGGTGGGGGCGGGGGCCATGCGGCTATGATAAGGCCACGTTCCGCACGAGCCTTCCCGCATGCGACTGCCCCCGGCCACCACCGCCCTGCTCTGGGCCATCGGCATCGGTTTCCTGCTGCAGCAGGTGATCAGCCCGCAATATCTGCACTACTTCATGCTCTGGCCGCTGGGCGAGTACCCGGCCGGCTTCGCCGAGGACGGTTCGCCGGTCAGCGTCGGCTTCCTGCCCTGGCAGATCCTCACCTACGGCTTCCTGCACGGCAGCTTCGGCCACCTGTTCTTCAACGGGCTGGCGCTGTACATGTTCGGCTCCTCGCTGGAGCAGACCTGGGGCAGCAACCGCTTCCTCACCTATTACCTGGTCTGCGTCGCCGGCGCCGGCCTGATCCAGCTGCTGGTGGTGACCTCCGGCATCACGGGGCAGGGCATCTATCCCACGGTGGGCGCGTCGGGCGGCGTGTTCGGACTGCTGCTGGCCTACGGCATGCTGTTCCCCAACCGCCAGCTGATGCTGCTGATCCCGCCGATCCCGATGAAGGCGCGCACCTTCGTCATCGTGTTCGGCGCGATCGAACTGCTGCTGGGCGTGTTCAACACCCAATCCGGCATCGCCCACTTCGCCCACCTGGGCGGCATGCTGTTCGGCTGGCTGATGATCCGCTACTGGCGCGGCCAGCCGCCGTTCCGCCCGCGCGGGCCGCGGCTGGTGCGGTGAGCGTGCGCTAGCGCCGCAGCTGCAGGAAGTCGGTGCTCGCCACCAGGCGCAGGCTGTCCAGGCGCGGGCGGGCGGTGGGCAGCAGGGCGAGCAGGGTTTCGCGCTCCTTCTCCAGCGCCGCGATCTCCTCCGTGCGCACGGCCGGATTGACCCGGGCCAGGGCGCGCAGGCGCTGCGCTTCGTTCGACAGCAGGGTGTCGGCCTTTGCGACCGCTTCGGCGATGCGGGCCTGGGCCACGGCCTGGGTTTCCTCGCGGGCGCGCTCGAGCATCGGTGGCACCAGCGCGGCGAGGATCTTGCGCTGGGGCGAGAGGTCGAACACGCGGTCGCCGGCGCGCAGGCGGGCGCGTTCGCCCGGCGCGAAGTCGGGTCGCACCTGCAGGCGCGTATCCACCGCCACGCTCAGCGGCGCCGGCGGCAGGTAGCGTTCGATGTCCAGGCCGGGCGGCGCCACGCACTCGAGCACGTTCACCGCCTCCAGCACCACGGTGCGCGGCGGCAGGCTGTCGTCGACCAGGAAGGCGGCGTTGCCGGTTTCGCCCGACAGCAGCAGTTCGCCGGCCGACAGCAGCAGCGGGTGGTCGGCGCGCAGGTAGAGCAGGTCGTCGCGGGCCAGGGCCGTGGCGCGGTCGAAGGTGGCGGTGCGAGGGCCGTTCTTGAACTCCTCGAAGCCGTCGACGGTGACGTGTTCGGGATCCAGCAGCCAGAGGTTCGCGCCGAGCGGCTCGTGGTGCACGCCGAAAGCCTCGAGCAGGCGCAGCGCGTGGTCGTCCATCGGCGCGTGGCGGTCGTCTTCCTGCAGCGCGGCCAGCAGCTCGCCGCCCTCGGCGCCGCGGCTGCCGAGCTCTAGCAGGCGGTCGCGGCCCTCGGCGACGATGCGCGCCAGCTCGGCGTGTTTTTCCCGGCTGCGTCCGATCAGCTCGGTCAGCGCCGGTTCGCGCGCGTCCGCATCCTGGGCCGCCAGCTGCAGCAGTTCGGCGCCAAAGCTGCGCAGCAGCTCGCGCCCGTCGGCCAGCACGCCGCGGAACGCATCCAGGCCCTCGTGCACCCAGCGCAGCAGCACTTCCTGCGCGCTGCCGGGCACGGCCGCGGCGTGGATCACCACGTCGCCGCGCTGGCCGATGCGGTCCAGCCGGCCGATGCGCTGCTCCAGCATGTCCGGGTGCAGCGGCAGGTCCCACATCACCAGGTGCTGGGCGAACTGGAAGTTGCGGCCTTCGGCGCCGATCTCGCTGGCGATCAGCAGGCGCGCGCCCTCGGGGTCGGCGAAAAACGCGGCGTTGCGGTCGCGCTGCAGCAGGTTCATGTCTTCGTGGAAACGCGCGACCTGCAGGCCGCTGCGAAGGCGCAGGGCCTCCTCCAGCGCCTGCACCTTCGCGCGCGACCGGCACAGCAGCAGCACCTTGGCCGGCGCGACGGCATCGAGGATGCCGAGCAGCCAGTCGGTGCGCGGGTCGCGTGCGTAGTCGTGGGCGGGCTCGTCGTCGGTTTCGCCGATGTCGTGGGCGAACTCGGCGCGCAGGCGGCCGAGCACGGTGGGCTCGTCCGGTTCCGGCAGCGGGGTGACCTGCGGCAGCCGGCGCGGGAAACCGCCGACCGCGGCGCGGCGGTTGCGCACCATCACGCGGCCGGTGCCGTGGCGGTCGACCAGGTCGGCCAGCAGGGCGTTCCGTTCGGCGGCGTCGCCGCCGGCGATGCGGCCCAGCCGCCGCGCCAGTTCGTCGCCTTCGTCCGGGAACAGCGCGGCCAGCCGCTGCATGTCGCCGGTGGTGAGCGCCTGGCCGTCGAGCAGGCGCTCGGCCAGGGCGGAGAGTTCGAGATAGCCGCGCGCCTCGGCGCGGAAACCGTCCAGGTCGGTGTAACGCGCCGGGTCGAGCAGGCGCAGACGGGCGAAGTGGCCGCCCAGGCCCAGTTGCTCCGGCGTCGCGGTCAGCAGCAGCAGGCCTGGCGTGCGCAGCGCCAGCGCTTCGACCAGCGCATAGCCGGGGCTGGAGAATTCCGGCGTCCAGACCAGGTGGTGCGCCTCGTCCACCAGCAGCAGGTCCCAGCCGGCGGCCAGGGCCTGGCGCGCGCGTTTTTCATGGCTGGACAGCCAGTCCACCGAGGCGATGACGCACTGTTCGTCCTCGAAGGGATTGGCCTTGGGTTCGGTCAGCTCCAGCGACTCACAGCGCTCCTCGTCGTAGATCGCGAAGGGCAGGTTGAAGCGGCGCAGCAGTTCGACGAACCACTGGTTCACCAGGCTTTCCGGCACCAGCACCAGCACGCGCCGGGCGCGGCCGGTGGCCAGCTGCTGGGCGGCGATCAGGCAGGCCTCGATGGTCTTGCCCAGGCCCACTTCGTCGGCCAGCAGCAGGCGCGGCGGCCGGCGCTGCGCGGCCATGCCGGCCACGCGCAGCTGGTGCGGGATCAGGTCGATGCGCGCGCCCAGCACGCCCCAGCCCGGATGCGCGCGCGCCTCGGCGCGGCGCTGCAGGCACTCGCGCCGGAACTCGAACTGGTCGTTGCGGTCCACGCGGCCCGAAAGCAGGCGCGAGTCGGCCTGCGACACCGGCTGCTCCGCATCCAGCTCGCCCTCGGCGTGGACCTGGCCGTCGCAGGTGTAGTGGATCAGCGCGTCCTGCAGCTCGGCGCGCTCGACCGTCTTGTCCTGGCCGCCGATGCGCACCCGCTCGCCGGGCCGGAACACCGCGCGCAGCAGCGGCGCCGAGCCCAGCGCGTACATGCGCACCACGCCGGTACCGGTGAAGACGATCTGCACCTGGCGGCCGGCCAGGCGCAGCACCGTGCCCAGGCCGAGTTCGGGTTCGGCGCTGGAGAACCAGCGCTGGCCGGGGGCGAACGGATTCACGTCAACGCCACAGGGCGACCTGCTGCTTGGCCGGGCGCTGCATGGCGCTGCCGGCGCGGCAGCCGAAGGCCTGGCCGAAGGCGGGCAGGTTGGCCAGCGGGCCGTTGACGCGCCATTTCGACGGCGCATGGTCGCTGCTGGCCTGGGCCGCCGCCAGCGCGGTGGCCTTGTCCTGGCGCGCCCAAAGCGTGGCCCAGCCGGTGAAGAAGGCCTTCGACGCATTCGCGTCCGGCTTGCCCTGGGCGTTGAGCGCATCCCAGGCCAGCTCCAGCCCGGCCAGGTCGGCCTGGTTCTGGGCGTGGCTGCGGGTGCCGTTGACGCGGGTGGCGCCGCCGGTGGCGGAGTAGGCGTTGTATTGCGCGACCAGCGGTTGGGTGCGCGTGTTCCAGGCCGCGGCATCGGCGCCGGTCCAGGCCTGCAGCGCCAGGCTCATCTGCTGGCCCACCAGGGCGCCGAGCCCGCCGAAGTCGGCCGCGCTGCCGCCGTCGTCCAGCAGCGGCGGCTGCAGGGTGGCCGCGGTGACGAGCAGGCGGTTTTCCTGCGGCAGCCAGACCACCAGCGGTTGCCACTGCTCGGCGGGCCAGGCGAAACGGGCGCGCACCAGGGCGTATTTCATCAGCCAGCGGCGCAGGTTCAGGACGTTGCCGGCGAGGTCGTCGCGGGAGAACCGGAGGTCGTCGAACACGTTGTCGGGCACCTCGCTTCCGACCTGCACCTGCATGGCCTCCAGGCGCTGGCGGGCCGTGGCCTTGCCCGCGGCGCTGAGCCAGGTCGAGCGTTCGACCGCGGCCAGCGCGCTGGCCTTCACGGCCGCGGCGATCGCCTGCGCGCGCTGCTGGCGCGGCACCGGCAGGAAACGCTGGGTGTAGGCGGCGTCCAGGAACTCCGGCACGCGGGCCTCCAGCACCCAACGCGCGCGGGTGGCGCGCGGGGTCGGCGCCGGCTGGCCGGCCAGGGTCACTTCGTACAGGTCGGCCCAGGGGCCGTGGAAGGCCTTGCCCAGGGTCGGCGCCATGTCGCGGGCGATCTGCGCGCGCAGGTAGGCCTTCCACTGGTCGGCCTTGGTCTTGGCCAGGTGTTGGTTCAGAGCCTGGAAGAAGCCGGGACCGGTCATGGCCACCTGGGTCGCCTTCAGGCCGTGGGCGGCGAGCACCGCTTCCAGGTCGAGCGCGCCGGCGACCTTGGCCGCATCCTTGGTCGCCATCACCTGGAAGGGCGCGGCGGCCAGCACCGACTTCGCCAGGTCGCGCTCGATCTGCATGACGGCGGCGGTTTCGGCGGCCAGCTTGCCCTGGGGCGTGCCGGTCAGGCGCAGCCATTCGGAAACGGCGGCCTGGTACTTGGCCTCGACCGGCTGCACCAGCGGGTCGGTGCTGCCGTAGAAGCCGGGGTCGGGCAGGCCCATGCCGCCCGGGCCGACCTGGGCATAGGGCTTGCCGGAGCTGTCGCGCAGCACCTGAAGGTCCACCAGCACCGGCATGCCGGCGGCGTGCAGGCTGGCGATGGCCTTGGCGACGTCCTTGGGGCGCTTGATCCGGTTGACGATGGCCAGCAGCGGCTCGATCGGGCGGATGCCCGCGGCTTCGATCGCGGCCTCGTTTTCGGCGCTGGCGAACAGGTCGGCCAGGCGCACCGACACGGTGGCGCCGGCCGGGGCCGTGGTGGCGGCCAGCACCTGGTCGCGCTGACTGCGGCCCAGGGCGATCAGCTGGTCCCAGCGGCTGAGATGGTCGGCATTGCCCGGCAGCGGATTGGCCCGCAGCCAGGCGGCATTGGTGTGGGTATAAAAATCGGCGCAGGCCTGGGGCACGGCCGGGGCGCGCTGGGCGGCCGCAGGCGCGGCGGCCAGGGTCAGCAGCAGGCTGCCGAGCAGGGGGGACAGGAGCAGGGGCTTCAGGCGGGAGGACATCGCAGGCTCCACGAGGGGGGAGGGGATTCTAACGCCCCGCCGCCGCCGGCCCCAAAAGAAATGGCCCGGGCGAGCCCGGGCCATTCCCAAGATCAGCGTCGTCGAACCGGGCTTACCAGATGGCGACCTTGGCCTCGTCCGGACGCACCATCGCGTCGCCGGCCTTGCAGTTGAAGGCGGCGGCGAAGGCCGGCAGGTTCGAGGGCGCGCCGATGGCGCGGAAGTTGGCCGGCGCGTGCGGGTCGGTCTGCAGGCGCACCTTCAGCTCCTCGGGCTTGAAGTTGCGGCGCCAGACGGTGGCCCAGTTCATGAAGAAGCGCTGGTCCTGGCCGTAGCCGTCGATCTCGGCGACCTTCTTGGTCTGCAGCTCGCGCTGCAGGGCGTCGTAGGCCACCGCCAGGCCGCCCAGGTCGGCGATGTTCTCGCCCAGGGTCAGCTTGCCGTTCACGTGCAGGCCGTCGATGGACTCGTAGGCGTCGAACTGCGCCACCAGCTTGCCGGTACGCTCCTGGAAGCCGGACATGTCCTGGTCGCTCCACCAGTTCTCGAAGTTGCCCTTGGCGTCGAAGCGGCTGCCCTGGTCGTCGTAGCCGTGGATCATCTCGTGGCCGATCACCGCGCCGATGCCGCCGTAGTTCAGCGCGTCGTCGGCTTCGAGGTCGAAGAACGGCGGCTGCAGGATCGCGGCCGGGAACACGATCTCGTTGGCCAGCGGGTTGTAGTAGGCGTTCACCGTCTGCGGGCTCATCTGCCACTCGGTCTTGTCGACCGGCTGGCCGATCTTGGCCAGGTTGAACTTGTAGTTGAACTCGCTGGTGGCCATCAGGTTGGCGATGTAGCTGTCGCGGCCGGTCTGCAGGCCGCTCCAGTCGCGCCACTTGTCGGGGTAGCCGATCTTCGGGGTGAAGGCCGCCCACTTCTCGAGCGCCTTGGCCTTGGTGTCGTCGCCCATCCACTCCAGGCCCTCGATGCGCGCCTTCAGGGCCTCGCTGAGGTTGCCGACCAGGGTCTGCATGCGCGCCTTGGCCTCCGGCGAGAACGCCACCTCGACGTACTCCTGGCCCAGGGCCTCGCCCATCTGGTTGTTGATGGTGTTGAGCACGCGCTTCCAGCGCGGCTGCATCTCCTGCTGGCCGCGCAGGGTCTTGCCGTAGAAGTTGAAGTTCTCCTGGGCGAAGGCGTCGGCGAGGAAGGGCGCGGCGTTGTCGATGGTCTGCACGCGCAGGTAGGCCTGCCAGGTCGCGACCGGCACGTCGGCCAGCATCGCGTTCATTTCCTTGTGGAAGTCAGGCTGGGCCAGGGAGAACATCTCCGGCGCCGCCAGGCCCTGCGATTCGAAGAAGGTCGACCACTTGAAGTTCGGGGTCAGGGCGTCGGCGTCGGCGATCGACACCGGGTTGTAGTACTTCGAGACGTCGCGCGAGAGTTCCTCGCTGGACATCGACACCTTGGCCAGGCGGGTCTCGAAGGCCATCACGTCCGCGGCCTGCGCGGCGGCCGTGGCCTCGTCGGCGCCGGCGAGCTTGAGCACGTTCGCGATGTGGGCGACGTAGGCCTCGCGCACGGCGGCGTGTTTTTCGTCGAAGTAATAGCTCTTGTCCGGCAGGCCCAGGCCGGCCTGGCCGGCGTAGGCGATGTTGACCGCCGAATTCTTGAAGTCGGGGCTCGGGCCGAAGCCGAACACATAGCCCTGGCCCTTGGCGTAGCTGCTGCGCAGCAGGGCGGCGATGGCTTCCGGGGAATCGACCGCGGCGATCTGGTCCAGGATGGGCTGGATCGGCGCCAGGCCGGCGGCATTGATCGCGGCCTCGTCCATGCCGGTGGCCCAGACGTCGCCGATCAGCTTGGCGGTGCCGGTGGCGTCGGCCTGGGCGGCCAGGTTCTCGACCAGCTTCTGCTGGATCTCGAGGGAGCGTTCGGCCAGCAGTTCGAAGCTGCCCCAGGTGGTGCGGTCGGCCGGCACCGGGTTGGCGGCCAGCCACTTGCCATTGACGAAGCCGTTGAGGTCGGTGCAGGCGGCGATGTTCGGGTCGAGGTCGGCGGCCTGGAAGGAGATGACCGGGGTCTTCAGGCTGGCCAGGTCGACCAGGGGCGCGGCCGGTTCGGGCGCGGCGGCGGTTTCGGCCGGGGCTTCGGTCTTCTGGCAGGCGGCGAGGGCGACGGTGACCGCGAGGGCCAGGGTCAGGGGTTTGATCGAGCGAAGGGTCACGTGTGGCTCCAGGCCCCGCGGGGCGTGTTCGGGAAGGTGGGAACGGCCGTCGGCAGCGCGGCGGGCGCCCGATTCTGGACCCTTCGCCCCGCTTCGGCATAGGTCGAACGTCACCCTTCGTGCTTGCGCCTTTGGCGCAAGAAGGTCCATTGCTCGTGGGCGGGTGATCCGGCGTGCGCCGTCCCGCACACAAGGGGGTCCCCGCCCGCTCGGGCGTAAGCGTCATCCTGACCAACTCACGAGCGGCCGTTGCGGGCATCCTGCCCTCCACTTCGGTGACCCCCTTGTGTGCAGGCCGTCGCCACGGCTCAACTTCACGAGCCGTTGGGATAAGCGCGTGCCCCCAGAAGGCACGAAAGCTCGCGTCAGGGACCTATCGCGAGCCTAAGAGTTCGATATCCCGGCCCGGATGGTCCGCAGGCCGTCGTGCGTGAGGTCTTTTTCTGCGGTCTCGAAAACAGGGACGTTTTCGAGAAGACTCCATGGATGGATTCACGGCGTCCGCAGAAAAAGACCTCACGTACGCCGGCCTATCGCCAAGAACGAGCCCGGCTCCGAATCGCCAAGAGCGATCCCGGCGTCACGCCGGCGCCGCAGAAAGAAACCCCGGGCAGCGGACTGCCCGGGGCTTGCAGAGAGCGCGCGGGTTACCAGATGACGACGCGGTCTTCCTCCGGGCGCACCATCTTGTCGCCGGCCTTGCAGTTGAAGGCGGCGGCGAAGGCGGGCAGGTTCTGCGCCGGGCCGACCGCACGGAACATGCCGGGCGAATGCGGACCGACCGTGATCTGCTGCTTCAGCTGCGCCTCGGTGAAGGCCACGCGCCACACCGTGGCCCAGTTCATGAAGAAACGCTGGTCCTGCGTGTAGCCGTCGATCATCGGATCGGTGTAACCCTCGCCCTGCGCCTTCTTCAGCGCATCGTAGGCCACCGTCACGCCGCCCAGGTCGGCGATGTTCTCGCCCAGGCCCAGCTTGCCGTTGACGAACAGCCCCGGCAGCGCCTCGTAGCCACTGTACTGGTCGGCCAGCTTGTTGGTGGCGGCCTCGAACTTGGCCCGGTCTTCCTCCGTCCACCAGTTGGCCATGTTGCCGACCGCGTCGAACTTGCTGCCCTGGTCGTCGAAACCGTGCAGCATCTCGTGTCCGATCACCGCGCCGATGCCGCCGTAGTTGAGCGCGTCGTCGGCGTTGGCGTCGAAGAACGGCGGCTGCAGGATCGCCGCCGGGAACACGATCTCGTTGGCGGTGGAGCGGTAATAGGCGTTCACCGTCTGCGGGCTCATGCCCCACTCGCTGCGGTCCACCGGCTTGCCGATCTTGTCCAGGTTGTAGCGCATGTTGAACGCCGCGGCGGCCATCAGGTTGCCGGCGTAGCTGTCGCGCGACACCGACAGCCCGCTCCAGTCGCGCCACTTGTCCGGGTAGCCGATCTTGGGCGTGAAGCTGGACCACTTCTCCAGCGCCTTGGCCTTGGTCTCGGCGCTCATCCACTCCAGCTTCTCCAGCCGGCCCTTGAGCGAAGCCATCAGGTTCTGCACCAGCACTTCCATCTTCGCCTTGGACTCCGGCGGGAAGGCCTGGGCGACGTAGATCTGGCCGAAACCTTCGCCCATCGAACCGTTCAGCGCACCCAGCACGCGCTTCCAGCGCTCCTGCATCTGCGCCTGGCCGCCGAGCGTCTTGCGGTAGAACTCGTAGTTGGCCTGCTCGAAGGCGCTGCTGAGGTAGGGCGAGGCACCGTCGATGGTGCGGAAGCGCAGCCAGGTCTGCCACTGCTCCAGCGGCACCTCGGCCAGCATCGCGTCGAACTCCTTGAAGAAGCCCGGCGTGGCCAGCGAGAAGGTCTTGGGCGCCTCGACGTCGAGCGCGGCGAAGAAGGCGGTCCAGCTGAAGTTCGGCGTGCTGGCGTCGGCGTCGGCCAGCGCCACCGGGTTGTAGCGCTTGGCGGGATCGCGCAGGTCGAGGCGGCCCAGCGAGGCCTTGGCCAGGCGGGTTTCGAAATCCATCACCTGCTGGGCCTGGGCCTTGGCGGTGTCTGCGTCGGCGCCGGCGAGGATGAGCACCTTGGCCACGTGGTCGAGGAAGGCGGCGCGCGCGGTCTTGTAGTCCTCGCGGTCTTCCAGGTAGTAGGCCCGCTCGGGCAGGGACAGGCCGCCCTGGATGGCGTAGGCCATGTTGGTGGTCGAGTCGTTGTAGTCGGCCATCGCGAAGAAGCCGAACAGCATGCCCTGGCCCTTGGCATAGGCCTCGCCCAGGTAGGCCGGGATTTCACTCGTGGCCTTCAGCGCGGCGATGCGGTCCAGGTCGGGCTGGATCGGCGTGATGCCGGCGGCCTCGATCTTTGCTTCGTCCATGCCGGCGGCGAAGAAGTCGCCGACCTTCTGCTCCATCGTGCCCGCTTCCCAGGTCCCGGCGGCCGCGGCCTTGGCCAGTTCGTGCTGGACCTGCAGCGAGCGCTCGCCGAGGGCCGCGAAGGCGCCCCAGGTGGTGCGGTCGCCCGGCACCGGATTGGCCGCCAGCCATTTCGAGTTCACGAAGCCGTTGAAGTCCTGGCAGGCCTGGATGCTGGTGTCGATATCGGCCGCCTGCAGCGAGATCGGCTGCTGCGCGACTTTCGACAGGTCGATCGTGAGCTTGGGCGTCTCGGGCGCGGCGGCGGTGTCGGCCGGCGCCTCGGCGGGCTTCTGGCAGGCGGCCAGGGCGACGGTGATCGAAAGGGCGAGGGCGAGCGGCTTCAGGCGCGGGGTCATGGCGGATCCGGAGACGGGGAACGGAACGGCGAGGGTAGGGGGTTTGGAGTGACGGGGGTGTAGGCCATTGGTCATGGGTGGCGCTCGTCTCCCGTCCTCTCGTGGGAGAGGTTGGGGGAGGGGGCTTCGGCTGCGCCGGAGGAGGGACAGGGCTCGCGACCCGGGCTGAGCCATGACGGGCCGGTTTTTTTTGGGTCCGATTACCGGTATGGTGGGCTCGTAGGTCCTGGACTCCCATGCTCATGAAGCCCCGTCTCCAGACCCGCGGACCGACCGGTTCGTTCCAGCAGTGCCGGTTTTCCGATGGTCACAGCGCAAACGCGCGATTCGACCGCCCCTCGGCGTCGTCTCTCCTTGCCCGCACGCCCGTGCGCCGGCAGACGGTGGATTTCCTGCGTATTCCCACGGCCGCTCCCGCGGCCGCCGGCGTTTCCGCGACCTGAATCCGAGCCCGGCCCGTGCGCCCCGGCTCCGGGGCGTGCCGGACGGTCTCCCACCGCTGTGCAACGAGGAGATGGTTATGCGCGTATTGGCCTGTGATGGCATCCATGAGGACGGCCTGGCCCTGTTCCGCAACGCGGGCTGGACGGTCGAAGTGTCCGAGCCGATCAAGGACGCCGCGAAGCTCGCCGCGAAGCTCGAGGGTTTCGACGCGGTGCTGGTGCGGTCCGCCACCCAGGTGACGGCCGACAGCCTGGCCAGGGCCGGCAGCCTGAAGGTGATCGGCCGCGCCGGTGCCGGCGTCGACACCATCGACGTCGAGGCCGCCACCGCCCGCGGCATCGCGGTGATGAACGCGCCCGACGGCAATACGCTCGCCGCCGCCGAGCACGCGATCTCCCTGCTGTTCGCGCTGGCCCGGCACGTGCCGCGCGCCGACGCGGGCATGAAGGCCGGCGAATGGCCCAAGGCCGGCCTCACCGGCTTCGAGCTCGAGGGCAAGAAGCTGGGCGTGATCGGCCTGGGCCGCATCGGCGCCACGGTCGCGCGCAAGGCCCAGGGCATCGGCATGGAGGTGGCCGCGCACGATCCCTTCCTGCCCGCGTCCGCCGCCGGCAAGGGCAGCGTGCCGCTGATGGGCCTGGAGGAACTGCTGGCCTGGGCCGACGTGGTCACCCTGCACATCCCGCGCACCAAGGAAACGACCAACCTGCTGAACGAAGCGCGCCTGCGTGCGATGAAGAAGGGCGCCTTCCTGGTGAACGCCGCCCGCGGCGGCCTGGTCGACGAGGAGGCGCTGCTGAAACTGCTCGACGAGGGCCACCTGGCCGGCGCCGCGCTCGACACCTTCGTCACCGAACCGCTGCCCAAGGACTCGCCGCTGCGCGGCAACCCCAAGCTGATCCTGACCCCGCACCTGGGCGCCAGCACCGGCGAGGCGCAGCAGGCGGTCAGCACCATCCTGGCGCGGCAGATCATCGACTTCGTCGCCACCGGTGCGGTCGCCGGCTGCGTCAACCTGCCGCCGCTGACGCCGGAAACCGCGCGCGAGGTCGGTCCGTGGATGCCGCTGATGACGGCGCTGGGCAAGCTGGCGGCGAAGCTGGTGCCGGCGCCGGTGAAGCTGCAGGTCACCTACGCCGGCCGCACCGAGGGCCTGGATACGCGGCCGCTGACGCGCCTGTTGGTGGCCTCGCTGCTGGGTCCGGCCTCGGGCCGCGTCACCCCGGTGAACGCGCTGCAGGAGGCCGCGTCGCGCGGCCTGGAAGTGGCGGAGACGCTCGGCGGCGACGGCGACGGCTTCGACCGCCTGCTGCGCATCCGCGTGCAGGGCGGCGGCGTCGTGCGCGAGATCGAGGCGACCCTGCACCGCGGTCCGCGCGTGGTGCGCCTGGACGGCGTCGAGCTCGACTTCGATCCGCTGGCGCACATCCTGCTGATGCGCAACGAGGACAAGCCCGGCGTGATCGGCCTGGTCGGCTCGCACCTGGGCGCGGCCGGCGTGAACATCGTCAACTTCTCGCTGGGCGCCACCGGCGACGGCGGCGCGGTGGCGGCGATCACGGTGGACCGCGAGGTGCCGGAGGCGCAGCTGGCCTCGCTGCGCGGCATCCCGGGCATCCTGGCGATGGAGCAGATCTGATGAGGATCCTGCTCGCCCGCCACGGGGAAACGCCCTGGAATGCCGAAGGCCGTTACCAGGGGCAGCGCGACATCGCGCTGTCGGACACCGGCGAACGCCAGGCGCGGCTGCTCGGCGACCGCCTCGCCGGCGTCGCGATCGCGCGCGCGGTGGCCTCGCCGCTGGTGCGCGCACGCCGCACCGCCGAGCTGGCGCTGGGCGAGGCGCGTGCCGGCACGCTGCGCCTGGACGACGGTTTCAAGGAGATCGCGCACGGCGACTGGGAGGGCCTGCTGGCCGCCGAGATCCGCGAGCGCGACCCGGTGCGCCTGCGCGCGTGGCGCGAGACACCCGAGACCGTTCAGATGCCCGGCGCCGGCGGCGAGTCGATCGTCGAGGTGCTGGACCGCGCCTGGCCCGCGCTGCAGCGCGCCTGCGCCGGGCTCGGTGCCGACGACACGCTGCTGGTGGTCGCGCACGACGCGGTGAACCGGGTGATCCTGTGCCGCATCCTGGGCCTGCCGCTGTCGCGGCTGTGGACGTTCCGGCAGGCGCCGACCACGATCAACCTGCTCGAGGGACCCTCGGTGGAGTCGCTGGAGGTGGTGCGGCTGAACGACTGCGGGCACCACACCGCGCTGTTCGGCGAAGCGGTGCATCGGGCGCTGTGATCGCCAAGGGCGCCAGGAGCTTCCTGGCGTCCTTTCGGTGGATGGCCGGCCCGCCGGGGATCAGTCCGCCGGCGTGGCCGGATCGGCGTCCTGGGGGGTGTCCGCCTCGGGCGGCTGGCCGGCGCGCTTGCGCGCGGCCTTCTCGGCTTCCTTCTCGGCCTTCTTTTTCTGCTTGGCGAGCTCGCGCTGGCGCTTCTCGAACGAATAATTGGGCTTGGCCATCGGGGCGCTCGGCGTCGGGGATGGCGCCAGTCTAACCGCTGGGGCTGCTCCGCGGCGCCCGGCGGGCGGATAATGCCGGCATGAAGCGGACCCTTGCGCAGTGGCTGGAGCACCAGCAGTCGATCCACCCCAAGGCCATCGACATGGGCCTGGAACGTGTGGGCGAGGTCGCGCGCCGGCTGGGCCTGGGCCGGCCGGGGCGCTTCGTGGTCACGGTCGGCGGCACCAATGGCAAGGGCTCGACGGTGGCCTTCCTGGAGGCGATCGCGCGCGCGGCCGGCCTGAAGGTGGGCGCCTACACCTCGCCGCACCTGCTGCGCTACAACGAGCGGGTGCGGATCGACGGCGCCGACGCCGGCGACGAGGCGCTGGTGGCGGCCTTCGAGCGCATCGACGCGGCCCGGGACGGGATCGCGCTGACCTATTTCGAGTTCGGGACCCTGGCCGCGCTGATCCTGTTCGAGGCGGCCGGCCTGGACCTGGCCCTGCTGGAGGTCGGCCTGGGCGGGCGGCTGGACGCCACCAACATCATCGATCCGGATGTCGCCGTGATCACGACGGTGGACCTGGACCACCAGGACTACCTGGGCGACGACCGCGAGAGCATCGGCGCCGAGAAGGCCGGCATCCTGCGCGCCGGCAAGCCCGCCGTGCTGGCCGAGAAGGACCCGCCCTCGTCGGTGCTGCGGCGCGCCTACGCGATCGGCGCCTTCGCCATCCGCGGCCACTCCGACTACCTCATCGACCAGGTCGACGGCGGCTGGCGCTGGCGCGAGCCGGGTTACCAGATCGACCTGCCCGATCCCGCGCTGGCGGCGCCGGCCCAGCGCGACAATGCCGCCGCGGCGATCGCGGCGCTGCGGGCGCTGGACCTCGACATCCCGGATGCGGCGATCCGCGAGGGCGTGCGCTCGGCGCGGGTCCCCGGCCGCCTGCAGCGCCTGCCCGGCCGCCCGGAGCGCGTGCTCGACGTCGCCCACAACCCGCAGGGCGCGCGCCAGCTGGCGCAGTGGCTGGCGGCGAACCCGAAGCCGACCGTGGCGGTGTTCAGCGCCCTGGCCGACAAGGACCTGGCCGGCATCTGCGCGCCGGTGGCGCCCCACCTGCTGGCCTGGCACCTGGGCCCGATCACCGATGCCGGCCCGCGCGGCCTGGCCGTGGAGGAACTGGCGCGACGCCTGGCCGAACACCTGCCGGCCGAGATCCTGCATCCGCACCGCAGCCTGGCCGAGGCCCGCGCCGCCGCGATCCGCCAGGCCGGACCGGAGGGCCGCGTGCTGGTGTTCGGTTCATTCCACACCGTGGCTGAAGCGATGGCCGCCGGCTGAACCGGCGGCACCGGCATCCCGGCTATAATTCGCGCCTCTCCCGGCCGGACTGAAATCCCGATGGATTCCGCCCTGAAACAGCGCCTGATCGGCGCCGCCGTGCTGGTGGCGCTGGCCATGATCTTCCTGCCCATGCTGCTGATGGGGCCCGACACCGCCGAACCCGACGCCGCCCAGGTGCCGATGGACATGCCGGCCGCGCCCGACCAGGAGTTCGAGACCCGCGAGCTGCCGCTGACGGTTCCCGCGCAGGACACCCCCGAAGGCGGCGTGCTGGGCATGGACACCGCGCCGCCCGACGGCGGCAACCCCGACGGCCTGGTGACCCTGGGTCCGGACGGCCGGCCGGTCGGCGGCAGCGCCGTCGGAACCGAGCCCGAAGCGGCGGTCGATCCGGTCGACGAACCGCCGGTCGCCGCGGTGGACGCCGCCAGCGGCGAGCCGGTGGCGCCGACGCCCGCGACACCGGAACCCGAGGCCCCGGCCCCGGTCGCCGCCACGCCCGCGCCCGCCGCCGCGCCGCTTCCCGCCAGCACCGCCGGCGGCCGCTACGTGGTGAACGTCGGCAGCTTCTCCAACCTCGCCAATGCCCGCGCCCTGGCCGACAAGCTGCGCGCCCAGGGCCTGCCGATCACCAGCGAGACCGTGGACGTGGCCGGCAAGCCGGCGATGCGCCTGCGCGTCGGCCCCTACGCCGAACGCACCGTGGCCGAAGCCGCGCGCCTGCGCGTGGAAGGCGTCACCGGCGGCTCTGCGCCGGTGATTGCGCTGGACGCCGGTGCCGCCCCGCGTCCGACCGCCGCGCCTGCCGCGCCGGCGCCTCGCCCGGCGGCCGCGGCCGGGGTCGGTTTCGCCGTGCAGTTGGGCGCACTGAGTTCGGAAGCCGACGCCAGCGCCCTGCGCGACCGCGCCCGGGCCGCCGGTTTCGTCGCCTTCCACCAGCGCGTGAACACCGATCGGGGTGCCGTCTGGCGCGTGCGCGTCGGTCCCGAGGCCGACCGCGCCGCCGCCGACCGGCTGCGCACCCAGGTCGCCGAAAAGCTGGGCCTGAAGGACGCGATCGTCGTTTCGCACCCGTGACCCGGACCTGTCGCCGATGCTGAACTGGGCCGACTACGCGCTGCTGGCCATGCTGGCCATCTCGATGGCGGTCGGCCTCTGGCGTGGCTTCGTGGTGGAGGTGCTGTCGCTCACGGTCTGGATCGGCGCGTTCTGGCTGTCGGTGGGGTTCGGCGCCGACGTGGCGGCACGGCTCAACAGCGTCGGCGAACCTTCGGCGCGCCTGTTCCTCGGTTACGCCGGCGTGTTCCTGGCCGTGCTGATCCTCGGTGGCCTGGCCACCTGGGGCATCGGCAAGCTGATCGCCAACACCGGGCTGTCGGGCACCGACCGGGTGCTGGGCCTGGGTTTCGGCCTGGCGCGCGGCCTGGTGCTGGCCTGCGTGGCGGTGATGCTGCTCGGCTTCACGCCGGTGCCGCAGGACGCCTGGTGGTCGCAGTCGCGGTTCCTGCCGGGCGTGCAGCGCGGCGCCGAGTGGATGATCGGCTTCCTGCCGCCGGACGCGGCCGAACAGATCCGGTTCGAGGCGCCGCCCGAGGCGACCGACCCGACCCTTTCCGGCGAGCCGCAGGACGCGGCCGCCCTTCCCGTTTCGGAGACCTGACCCATGTGCGGCATCATCGGAATCGCCGGCGCCAGCGACGTCGCGGCGGCCCTGTACGACGGCCTGACGGTGCTCCAGCACCGCGGCCAGGACGCGGCCGGCATCGCCACGATGGACGGCAACAAGGTCCGCCTGCACAAGGGCAACGGGCTGGTGAAGGAAGTCTTCGACGAGGACGCGATGTCGCTGCTGACCGGCCGCGTCGGCATCGGCCACTGCCGCTACCCGACCGCGGGTTCGGAAGGCTCGGACGAGGCCCAGCCCTTCTACGTGAACTCGCCCTACGGCATCGCCCTGGCGCACAACGGCAACCTGATCAACACCGACGCGCTGCGGCGCCTGGTGTTCGAGCAGGACAAGCGCAACGTCAACACCGAATCCGATTCCGAGGTGCTGCTGAACGTGTTCGCGCACGAGCTGCAGTCCCAGGGCGCGCTGACGCCGCAGGCGGCGGTCGCGGCCGTGGCCGGCGTGCATCGCCGCTGCACGGGCGGCTACGCGGTGGTGAGCATGGTGCTGGGCCTGGGCCTGGTCGCCTTCCGCGATCCGCACGGCATCCGTCCGCTGGTGCTGGGCAAGCGCGTGCGCGCCGACGGCGGCGCCGACTACGCGGTGGCCTCGGAAAGCGTGGCGCTGGACATCCTGGGGTTCGTGCGCGAACGCGACATCCGGCCGGGCGAGGCGGTGGTGATCACCGGCAACGGCCAGCTGCACGCCGAGGTCTGCGCCGAGCCGCAGCAGCACGCGCCCTGCATCTTCGAATACGTGTACTTCGCGCGCCCGGACTCGATGATCGAGAACATCTCGGTGCACAAGGCGCGCATGCGCATGGGCGTGACCCTGGGGCAGAAGATCCAGCGCCTGCGGCCCGACCACGGCATCGACACCGTGATCCCGATCCCCGACACCTCGCGCGACGCCGCGCTGGAGATCGCGAACGTGCTGGGCGTGAAGTACCGCGAGGGCTTCATCAAGAACCGCTACGTCGGCCGCACCTTCATCATGCCGGGGCAGGGCGAGCGGGTTAAGTCGGTGCGCCGCAAGCTCAACCCGATCCCGCTGGAGTTCAAGGACCGGGTGGTGCTGCTGGTGGACGACTCGATCGTGCGCGGCACCACCAGCCAGCAGATCGTGCAGATGGCGCGCGACGCCGGCGCGCGCAAGGTCTACCTGGCGTCCGCGGCGCCGCCGGTGCGGCATCCGAACATCTACGGCATCGACATGCCTTCGGCCCAGGAGCTGGTCGCCCACGGCCGCAGCGAGGCCGAGATCGAGAAGCTGCTGGGCTGCGACTGGCTGATCTACCAGGACCTGCCGGACCTCGAGGCGGCGGTCGCCGGCCCCAAGTTCCCGGGCAAGAAGTTCGACAGCTCCTGCTTCAGCGGCGAATACGTCACCGGCATCGAGCCGGGGTATTTCGAGCGCATCAAGCAGCTGCGCTCGGATGACGCCAAGCGAAAGCGCAAGGCATGAGCCTTCGTCGCGATCTGGGGGCTGGATTTTTTTGACGCGGATCAACGCGGATAAGCGCGGATGAAACTTGAGAAAAGTCCGGATTGTCGCGGGGCCAACCCCTTTCGCTTTATCCGCGTTTATCCGCGTTGATCCGCGTCAAAGAAAAATGCCCTCGCTCTTCGCCATTGCCAAACAGTGCCTGGATGCCGCACAGCCGGCGGAGAAGCTGCGGCTGACGCACGCGGCCGCCGCGGCCTTCCGCGCCGGCGAGCTCGCCATTCCCGGCGACGCCCCACCGCCGCTGCCCATCGCCGCGCCCGGGCGCCCGGAGGCGCCGCAGCTGGTGCATCCCCGCGACGTGCCGCAGCGCGGGCTGGGCTCGATCGAGGGTCGCGCGGCCTTCCTGCACGCCATAGCCCACATCGAATTCAACGCCATCAACCTGGCCTGGGATGCGGTCTATCGTTTCCGCGGCATGCCGGCGGATTTCTACGCCGACTGGGTATCGGTCGCCGACGACGAGGCGCGGCACTTCGCGATGCTGACGGCGCGGATGGCGGAGCTGGGTGCGTCCTACGGCGACCACGCCGCCCACAACGGCCTGTGGGAGATGGCGGAGAAAACCGCCGGCGACTGCCGCGTGCGCATGGCCCTGGTGCCGCGCGTGCTCGAGGCGCGCGGTCTGGACGTGACGCCGGGCATGATCGCGCGGTTGCGCGGCAACGGTGACCCGGTGTCCGCGGATATCCTCGAGGTGATCCTGCGCGAGGAGGTCGCCCACGTCGCGGCTGGCAGCCGCTGGTACCACTGGTGCTGCGAACGCGAGGGCCTGGCACCGGGGCGGGAATTCATCCGGCTGGTGCGCGAGGTCGCGCGCAGTTCCGTGCGAGGGCCCTTCAACCGGGCGGCGCGCGCCGCCGCCGGGTTCGACGACGAAGAGATGCGCCTGCTCGAAGCCATGGAGTGAAACGATGTTCCGACGCGTCCTGCTGATGTCCGTGCTGGTCCTGTCCGCCTGCCAGCCCGCCGAGGTCGATCCGGCCTTCGACGAGGCCAAGGGCGCCGAGCTGCTGCAGGCCTACGAGGCCGCGCGCGCCGACGGCGACTGGGAGATCGCCGAAGCCCGCGGCGACGAACTGCGCCGCCGCCACGGTGAAACCGCGGCGGCGAAAAAAATGCGCGCCAGCCTGGACGAAGTCCGCCGCCAGGCCGAAGCCATGCGCGAACAGCGCCGGCTCGCGGCCCTGTGGGAATACCAGGCCATTCCCGCCGCCGGCGGCACCCAGCACACGGCGGCGATCTACAGCCGGGTCGAAAGCGACCCGGATGCGGAGGAAGGCACGCCGGTCGCGATCCCGGATGCGCGCCTGATCCTGCGCCGCCACCCGGAGTGGGGCGACAGCGTCTACCTGGTGCTGACCCAGAAGGCGCTGGACTGCGGCCCGCCCTGCCGGCTGCAGATCCGCTTCGACGACGGCGAGCCGCTCTCCTTCGCCGGCGACCCGGCCGACACCGGCACCGGCCCCGCCCTGTTCATCGAGGAGCGCGAACGTTTCCTGGCCGCGATGGCCAAGGCCGAACGCCTGCGGATCCAGCTGCCGCGCTCCGGCCACCTGGTGCCGGTGTTCGAATTCGAGGTCGCCGGCTTCCGGCCGCCCCCGGCGCTGCTGGACTAGGACGACAGCGAGGACAGCGCGAGCCCGTCGGCGTCCAGGCGCAGCACCGAGCCCTGCTCGTACCAGTCGCCCAGCACGATGCGGGTGGCGGCGCGGCCGGCGACCTGCAGCGGGTGCACGGCCGGGCGATGGGTATGGCCGTGGATCAGGCGGTCGACGCCGTAGGCCGCCATCGTGGATTCCACGGTGGCCGGCGTCACATCGGTGATGGTTTCGGACATGCCGGCCTGGTGCTGCTTGCTGGCGGCGCGCGCCTGCGCCGCGAAGGCCTGGCGCGCGGCCAGCGGCTGGGCCAGGAAATGCGCCTGCCAGGCCGGGTCGCGCACCTGTCGCCGGAAGGCCTGGTAGGCCGCGTCGTCGCTGCACAGCAGGTCGCCGTGCATCAGCAGGGTGGGGTGGCCATGCAGCGACACCACGCAGGGGTCCGGCAGCAGCCGCGCGCCGCAGCGTTCGGCCATGGCCTGTCCGTACAGGAAGTCGCGGTTGCCGCGCATCAGCCAGACCGGCACGCCGCTGGCGACGAGCGCCTTCAGCGCCGCGCACACCGACGCGCCCGGCTCGCCGGGATCGTCGTCGCCGACCCAGGCCTCGAACAGGTCGCCCAGGATGTAGAGCGCCTCCGCGCCGCGCGCCTCGCCGGCCAGGAAATCCAGGAACAGGGCGGTGGTCGCCGGACGCGCGGCGTCCAGGTGCAGGTCGGACACGAACAGCAGGGTCATGGCGTGGACGGCTCCGGTTCGAGCAGTTCGACCCGTTCAATCACCACCGGCGTCTGCGGCACCCAGGCCGGGAACGGCCCGCGCGCCGAGGTCGGCAGGGCCGCGATGCGGTCGACCACTTCCAGGCCCTGCAGGACGCGCCCGAACACTGCGTAACCGGCGGTGTAGGCGCTGTCGCCGTCCTGGCGGTCGAACTTCGGGTTGTCGGCCAGGTTGATGAAGAACTGCGCCGTGGCCGAATCGCTGACGCCGCGGTCGCGCGCGGCCGCGAGGGTGCCGCGGCGGTTCGACAGGCCGTTGCCGGCCTCGTTGGGCACGGGCGCGCGGCTGGGTTTCTGCTGCAGGTCGGGCGTGAACGCGCCGCCCTGCACCAGCAGGCCCGGCACCACGCGATGGAAGACGGTGCCGTTGTAGTGGCCGTCGCGGGCGTAGGCCAGGAAATTCTCGACCGTCCGGGGCGCGGCGGCGGCATCGAGCTCGACGACGATCTCGCCCATCGTGGTGACCAGCCGCACGCGCTGCGGCGGCGCGGGCGCTGCGGTTTCGGGCACGGGCGGCGTCGCGGCGGGCGCCGGCACCGGCGTGGCGTGCGCGGAGAACGCCAGCAGCAGGCAGGCGGACAGCAGGATCAGACGGACCGGCATCCGCGGCTCCGGGGCAGGACAGGATCGGCCGCCATGGTACCGCAGGCGCCGTCCCGACCTGGCCTTGACCCCGGGCCGGTTAGGATGGGCGCCCCTGTCAAGGAGGTGTCCCGATGAAGATCCGTTTCCTGCTGGTGGCCGCGGCGATCCTGGCGACCGGCGTCGCCCACGCCGCCGGGCTGCCGCGCAGCGTGGCCCCGGCCGACGCCGCGGTTTATTTCATCAGCCCCAAGGATGGCGAGACGGTGAGCGGCCCGGTGACCGTGCGTTTCGGCCTGCGCGGCATGGGCGTGGCGCCAGCCGGCACCGTGGCCGAAGGCACCGGCCACCACCACCTGATCGTGGACGCGCCGCTGCCCCCGGCCGGCCAGCCGATCCCGAACGACGCCAACCACCTGCATTTCGGCAAGGGCCAGACCGAGGCCACGGTGACGCTGGCGCCGGGCAAGCACACCCTGCAGCTGCTGGTCGGCGACCACAGCCACATTCCGCACGATCCGGTCGTGGCGTCCGAGGTCATCACGATCACCGTCGAGTGAGGCATCCCTCGCGTCCCCTGCCAGCCCGGGCAGGGGGCGAAAGGCGTAAAATGCGCGGCTTCCCGCTTCCGAGCCTGGCCAGATGACCTGCCGCACCCGCTTCGCCCCCAGCCCGACCGGCTTCCTGCACATTGGCGGTGCCCGTACCGCGCTTTACTGCTATCTGGAGGCGCGCCGCCGCGGCGGCCAGTTCATCCTGCGCGTGGAGGACACCGACCGCGAGCGCAGCACCCAGGCCGCGATCGACGCGATCCTGGAAGCCATGGACTGGCTGGGGCTTGAGTACGACGAGGGCCCGGTCTTCCAGACCGCGCGCCTGGACCGCTACCGCGAGGTGGCCGAGCAGATGGTCGCCGCCGGCACGGCGTATTACGCCTACGAGACCAAGGAAGAGCTCGAGGCCATGCGCGAGGCGGCGATGGCCGCGAACCTCAAGCCGCGCTACAACGGCCACTACCGCGACCGGAACGAGCCGTATCGCGACGATCCCAACCGCGTGATCCGCTTCAAGAACCCGATCGGCGGCACCGTGGTGTTCGAGGACAAGATCAAGGGCCGCATCGAGTGGAGCAACGACGAGCTCGACGACCTGGTGATCTTCCGCTCCGACGGCTACCCGACCTACAACTTCGCGGTCGTCGTTGACGACCTCGACATGGGCATCACCGACGTCATCCGCGGCGACGACCACGTCAACAACACCCCGCGCCAGATCAACATCTACAAGGCGCTGGGCGCGCCGGTGCCGCACTTCGCGCACATGCCGATGATCCTCGACCCCGAGGGCGCCAAGCTGAGCAAGCGTTCGGGCGCGGCCAACGTGATGTCGTACAAGGAAGAGGGCTACCTGCCGCACGCGCTGGTGAACTACCTGGCGCGCCTGGGCTGGTCGCACGGCGACCAGGAGATCTTCAGCCGCGACGAACTCAAGTCGCTGTTCGCGATCGAGGACGTGAACCAGAAGGCTTCGCGCCTGGATCCGGCCAAGCTGGGCTGGTTGAACCAGCACTACCTTAAGACCGACGACCCGGTCGAGGTCGCGAAGCATTTCGAACCGCAGCTGCTGGCCCACGGCTACGACCTGGCCAAGGGCCCGAAGCCGGCCGACGTGGTGGTGGCCCTGCGCGACCGCGTGCAGACGCTGAAGGAAATGGCCGAGCGCGCCCACGTCTGGTACTGCCCGCTCACCCAGTACGACGAGGCCGCCGTGGCCAAGCACCTGGTGGCCGCCGCGAAGGCGCCGCTGGAAACGGTGCGCGGCGAACTGGCCAGGCTCGGCGAGTGGTCGGCGCAGGCCGTGCACGGCGCGCTCGAAGCCACCGCCGCGACGCTGGGCGTGGGCCTGGGCAAGATCGCCCAGCCGCTGCGCGTGGCCATCACCGGCACCCAGGTCAGCCCCTCGATCGACCACACCGTGTTCCTCGCCGGCCGCGAGGCCGCGCTGGCGCGCATCGACGCGGCGCTGGCGAAGATTCCCGGCTGAACCCCAGCCCCCGCACGGCCGGTCGCGAATTGATTTCGCCCCGGCCAAGGCCCACCCTAGACCCATGTCCGCGCACGCCCACGACCCCGACTGCACCAGCCCCGAGCACCACGTGCACGACGCCGGCGGCTATGTGCATGCGGTCGAGAAGGCCTGCGAAGAGCGCGGCCTGCGGCTTACGCCGCTGCGGGCCCAGGTGCTGGGCCTGATCGCCGCCGCCGGCAAACCGGTGAAGGCCTACGACCTGCTCGATTCGATGAAGACGAAGAACGGCAGCAGCGCGCCGCCCACCGTCTACCGCGCGCTGGACTTCCTGCTCGAGCAGGGCTTCATCCACCGCCTAGCCTCGGTCAACGCCTTCGTCGGCTGCCACCATCCGCAGGCGCGGCATTCGGTGCCCTTCCTGATCTGCGACAACTGCCAGGCCGCGATCGAGCTGGAAGACGAACGCATCCCGCGGCTGCTCGACAGCCAGGCGAAGTCGCTGGGCTTCGTGCCGCGGGCCCAGACCCTCGAGGTGCACGGCCTGTGCGCAAGCTGTTCGGCGGCATGATGCGGATCCGCGGGGTGGTGCTTGCGCTGTCGCTGGCTTCGGCCGCGGGCGCCCAGGATTTCCCGGTCGACCCGCCCGGCGGCGAACCGACGCGGCCGACCACGCCGCCGGCCGGCATCGCCCTGCCGGAGATGCTGCCGCCCGCCCCGGAGCTGGTGACGCCGCTGGCCATCCTCGACCGCCTGGTCGTGCCTGGCACCCGGCTGCAGCTGGAATGGCGCCCGGCGGGCGGCATCAGCAACGCCGAGATCGCCAGCCCGGTGGTGGTGGCGCGCGGCGCGATGGCCGGCCCGGTGCTGTGCCTGGTCGCCGGCATCCACGGCGACGAGATCAACGGCGTCGAGATCGTGCGCCGCATCGCCCACTCGGTGGATCCGACCCGGCTGTCGGGCACGGTGATCGGCGTGCCGATCGTCAACGTATTCGGCTATTCGCGCGGCTCGCGCTACCTTCCGGACCGGCGCGACCTGAACCGTTATTTCCCGGGCAGCCGCCAGGGCAGCATCGCCTCGCGCATCGCCAATGGTTTCTTCCAGGACATCGTGCGCCACTGCGACGTGCTGGTGGACTTCCACACCGGCAGCTTCGACCGCAGCAACCTGCCGCAGGTGCGCGCCGACCTCACCCAGCCCGACGTGCTGGAATTCACCCGCGGCTTCGGCGCCACCGTGGTGCTGCACAGCCCGGGCAACAAGGGCATGCTGCGCGTGGCCGCCACCGCGGTCGGCATTCCCGCCGTCACCTTCGAGGCCGGCGCGCCGACCCGGTTGGAGCCGGCCGAGATCGCCCAGGCCGTCGCCGCGATCGATCGGCTGATGCTCAAGCTGGGCATGCGCCAGGCCGAGCCCGACGTGGTGGAGATCAATGCGGTGCCGCTGGCGGCGCAGGCCGAGCCGGCGCCGATCTTCCTGGATTCGCGCTGGGTCCGCGCCAATTCCGGCGGCCTGCTGATCAGCGAAGTGGCCCTGGGCCAGCGCGTGCTCGCCGGCCAGCGCCTGGGCCGGGTGGTCGACCCGGTCAGCAACATCGAGCGCTACATCCTGGCGCCGGTGCCGGGCCGGGTGATCGGCATGTCTCAGAACCAGGCCGTGCTTCCGGGTTACGCCGCCTTCCACCTGGGCACCGAGACCAGCGAGCAGCAGGCGGTGCAGGAAGCCGCGATGCCGCATGCGCCGGAGCCGGTGGCGGAAGATCCGGAAGACCGCCCGGAGGCGGTCGAGGTCGAGGACGGCGAGGACTACGAATAGTCCCCGCCGCCGCGCGGACCGTCAGAAGCTGACGCGCACGCCCACCGCCACGTTGCGGCCGGGCAGGGGCGCGAAGTCCTTCAGGAACGAGGTGTGGGCGCGGGCCTCGCGGTCGGTGAGGTTGCGGCCCTCGACGAAGGCTTCCCAGCCGGTGGCGCCCACATCCCAGTGGTAGGCCAGGCTGGCGTCGACCAGGGTGTAGCCCCCGGTCGGGCGTTCGCCGGCGGCCACCTCGTCCTGCTCGGCCACGCGGATCGCGCCGACCCGCGCGCGCCAGCTCGACAGCGACCAGTTCAGGTCCGCGCCGACCCGACCCGGGGCGATGCGCGGCAGGCGGCCGCCTGCGTCCAGCTTGGCGTCGACGCCGTCGGCGAACAGGCGCAGCGTCCACAGCCCGCTGGCGTTGTCGAACAGTTCGGCCGAGGCCTCGGCCTCCCAGCCGGTGAAGGTCGCGTCGCCCTGGATCCAGCTGCGCACCGGCAGCCCGTCGAGTTCGCCGCCGGTGTCCGACAGGTAGATGAAATCGTCGAAGGCCGTGCGGTACACGGAGAGCTTGCCCTCGAAGCGGCCCTGGTGCAGGTGCAGGCCGAGCTCGGCGCTGGTCGCGGTTTCCTTGTCCAGGTTGGCGTCGCCGATCTCGTAGCTGCGGGTGGCGATGTGCGGGCCGTCGGAGAACAGTTCTTCCGCGGTGGGCGCGCGTTCCGCGCGGTCCAGGTTCAGGCTCAGGTGCATCAGCTCGCTGAAGCGCCACAGGCCGCCGACCGCCAGGCTGGTCGCGTTTCGCGCGACTTCGGCCTGCGTGCCCTCGGGGTCGATGCGCACGCGGTCGTGGCGCGCACCCAGTTCGAGCTTGAAGTCGCCGAAGTCGCGCTCCTGCACCACGAACAGGCCGGTGTCGCGGGTGAGCGAGGGCGGCACGAAGGCCTCGTCGCCGATCGCGGCGAAGTCTCGCCGGCCGTACTGCAGGCCGAAGGCGCCGCGCCAGCCGGCGATCTCGTTCTGCACCGCCTCCAGGCGCAGCTCGGTGCCCTCGTTCTCGAACACCGTGCCGACTTCCTCGCCCTCGAACTCGGTGTGCTCGTACTGGCTGCGGGTGGCGCGCCAGTTCAGCTCCTGCAGCGGGCCCAGGCCGCGGAAGCCGCCGCGCACGTCCAGGCGGTCCTGGCGCAGGTCCAGCCGGACCACTTCGGCGCCTTCTTCCTCTTCCTCCTCCTCGCCCTCCTCGTGCGCGTGCGCGCCCGGCGGGATGCCGTAGTTGCTGCGGTAGGTGTTGGCCGAGGCGCCGAACCAGGCGCGCTCGCCGAACCAGCTGGCGCCGACCGCGCCGCCTTCCGTGGTCAGCGCGCTGTTGGGCAGCCTGCCGCGGGCGAAGTGCTCCAGCTCCTCGCCTTCGGCCAGCTCCTCGGCGATGAGTTCGGGCGAAAACGCGTAACCGGGGATGCGGTAATCGCCGCTGTCGCGGCGGAACAGGTCGGCGTGGAAGGTCAGCGGACCGGCGTCGGCGTCGATGCGGCCCATGCCGGTGTTTTCGTCCGACACGCTGCCGTGGCGGATCTCGGCGCGGCCGGTGAGGTCGCGGCCGGCGCGCTGGGTCGGCACGCGGCCGTCCACCACGTTCACCGCGCCGCCGATCGCGCCGCTGCCGTAGAGCAGGGTGGCCGGACCCTTCAGCACTTCGATCTGGTCGGCCAGGAAGGGTTCGATGGTGACCGCGTGGTCGACGCTGATGGTCGAGACGTCGGCGGCGCCGGTGCCGCCGTTGAGCACCTGCACGCGCGCGCCGTCCTGGCCGCGGATGATCGGCCGGCCGACGCCGGCGCCGAAGTAGGACGACTGCACGCCGGTCTGGCGTTCCAGGGTTTCGCCCAGGGTGCCGGCCTTGCGCGAATCCAGTTCCTCGCCGGCCAGCACGTCGACCGGGCGGGCCAGGTTGTCGATGGCGTTGCGCAGGGGCGAGGCCGTCACCTCGACCGCGTCCAGGGTGCGGGCGGTGTCGTGTTCGTGCGGTTCACCGCGCTTGTCGGCCAGGGCCAGGCCGGGCAGGGCCAGCAGGATGGCGGCGGTGAGCGCGGCGGAGCGGGGGATTCGGGGCATGGTTCGGGTCCGGTTGTCTGGCGTCGGGGCGGAATGTTATATTGTTCCAACTCCAGCGCAAGCCCCCGGAAGTCATGGCCACCCTGATCAAACCGCGAAGGTTCCACCTGCCGTACTGGGCTGATCGCCTGGGCGCCGTCGGGGCCTTCATCTGCGCGCTGCACTGCGCCCTGATCCCGGTGGCGCTGGCGGTGGTGCCGGCGCTGGGCCTGGGCCTGGTGGCCTGGCACGGCTTCGAGTTCGCCTTCAGTTGTTTCGCCACCGTGCTGGCGCTGACCAGCCTCTACCTGGGTTACCGCGGCCACCGCGCCTACCACGCCTGGCTGCTCGTCGCGCCGGGCCTGCTGCTGATCTGGGGCGCCTATCTGTACCCCCCGCTGCACGACTCGATCACCCCGCATGCGGTGGCGATGGCCGTCGGCGGCGTGCTGATCGCGCTGGCGCACCTGGTCAACCTGCGCCTGTCCTGGGGCCACTCGCACTGATCGCCGCGGCCGGCCATCTTGGTCGGCCGGGCGCGCGGTGATAGGCTACGCGCCTCACCGAACATCACTTTCAAGGAATCACCATGGGTAGGGGCGACAAGAAGACCGCCAAGGGCAAGCGTTTCACCGGCAGCCACGGCAATGCCCGTCCGCAGACCGTCAAGAAGCCGACCGCCGTGAAGGCCGCCACCGTGAAGGCCCCGGTCGCCGCCAAGGCCCCGGCCAAGAAGGCGCCGGCCAAGAAGGCCGCTGCCGCCAAGTAATCGCGCCCCGCGTGACGCTTGAACGAAGCCCCGCTCCGGCGGGGCTTCGTGTTTTCGCACGTCCTTAATCGACAGATTCGGGTGGCGTGGGCGGCGGCGGGGAGGGCAAGATCCCCGCATGACTCTACGTCCGCTTTTTCGATGCCTTGGCGCTCTCGTGCTGTGCTGCCTTGCCGGCACGGCGTTCGCCGACAGCTGGGGTCCCGCTTCAACCAAGACGGAGGAGAGCCCCGACGGAACGTTCCGCTTCACGGTACGGCCCGGTGGTCCCTGGTCCGACCGGCGGCCTGATTTCGAACAGGCGACCCGTCATGCAGAACGAAGCGCACCGGCGCAGATCGACCCCGAAGCGCCGCCCATCGGGCGCCTGGACATCCGGACCCCCGGCGGTTGGGAGCCGGTCTGGGAACGCCCGCTCGTCAACGCCATCATGCCCTTGGACTGGCTGGTAGCCGACACGGGAAAGTACGTCATCACTTGGGACAACTGGCTGATGGCCGGCATGGGCCCGGATGCGTTGGTCGTTTACGGTTCTGGGGGGCGCCTGGTCACGTCGTTGTCGCTGGAGCAGTTCCTTCCCCCAGGTATGGTCACGACCCTGCCGCGCTCCGTGAGCTCGATCTGGTGGGCGGGTCCGCACGCGTTTTCGGCGGACGGCTCGCAGGTGCTGATCCGCGTGGTGGTGCCGGGTGACGAGAGGACGACGGACAAGCGTGAGCATTTCACGCTCATGCTCGATCCTGCGACGGGGCAAGTGCAGCCGGTCAGGGATGCGCTGTGGCACAAGGCCCTTGCCGCGGCGGTGGCGGTGCGCCGCAGGGAAAAACAAGCGGCGGCGGAATTCGTCGATCCGATGTCGGCGCCACGGCGCGACTCCCGGCTGGCATGGCGGAACTATGCCTACGAAGCCTTCCATCGGCTCGGACAGGACGGGCAGACCACGCGTCCCGACGTGACGGTCCTGCGGCTGCCGCCCGACGCCGACGCGATCACCGATCTGCGGTGGATCCCCGGCAATCTCGCATCGGCACCGGTCGGATCCTCGCTGGTGTTCGTATCCTCCGCCCCCGACGCGCTGGCCGACGCCCTGGTGATGTCCGCGCTGAGACTGCGCAGCGGCTCGCTTGCCGGCCGCCGCATCGTCGCGTTCGTCCCGGCGACGGACGTCGGCAGCGTGCGTCTCGCGCTCGGCAGGCTGGGCGCCGAGGCCATCGTGCTGCCGCCGGATAGCCCGATTCCGCAATCGCCCGAACGCCTGCACCGGTGGCAGGCGCTGAACGCAGAGCTCAGTCGCTGACGCGGCGGCCGGCGATGTGCACGGCGTGGGCGATGTCGCCGCCGAGCCAGTAGCACAGTTCGGCGGGGTGCTGGATGTTCCACTGCACGAAGTCGGCGCGCTGGCCCGGCAGCAGGCGGCCGCGGTCGTGCAGGCCGAGCGCGGCGGCGGCGTGCACGGTGGCGCCGCGCAGTGCTTCCTCCGGCGTCAGCCGGAAATGGGTGCAGGCCAGCGACATCGCCAGCCGCAGTGACTGCAGCGGCGAGGTGCCGGGATTGAGGTCGGTGGCGACGGCCATCGGCACCGCGTGTTCGCGCAGCGCCGCGATCGGCGGCAGCCGGGTTTCCCGCAGCACATGGAAGGCGCCAGGCAGCAGCACCGCGACCGTGCCCGCCCGGGCCATCGCGCGCACGGCCTCTTCGCCGGTCCATTCGATGTGGTCGGCGGAAAGGCCGCCGAACTCGGCCGCCAGGGCCGCGCCGCCGAGGTCGCTGAGCTGGTCGGCGTGCAGCTTCACCGGCAGGCCGAGCGCGCGCGCCGCCTCGAAGACACGCCGCGTCTGCGCCGGCGAGAAGCCGATGCCTTCGCAGAAGGCGTCGACCGCATCGACCAGGCCTTCGGCGTGCAGCGTCGGCAGCCAGTCGACCACCGCAGTGATGTAGTCGTCGGCGCGTCCGGCGAATTCCGGCGGCAGCGCGTGGGCCGCCAGATAGCTGGTGCGCACGGTCAGGCCCAGGGTGTCGCCGAGCCGGCGTGCGGCGCGCAGCATCCGCCGCTCGCTGTCCAGGTCCAGGCCATAGCCGGACTTGATCTCGACCGTGGTCACGCCATCGGCGCGCAGCGCCCGGGCGCGGGGCAGGGATGCTGCGAGCAGCGCCTCCTCGTCCAGCGCACGGGTGGCGCGCACGGTCGAGACGATACCGCCGCCCTCGCGTGCGATCTGCTCGTAGCTGGCGCCCTGCAGCCGGCGCTCGAATTCGACGGCGCGGTCGCCGCCGAACACCAGGTGGGTGTGGCAGTCGACCAGGCCCGGCGTGATCCAGCGCCGGTGCGCGGAATCCACCCGCGTGGCCAGCTGTGCCGGTTCCCCCGGCAGTTCGCTGCGCGGCCCGGCATAGGCGACCAGGCCGTCCTTCCAGGCGAGCACGCCATCTTCGATGGCGCCATAGGCGCCGAGGTCGTCGCGCAGCGTCGCCAGCCGCGCGTCCAGCAGCAGCCGGTCCCAGGGCGGCGCGAGGCGGCCGATCACCGGATGGCGCCTTCCAGCCGCAGGCTGGCAGGATCGAAGCCGTAATGCCGGGCGATCTCGTCGCTGTGCTGGCCCAGTGCCGGCGGCCCGCGCTCCAGCCGCGGCGGCGAGGCCGACAGCTTCAGCGGGCTGCCGACCATCGGTACGCCATCGAGGGTGATGCGCATGCCGCGCGCCTGCGCCACCGGATGGTCCAACGCCTGCCGGACCGAATTGATCGGCGCGGCCGGCACGCCGGCGCGCGCGAACAGGTCCAGCCAGTGCGCGACCGGCTGCGCGCCGAACATCGCCTCCAGTTCACCGCACAGCACCTCGCGGTGCTCGACCCGTGCGGCGTTGTTGAGGAAACGCGGATCGCGCAGCCAGTCGCCGCGGCCCAGGGACTCGCAGGTCTGCATCCAGAGTTTTTCGCTGGCCACGGCCAGCACGAACTGCCCGTCTCGGGCGTGGAAGGCCTGGTAGGGCACGATGCTGGCATGCGCGTTGCCGTAGCGCGCCGCCTCGCCATCGGTGAACAGCGCGTTGCTGCCCACGTTGGCCAGCAGGGCCAGCTGGCTGTCGAACAGCGAGACATCGATGCGCTGGCCGCGGCCCGTGCGGTGGCGCTGCATCAGCGCGGCCAGGATGGCGGTGGCGGCGTTCTGGCCAGTGGACAGGTCGGCCACGGCCACGCCGACCTTGTGCGGCTCGCCGTCGGCGGGCCCGGTGATGGCCATCAGCCCGGCTTCCGCCTGCACCACGTAGTCGTAGCCCGGCAGCTGCGCGCCAGGGCCGGAGCGGCCGTAGCCCGAGATCGAGCAGTACACCAGGCGCGGGTTGATCCTCGCCATCTGCTCGTAGCCCACGCCCAGCGACTCGGCGCCACCGGTGCGGTAGTTCTCCACCAGCACGTCGGCCTCGCGCAGCATGGCCTCCAGCAGGGGCCGGGCCGCCGGCGCGCGCAGGTCGATCGCGAGCGAGCGCTTGTTGCGGTTGCAGCAGGCGAAATACGCCGACATGCCATCCAGGAAGGGCGGGCCGAGGCCGCGGGTGTCGTCGCCGTCGAAGGACTCGAGCTTGATCACGTCGGCGCCCAGGTCGGCCAGCACCATGCCGCACCAGGGTCCGGCCAGCACCCGCGACAGCTCCAGCACCGTGATCCCGGACAAGGCGTTCATGGGGCGGCATTGTATGCGGCCCGGAGGCGGCCATGCGAAACTCGCGCCATGCCGGACCTGCCGCTCGAACACCATTTCACGCCCGAAGGCTGGGCCGTGCCGCAGCCGCTGCAGGGCGTGGACGTGCTGCGCTCGCGCTGGCGCCTGACCGGCCTGCCGAACCTGCACTCGCACGCCTTCCAGCGCGCGATGGCCGGCCTGGCGGAACGCCAGAGCCATCCGGAGGACAGCTTCTGGACCTGGCGCGAGCTGATGTACCGCTTCGCGGGCCGGATCACGCCCGAGGCGCAGTACGACATCGCCCGCCAGCTCTACGTGGAAATGCTGGAGGCGGGCTACACCACCGCCTGCGAGTTCCACTACCTGCACCACCAGCCCGACGGCCGTCCCTATGCCGATCCGGCCGAGATGTCCAAGGCGCTGGTCGCCGCCGCGAACGACACCGGCATCCGCCTGACCCTGCTGCCGGTGCTGTACATGACCGGTGGCTTCGACGGCCGTGCGCTGTCGGAGCGCCAGCGCCGCTTCGGCCACAGGCTCGACGCCTTCCTCGCCCTGCTGCAGGCCCTGCGCGCGCTGCAGACCCCGACGCTGAAACTCGGCGTCGCCCTGCACAGCCTGCGCGCGGTGCCGCCGGCGGCGATGCGCGAGCTGCTGGCTGCCATCGCCGGCACGCCGATGCCCATCCACATCCACATCGCCGAACAGATCGGCGAGGTCCAGGACTGCCAGGCCCTGCGCGGCGCCCGTCCGGTCGAATGGCTGCTCGCGAACGCGCCGGTGGACGCGCACTGGACCCTGGTGCACGCGACCCACCTTTCCGCCGCGGAAGTGCAGGGCATCGCCGCGAGCGGCGCCACCGTGGCGATCTGCCCGACTACCGAGGCCAACCTTGGCGACGGCCTGTTCCCGCTGCGCGATTTCCTCGCGGCCGGCGGCCACTGGGGCATCGGCTCCGATTCGCACGTGTCGGTCTCCCCGGTGGAGGAACTGCGCTGGCTAGAATACGGCCAGCGCCTGGCCACCCGCCGCCGCAACATCGCGGTCAGCGCCGCCCAGCCCAGCACCGGCGAACTGCTCTACACCCAGGCCCTGGCCGGCGGCCTGCGCGCCTGCGGCCAGCCCGGCGCGGCCCAGGACTGGATCGCGCTCGATGCCGCGGCCCCGGCCCTGGCCGGCGCACGGCCCGCCGACCTGCTCGACCGGTTCGTGTTCGCAGGCAACCGGGCCCTGGTGCAGGACGTGCACGTGGCCGGTCGCCACGTGGTCAGCGGGGGTCGCCACGACGACCACGACGAGGTCGCCCACCGCTACGGCCTGGCCCTGAGCGATCTGCTGGCCGACTGAACCGGCGCCACGGCGCCGGGGTTTCGTCGCCGGCCCGCGGCCTTCCGTCGCATCCGGCCCGGCAGCCAGGCCGGCCGGGCAAGCTGCCGCCAGTACCCGCCGCGCGCGTATCCTTCCGCAGCCATGACCACCGCCCACGACCCGATCTATTCGCTGCAGCAGACCCTGCCGGCC
This sequence comes from uncultured Arenimonas sp., assembly GCA_946480565.1. Next base: position 3,091 of record CAMLKR010000003.1, on the reverse strand, counting down.
GAAGTGCTGATCGGCGGCGATTCGATCTGGTCGCGCTACCGCCAGTACCCGGTGTTCAGCCTGTCCTGGCTGCGCGGGCGCAGCGCCCTGTTCGCGGTGTTCATCTCGCTGTTCGCCCTGCTGTCGATGATCGGCACCGCGCTGGCCACGCAGGATTATCCGCTGGGCGCGCTGGCCGGCGGCCACCTGTTCGTCGCCTTCCTGCTGATGGCCACCACCGGCCCGGCCCTGGCGACCTGGGTGCGGCACCGGCGCTGGCCGCAGCGGCGCGAGCGCCTGGGCGTCGTGCTGGCCGTGCTGGCCGGCATGGGCACGAGCTACCTGGTCGACAAGTGGACCTCGGAATACGTCGAGAAGAAGGTCGAGGACGCGCTGGTCGAGCAGGGCCTGGCCACCCGCAAGAAGCCCGACATCTCGCCGGCGATGAAGCCGGTGGTGGCGGTGATCAACGGCGCCATCCTGATCAGCGTCTACGGCCTGTTCGGCGGCGGGCTGGCGCTGCGCGCCTACTTCAGCGAGGACCGGCGCTGGCAGGAGAACCGGCGGCGCCAGGAGATGGAGGCGCTGCGCGCGCAGAAGCAGCAGGCCGACCTGCGCCTGGGCCTGCTGCAGGCCCAGGTGGAGCCGCATTTCCTGTTCAACACGCTGGCGTCCGTGCGTGCCCTGGTGCGCCAGGATCCGGCCCAGGCCGAGGCCACGCTCGACGCCCTGGTCGACCACCTGCGCGCCACCATCCCCAAGCTGCGCGATGGCGAGGCGATGCTGCACTCCACGCTTGGCCAGCAGCTCGACATCTGCGCCAGCTACCTGGCGCTGATGAAGCTGCGCATGGGCGGGCGATTGAGTTATGCGGTGGAGGCCGATGCCGCGCTGCGGCAGCGGCCATTCCCGCCGCTGTTGCTGATCACCCTGGTCGAGAACGCGATCAAGCACGGTATCGAGCCGCAGCCCGGTCCCGGCCGCATCGAAGTGCGCGCCTCGCTGCGCGGCGACCGCCTGGTGGCGAGCGTGGTGGACGACGGCGCCGGGCTCAAGCCCGGGCTCGGCAGCGGCATGGGCCTGGCCAACGTGCGCGACCAGCTCGCCACCCGTTTCGGCGAGGGCGCCAGCCTCAGCCTGCGCAGCCTCGCCGGACGCGGCGCCGTCGCCGAGATCACGCTGCCGCCGGAGCCCATGCCGTGACCGCCATCACCGCCCTGATCGCCGAGGACGAAGCGCCGCAGCGCGCCGCCCTGCTGGACATGCTGGCCGAGGCCTGGCCGGCACTGGACGTGATAGCGGTCTGCGAAGACGGCGTGTCGGCGCTGGACGCGGCCCGCGAACACCGGCCCGCAGTCGCCTTCCTGGACATCCGCATGCCGGGCGTGAACGGCCTGGACGTGGCGCGCGCGGTGATCGCCGGCGGCGGCCTGGTGGTGTTCACCACCGCCTACGACGACTACGCCATCCGTGCCTTCGAGGCCGGTGCCGCCGACTACCTGCTCAAGCCGGTGCAGCCGCAGCGCCTGGCCCAGGCGGTCGAGCGCCTGCAGGCGCGCATCGACGAACCGCGCACGCCGGACCTGCAGGCGCTGGTGGAAGACCTGGAGGCGCGCCTGCGCCCGCAGGGCGAACGCCTGATCCGCTGGATCAGCGCCAGCATCGGCGACTGCGTGCGCATGATCGGCATCGACGAGGTGCTGTACTTCCAGGCCCAGGACAAATACGTGCGGGTGGTCACCGGCAGCGACGAGGCCATCATCCGCACGCCGGTGAAGGACCTGCTGGCCGGCCTGGACCCCGACACCTTCTGGCAGGTGCACCGCGGCGTGGTGGTGCGCGTGGCCGCGATCGACCGGCTGCGCAAGGACGAGCTGGGCAAGGCCAGCCTGAGCCTGCGCGGCCGCGCCGAATCGCTGCCGGTCAGCGCCGCGTTCCTGCATCGCTTCCGCGGCATGTGACGCCCCGGCGGTGGCCGCGCGGGAGGGTGGGGCGGTAGAGTGCCGGCATCCGCCCCGGACACCGCGCATGCCGCCCGCCGCGTTCCTTGCCTGCCTGCTGCTCCTGCTGTCCCTGGCCGCGCCGCTCCGGGCCGAGCCGCCGACGCTGACGGTGTTCGCGGCCGCCAGCCTGCAGGAAAGCCTGGACGAGGTCGCGCGGCTCTGGTCGGCGCGCAGCGGCCAGCCGGTGGTGGTGTCGTATGCGGCCAGTCCGGCGCTGGCGCGGCAGATCGGGCAGGGCGCACCCGCCGACCTCTTCGTTTCCGCGGACGAGGACTGGATGGACAACTTGCAGCAGCGCGGCCTGGTCGATGCCGCGACGCGGTTCGTCCTGGTCCGCAACCGGCTGGTGTTGGTGGGGCCGAAGTCCGCGGCCTCGCCGGTGCGGCCCCTGCAGCGCGGCCAGCTGCGCGCCGCCCTCGGTCCGTCGGGACGCCTGGCGCTGGCCCAGACCGACATCGTCCCGGCCGGCCGTTACGCGCGCCAGGCCCTGGAATCGCTGCAGCTGTGGCCCGAGGTCGCCGACCGGCTGGCGGAAGCAGACAACGTGCGCGCCGCGCTGTCCTTCGTCGCGCGCGGCGAAGCGCCGCTGGGCATCGTCTACGCCACCGATGCGCGCGCCGAGCCGACGGTGCGGGTGCTGGCCCATATTTCCGCGGACCGGCACGCGCCCATCGTCTACCCCGTGGCCCGGGTCGCCGGCGCCGACGCCGCGGTCGCCGATGGATTCCTGCGTTTCCTCGCCGGCCCGGAGGCGCGCGATGTGTTCGTGGACGCCGGCTTCGAACTGCCCTGAGTGCTGACGCCCGACGAAATCGCCGTGGTCTCGCTCAGCCTGCGCGTCGCGGCGCTGGCGGTGCTGTGCGCGCTGCCGTTCGCGATCGCGGCCGCCTACGTGCTTGCACGGCTGCGCTTCCGCGGCAAGGTGCTGTTCGATGCCCTCGTGCACCTGCCGCTGCTGCTTCCGCCGGTACTCACAGGCTACGTGCTGCTGGTGCTGTTCGGCCGCCAGGGCGCGATCGGTTCGCTGCTGGAGCAGTGGTTCGGCGTCGGCGTCGCCTTCCGCTGGACCGGCGCGGTGCTGGCCGCCGCGGTGATGGCCTTCCCGCTGT
>CAMLKR010000002.1 GCA_946480565.1 uncultured Arenimonas sp. | reverse complement strand
CGGCGAGTTCCTGCAGATCGAATACGCCAAGGGCGACAAGCTCTACGTGCCGGTGGCGCAGCTGCAGCTGGTCAGCCGCTATTCCGGCGCGTCGCCCGAGCTGGCGCCGCTGCATTCGCTGGGCGGCGAGCAGTGGGAGAAGGCCAAGCGCAAGGCGGCGGAAAAGGTGCGCGACGTCGCCGCCGAACTGCTCGAGATCCAGGCGCGCCGGCAGGCGCGCAAGGGCCTGGCGCTGCCGGTGGACCGCTCGATGTACGAACCCTTCGCGGCGACCTTCCCGTTCGAGGAAACGCCCGACCAGCTGACCGCGATCGAATCGGTGATCGCCGACCTGGGCCAGGCGCAGCCGATGGACCGCGTGGTCTGCGGCGACGTCGGTTTCGGCAAGACCGAAGTCGCCGTGCGCGCCGCCTTCGTCGCCGCCACCGCCGGCAAGCAGGTCGCCGTGCTGGTGCCCACGACCCTGCTGGCCGAGCAGCATTACCGCAACTTCCGCGACCGTTACGCCGACTGGCCGATCCGGGTGGAAGTGCTTAGCCGCTTCAAGTCCGCCAAGGAGATCAAGGCGGCGCTGGCGCAGCTGGCGGAAGGAAAGATCGACGTCATCGTCGGCACCCACCGCCTGCTGCAACCGGACGTGAAGTTCCACGACCTTGGCCTGGTGATCGTCGACGAGGAGCAGCGTTTCGGCGTGCGCCAGAAGGAAGCCCTGAAGGCCCTGCGCGCCGAGGTGCACCTGCTCACCCTCACCGCCACCCCGATCCCGCGCACGCTGAACATGGCGATGAGCGGGCTGCGCGAGCTGTCGATCATCGCCACGCCGCCGGCGCACCGGCTGGCCGTGCAGACCGTGGTCACCGCCTGGGACGCCAACCTGCTGCGGGAAGCCTTCCAGCGCGAGCTGGCGCGCGGCGGCCAGGTCTACTTCCTGCACAACGAAGTGGACAGCATCGAGAAGATGGCCCGCGAGCTGGGCGAACTGGTGCCCGACGCGCGCATCCGCATCGCCCATGGCCAGATGCCGGAGCGCGAGCTGGAGCAGGTGATGCTGGACTTCCACCGCCAGCGCTTCAACGTGCTGGTGTGCACCACCATCATCGAGTCGGGCATCGACATCCCCAGCGCCAACACCATCATCATCCACCGCGCCGACCGCTTCGGCCTGGCCCAGCTGCACCAGCTGCGCGGCCGCGTCGGCCGTTCGCACCACCGCGCCTACGCCTACCTGGTGGTGCCGAACAAGAAGGCGATGACGGGCGATGCCGAGAAGCGCCTGGAGGCGCTGGCCTCGCTGGAGGAACTGGGCGCGGGTTTCACCCTGGCCACCCACGACCTGGAGATCCGCGGCGCCGGCGAGCTGCTGGGCGAGGACCAGAGCGGCCAGATGGCCGAGATCGGCTTCTCGCTGTACACCGAACTGCTCGAGCGCGCGGTGAAGTCGATCAAGTCCGGCAAGATCCCCGACCTCGACCCGGCCCTGCGCCACGGCGCCGAAGTCGAACTGAACCTGCCGGCCCTGATCCCCGACGACTACCTGCCCGACGTGCACGCGCGCCTGACGCTGTACAAGCGCATCGCCGGCGCGCGCGACGAGGACCGCCTGAAGGAACTGCAGGTGGAGATGGTGGACCGCTTCGGCGTGCTGCCCGACCCGGCGAAACAGCTGTTCGCGGTGGCGGAGCTGAAGCTGGCCGCGACCCCGCTGGGCATCCGCAAGCTCGAACTCGGCCCCACCGGCGGCCGCGTGGTCTTCCTGCCCCAGCCCACCATCGACCCGATGTCGGTGATCCGCCTGATCCAGGGCCAGCCCCGGGTCTATTCGATGGAAGGCCCGGACAAGCTGCGCCTGCGCCTCGAGCTGCCCGACGCCGCCTCGCGGCTGCGCACGGCCAAGGGCCTGCTGGCCGTGCTGGCCAAGGGCTGAGCGCCGGGCTTGGCCGTCGCCGGCACCGCGGCTACATTGGTCGCCTCGCACCGGGAGCGGCAGGCATGGACGACAGGGTTCCGAACAAGGCGCCGGTGATGGCCGGCTGGTTGACGCTGGGCGGCGCCTGGCTGATGTTCCTGATCCCCTTCCCGGGCCTGGGCCTGCTGGGCTGGGTGGTGAACCTGGCCGCCTTCATCCTGTCCATCATCGTGATGTCCAAGGGCGAAACCGCGCAGGGCATCGGCCAGCTGGTGTGCAGCCTGGTGGTGTCGCCGATCGTCTACCTGATCGGCATGGTGCTGTTCGTCGGCGTGCTCGGCTCGATGGAGTCGATGTGATGCGTGCGCTGATGCTGCTGCTTGCCCTGGCCCTGCCCATGACCACCTTCGCCCAGTCCAGCACCGTCGTCATCGTGGTGCGCCACGCCGAAAAGGCCACCGACGACCCGCGCGACCCCACGCTCAGCGACGCCGGCCAGGCCCGCGCCCACGCGCTGGCGAAGGCGCTGGAACACGCGGGGCTCGACGCCGCCTACAGCACGCAATTCCGGCGCACCCGACTGACCGCCGAACCCGCCGCGAAAGCCGCCGGCATCGATGTCCAGGTGCGCCCGATCGACGGCGGCAACGCCGCCACCTACGCCGCCGACCTGGCGCGCGAACTGCGCGTCCTGCCCGCCGGCAGCACGGCCCTGGTGGTCGGCCACAGCAATACCGTGCCCAGCCTGGTGCAGGCGATCTCGGGCCGGACCGCCGCCGAGATGCCGGAAACGGAGTACGACCGCTATACGGTGATCACGCTCGACGCCAACGGCGACGCGCGGGTGGTCACCAGCCGTTACTGATCCGCAACGAAGGGTTGCGCCTTGCCACGCCCGCCGCCGCGGGCACCGTGGCATCCTGAGCGCCCGCCGCCGAAGGAGTCCACCATGCCCCTGTCCATTCCCCCGCGGGTGCACGACCTGGGCGGCGGCTTCACCGTCAAGCGCCTGCTGCCTCACGCCAAGGCCCGGCGGATCGGTCCCTTCGTCTTCTTCGACCATATCGGCCCCGCCGAACTCGGCCCCGACCAGGGCCTGGACGTGCGGCCGCATCCGCATATCGGCCTGGCCACGGTCACCTACCTGTGGGAGGGCGCGATCATGCACCGCGACAGCGTCGGCTCGGTGCAGGAGATCAACCCGGGCGACGTCAACTGGATGACCGCGGGCCGGGGCATCGTGCATTCCGAACGCACGCCGGAACGCCTGCGCGGCAGACCCCAGCGCATGCATGGCCTGCAGACCTGGGTGGCGCTGCCGCTGGCGCACGAAGAGGCCCCGCCCTCGTTCGCGCACCATCCCAAGGCCACGCTGCCGGTGATCGAACTGCCCGGGGCCACCCTGACCATCGTCGCCGGCCACGCCTTCGGCGAACGTGCGCCGGTGGATGTGCTGATGGACACGCTTTACGTCTCGATCGACCTGCAGCCTGGCTGCGCGCTGTCCATTCCGGCCGAACATGCCGAACGCGCGCTCTATCCCGTGGCCGGCGAGCTGGAACTCGACGGCGAAACGCTGCCGCTGGAACACCTGGCGGTGCTGGACGCCGGCACCGAGCCCCTGCTGCGCGCGAAAACCGAGGCCCGGGTGATGCTGCTGGGCGGCGCGCCGCTGGACGGCAACCGCCACGTCTGGTGGAACTTCGTCTCCAGCTCCCGCGAACGCATCGAGCAGGCCAAGGCCGACTGGCGCGAAGGCCGCATCGGCCAGGTGCCTGGCGAAACCGAATCCATCCCCCTGCCCGACTGATCCCACGCACGCGAAAGAAGAAGGCCGGGGCGCCCCGGCCTTCTTGCTTTCCGGCTCAGACCAGCGTGGTCGGAACCTCGACGGTGCCGGTGAGGATCTTGTGCACCGGGCAGGCGTTGGCGATCTGCAGCAGGCGTTCGCGCTGCTCCGCGTCGAGCTTGCCGCGCAGTTCGACGCTGCGCGTGATCACGGTCTTTTCCTTGCCGCGCTCGGCATAAGCCAGCTTCACCTCCACGCCTTCCAGCGGCCACTGCTTGCGCTCGGCGTACATGCGCAGGGTGATCGCGGTGCACGAGCCCAGCGCGCTGAGCAGGATCTCGACCGGCGTCGGGCCGGTGTCGCCACCGCCCAGGTCCACCGGTTCGTCGGCCACGGTATGGTGGTGTCCGACGACCAGCTGGGTCGCGTAGGGCGGATAGGTGGAACCGTAGCGGACGGTGGCGGGACGGTCGGACATGGCGTACTCCGAGTGCGTGGGGGCCGGGCTCAGAAGCGCCCGGCCTGGAAGTCTTCGAAGGCCTGGCGCAGTTCGGCCTGGGTGTTCATCACGAAGGGGCCGTAACGCGCCACCGGCTCGCGCAACGGGCGGCCGGCCACCAGGATCAGGCGGGTGCCCGAATGCCTGCCCTCGACCACCACCCGCTCGCCGGGACCGAACACCGCCAGTTCCTGGGCGACGACGGTCGCCGCGTCCGGCCCCTCGCCGAAGCGCACGCCACCTTCGTAGACATAGGCGAAGGCCGTGTAGCCCTCCGGCAGCGGATGTTCGAAGCGGGCACCGGCGTCCACGGCCAGGTCCAGATAGGTCGGGTCCGTGGCCGGCTGCATGATCGGGCCGACCACGTCGCCGACGCGGCCGGCGATCACCTTGGCACGCACGCCCGGGCCGGCCTGGGTTTCGGGAAAACGTTCGGGGCCGTACTCCTGGTACTTCGGCGCGGTCATCTTCTGTGCCGATGGCAGGTTCACCCACAGCTGGAAACCGCGCATGCGGCCCTCCTCCTGCTCGGGCATCTCCGAGTGCACGATGCCGCGGCCGGCGGTCATCCACTGGACGCTGCCGGGCACCAGCACGCCTTCGTTGCCGTGGTTGTCCTTGTGGCGCATGCGGCCGTCGAGCATGTAGGTCACCGTCTCGAAGCCGCGGTGCGGATGCGACGGGAAACCGGCCAGGTAGTCCTCGGGCCGGTCGGTGCCGAATTCGTCGAGCATCAGGAAGGGATCGAGGTCGGGTAGCTGCGGCGAGCCGATCACGCGGGTCAGGCGCACGCCGGCGCCATCGCTAGCGGCCTGGCCGCGCAGCTTGCGGATCACGGGGCGGATCGCGGTGGACATGCTGGTCTCCTGGTGGGCGGCGCGTTGGCGCCATGGCCCCAAGTTAGGGGCTCGCCGCCGGAACCACAGCGCCGAGCCCGCAACGCAGGGTTGCACGCGGCCCGCGGCGGCGCCAGCGCAGGCCGGTGGCGGCCCGGTTTGCCGTTTTGAAGGGAGACCTCCGCCGATCATCGCCATGGCCCTGGACACGGTTTCCCACCTGCGCCGCCGCCGCACCGACCTGGCCCCACCGTCACCGGCCGGCGGCGAACGCCTGCCGACCCTGGCGGCGCCGCGGCTGCGGCTGCGCTGGCTTGAGGCAGGGGACCTGGACGACCTGTACCGCGTGTTCTCCGACAGCGACGTGACCCGCTTCTGGAGCCATCCCGCCTGGCCGGACCGCGACGAGGCCGCGATCTACCTCGAGGCCATCCAGTCCGGCTTCGACCGGGGCAACCTGTTCCAGTGGGGCATCGCCCTGCGCGGCGACGACCGCATCGTCGGCACGGCCACGCTCTACGGCATCGACCACGCCCAGGGCCGGGCAGAACTGGGCTTCGCCCTGGCGCGAGAACACTGGGGCCGTCGATACGCCCGCGAGGCGCTGACCGTGCTGTTCGACCACGCCTTCGGCGCGCTCGACCTGCGCCGCATCGAGGCCGACGTGGACCCGCGCAACCAGGCCTCCCTGCGCACGCTCGAGGCGCTGGGCTTCCGCCGCGAAGGTTATCTGCGGCAGCGCTGGCGCGTCGCCGGCGAACTGCAGGACAGCGTGCTGATGGGGCTGCTGGCCGGCGACTGGCCCGGCGCCCGCTGATCGGCGCGTGCCCGCCCCCGGTTTGACAGCCCCGGGAGCGGCGCCGAACATGGCAGCCCCTTACCCAGGAGCACGCCATGAGCCCGACCCTCTCGCTGCGCGCGAGCCTGCTCGCCTCCGCCCTGCTGCTGGCCGCCTGCGGCAAACCTTCCGAACCCGCCGGCGATGCCGCGGCCCACGCCAAGGCCGATGCCGCCACCGGCGGCGAGAAGGTCGTCTACGTCTACAACTGGTCCGACTACGTCGCCGAGGACACGCTGGAGAACTTCGAGAAGGCGACCGGCATCAAGGTGGTCTACGACGTCTACGACGCCAACGAGATGCTCGAGGCCAAGCTGCTGGCCGGCGCGTCCGGCTACGACGTGGTCTTCCCCTCGGCGCGCCCGTTCGCGCAGCGCCATGTCGTCGCCGGCGTGTATGCGCCGCTGGACAGGTCCCGGCTGGGCAACCTCGGCAACCTGGACCCGAACCTGCTCAAGGCGCTCGAGGACGTGGACCCGGGCAATGCCCACACCGTGCCCTACATGTGGGGCACCACCGGCCTGGGCATCAACGTCGCGAAAGTGAAGGAAGCGCTGGGCGAGGACGTGGCGCTGGACTCCTGGGACCTGCTGTTCGACCCCGCCAACGCGGAAAAGCTGGCGGCCTGCGGCATCAGCGTGCTCGACGACGAGCAGGAAGCGTTCGCGGCCGCCCTGATCCACGCCGGCCGCGACCCCAATGCCACCGGCGGCGACGAGACCCAGGTGGTGGTCGATGCCTACGCCAGGATCCGGCCGCACATCCGCTACTTCAATTCGTCCAAGTACATCGACGACCTGGCCAATGGCGACCTCTGCCTGGCCATGGGCTATTCGGGCGACGTGTTCATGGCCAGCGACCGCGCAGAAGAGGCGCAGAACGGCATGGAGATCGCCTACGTGATCCCGAAGGAAGGCGCGGTGCGCTGGTTCGACCTGATCGCGATCCCGAAGGACGCGCCGCACGCCGACAACGCCCACGCCTTCATCAACTACCTGTTGCAGCCCGAAGTCGCCGCCGGCATCACCAATTACGTGGCCTACGCCAGCCCGAACACGGCAGCGACGCCGCTGGTGGACCCGGAGATCTCCGGCGACCCGGCGATCTATCCGCCTGCCGAGGTGATGGCCAAGCTGGTCGATCCGGCCACGTTCCCACCCGAGGTGACCCGCGAGCGCGTGCGCGCCTGGACCACGATCAAGACCGGGCGCTGAACCCGCCGCGGCCGGAAAACGAAAGGCGCCCCGCGGGGCGCCTTTTTCCTTCCGGCGTCCGGCCCGGTCCGGGCTCAGCGCATCGATCGCGGCGCGATGGCCCGGGAGACGCGCCGGGAATAGACATAGACCGTCGCCGGCGGCACGTTCCACCAGGTGAAGCTGCCGCGGCGCGCGTTGAGGTCCAGCGCCTCGATCACCTCGCGCGCGACCGGATTGGCCGGCCCGTAGGTGAACTGCACGAAGCGGCCCTGGGGCTGCATCGCGTCGAAGGCCGCACCCAGGATGGCCTGCTGCGTGGCCTTGGGCATCGAGAGCAGCCCCAGCCCGGAGATCACCGCGTCGGCCGGCGCGTCCGGCCCGAAGCCGCGGGCCAGCGCCACCTCGGCCAGGTCGCGGGCGTCGGCGCAGGCGACCTGCACGTTCGGGAAATGCCGCTGCAGGTGCTGGTGCAGTTCTTCGTTGAGTTCGAGCACCAGCAGGTCCGCCGGCGCGATGCCGTGGTCGAGCAGGGCCTGGGTGAAAACGCCGGTGCCGCCGCCCAGCTCGATCACGCGCCGGGCGCCGCGCGGCAGTTCGGACATCATCTGCCGCGCCAGCTGCGGGCTGGATGGCGAGATGGCGGCGACGCCCAGCGGGTTCTTCAACCATTGGCGGAAGAAGGTCCAGCCCAGGGTCAATGCGTTGTGGCTGCTGCGGTTCATGGCCACAGCATAATGCCCCCGGCGACGTTTCGCGCGGGTTAAGCCCGGCGGCGCAAGACTGGCGCCCCGTCCCGCCGATGAGGTCCGCTGCCGTGCATGTCTTCCCCGCTCTGTTCAGCCTTCTGGCACTGGCGTCGCCGATCGTGGCGGCCGCGGATGTCGCGCCCGCCCCGCGTGGTGCCCTGCGCGGCGCGGACTGCCTGGACCCGTCCATGGCCCGCACCTGGGACTACGTATCCGGCGACGAACTGCTGGTGGACGCCGGGCGACGCAAGTACCGCGTGCATCTGTCGGAACACTGCACGGCGCTGGGCCACGGATCGGTGATCCGGTTCAAGGGCGATCCGGTCGGCGGCCGGGTCTGCGGCAATCCGGGGGAAGCCGTCCGCACGGGCCGCATGAGCTGCCGGATCGAGCGCGTCGAGCTGATCGATGCCGAGGCCTACCGCAAGGCCACGACCGGCAAGCAGGGGCCGGTGTCGGCGACGGTTTCCGACTGAAGCCAGCGCTCAGTCCCGCCGCAGTTCCCAGCAGCGGTGGATGCGCGGGTTGCGCTCGAAGTCCGGGTCGATGGTGCGCGGGCTGATTTCGACGCAGGTCGCGAATTCGGCGATCGCGGCCTCGTCCAGCCGGAAGCGCCGGAAGTTGTTCGAGAACAGCAGCAGTCCGCCCGGCGCCAGCCGGGCCACCGCCGCGCGCAGCAGGCGCACGTGGTCGCGCTGGGTGTCGAAGTCCTCCGCCCGCGCGGAATTCGAGAAGGTCGGCGGGTCGCAGAACACCAGGTCGTACTGGCCGCGGTCCGCCTGCAGCCAGGCCATCGCATCGGCCTGCACCAGGCGGTGCTGGCGGCCGGTGGCGCCGTTGAGCGCGAGGTTGCGCCCGGCCCATTCCAGGTAGGTGCCGGACAGGTCGACACTGGTGGTCTCGGCCGCGCCGCCGACCGCCGCGTGCACGCTGGCGGCGCCGGTGTAGGCGAACAGGTTGAGCAAACGCTTGCCGGCCGACTCGCGGCCGATGCGCAACCGCACCGGGCGATGGTCGAGGAACAGGCCGGTGTCGAGATAGTCGAACAGGTTAACCTGCAGCCGCGCCCCGCCCTCGCGCACGGTGAAGAACTCGCCGCGCCGGTCCATCTTTCCGTACTTGCTGCCGCCCTTGCCGCGGGCGCGGGTCTTGATCGAGAACTGCGCCGGCGGCACCGCGAACACCTCGCGCGCCGCATCCAGAAGCTCGCCGAAGCGGCGCCGGGTATCGGCTTCGGGGATGCTGGACGGCGCCTCGTACTCCTGCACGTGCACGAACTCGCGCAGCTCGCCGCCGTCTTCGCGGTAGAGATCGATGGCCGCGGAATATTCCGGCAGGTCGGCGTCGTAGACGCGGTAGCAGGTGACGCCCTCGCGTTCGCGCCAGGACTTGAATCGTTTGAGGTTCTTGCGCAGGCGGTTGGCGACCATCTGCGCGCCTTCCGACAGCGGCCGCGCCTCGCGCGGCTCGCGCGCCGGCGGCTGTACCGGATCGCAGAGCAGCAGCGAACATTCGAGCGCGCCGTTGAAGAAGGCATAGCGCTTGGCGGCCCGCAGGCCGGTGGCCTGGCCCAGGTCGTCCGAACCGCAGAGCAGCACCGCGCGCCAGTCCGGCACGGCGCGGCGCAGGGCATCGCCCAGTTCGCGGTACAGGGCCGGATCGGCGGCGAGGCGCGCGTCGTAGGGCGGGTTGCAGGCGACCAGCCCGCGTGCCGGTCCCGGTGCCTTCAGCGCCGACACCGGCGCACGGTCGAAGCGGATGAGGTCGCCGACGCCGGCGCGGTCGGCGTTCGCCTGGGCCGCGTGCAGGGCGGCAGGATCCAGGTCGGCGCCGAAGAACACCGGCTCCAGCGCCGCGCGGCCGGCGTCGGCGCGCTGCCGCGCCTCCAGTTCAATGCGGTTCCAGAGCGCTTCGTCAAACCCGCGCCAGCGCGTCGGAAGCGCACCCTGCCCGCGCTGCAGGCCGGGCGCCACGTCGGCCGCCATCAGGGCGCCTTCGATCAGCAGCGTGCCGCTGCCGCACATCGGGTCGAGCAATGCGCCGCCTTCGGCATGGAGTTTCGGCCACGCCCCGCGCAGCAGCATCGCGGCGGCCAGGTTCTCCTTCAGCGGCGCCTCGCCCTGCGACTGGCGCCAGCCCCGCCGGTGCAGCGGGCCGCCGCCGATATCCACCGAGACGATCGCCCTGCCCTTGCGCACCACCAGGCTCAGGCGCAGGTCGGGATTTTCGGTATCCACCGACGGGCGCACGCCGTGCGCGGCGCGCAGGCGGTCGACCACCGCGTCCTTCACTCGCTGGGCGGCATAACGTTCATGGGTCAGCGCGGGACCGGAGACGTGCGCGTCCACCGCCAGCGTGCCTTCGGGGTCGAGGTGCGCGCTCCAGTCGATGGCGTGCACGCCCTGGTAGAGGTCGTTCTCGTTTGCGCAGTCGAATTCGGCCAGCGGCCACAGCACGCGGCTGGCCAGGCGCGAGAACATCACCGCGCGGTAGGCCGCCTCCGGCTCGCCCTCGGCATTGGCGCCGGCGAGCGCGGCCGTGGCCCTGGCCGCGCCCAGCGCGACCAGTTCGTCGGCCAGCAGGTATTCCAGGCCCTTGGCGCAGGCGACGAAGAAGCGCATCAGGCCAGCATCTGCAGGAAGCGGCCGAATTCCTCGGCGCAGAACTCGACGTGCGCGGCCAGCCGATGGCTGTCGGGCACCAGCACCAGGGTGTCCTGGCGGCGCTGGGCCCAGCGCACCACATCCAGTGCGGGGATCAGCTCGTCCTCCCAGCCGTGCACGATGCGCGTGGGCACCATCGCGGCCTTGAGGTAACGCGGCGTGGTGTCCAGCGCGACCGGCGGCGCCATCAGGAACAGGCCGGCCACCGGCACTTCGCGCGAAACATGCGCCGAGATGTAGGCGCCCATGCTGGAACCGGCCAGCACCAGCGGCCGGCGGGTCGTGGCGTGGGCGCGGGCGCCCAGGCGCAGGATGCGGGCGCCGACGTCGCCCAGCGGGCCGATCACGTCGAGGTCGCGGTAGTCGGGGCGTTCGTGGGTCCATCCCAGCTGGCCGGCGACGCGCGCGAGCGCGGCCGCCTTGGTGGCCTCCGGGCCACTCTCGAGGCCGTGGGAAATGATGACGTGCCCGCTCATTCCACTGGCTCCGGCACCAGCGCGTCGCCAACCGAGACCAGTCCGCCCGCCAGGATGCGCGCGCAGAGGCCGCCGTGGCCGCGCATGGCGTTGTAACCGCCCGGCCCCAGCGCCGTTTCCATGCGTGAGCACGGATCGCAGTCGCCGGTCCCCTCGAACACGGCCTGGCCGATGCGGAAACGCCGGCCCTTGAGCGCGACCAGGGGGATGCCGGACACCACGATGTTGCGGCGAAGCAGCGCGGGATCCACCGCGTCCCGGCCGCCGAGCGCCGCGATCACCGGCAGGTGTTCGGCCTGAATCAGGGTGATGCCGCGCTTGCCGCTGCCGCTGGCGTAGCGGTCGCCCAGCAGGCCGCGGCCGGCGACCGCTTCGACGCTGGCCACCTCGCGCATGGCGACGTCGCGGGCGGGTCGCAGGCCGATCCACTGCACCCGCCCGGGGCGCGGCAGCGTGGCCATCAGGGCACCGAGCGCGGAGTCGGCGGGAAAGGGCATCGGAAGGCTCCGGAATGGCCGCGGATGTTAGCATGGGCCATGAGCCCGGACCTGCCGCCAGACCCCGAGATCAACGCCTGGCCGCTGCCCTACGAGCAGCGCCTGGAGGCACGGCCGCTGGCCAACATCGACCTGGTGGTCATCCACTGCACCGAGCTGCCCGACCTGGCCCTGGCGCGCGAGTACGGCGAACGTCCGCTGTACGACAGCGGCACCGGCAACAGCGGCCACTACTACATCGACCGCGACGGCAGCATCCACGTGTTCGTGGCGCCGGAACGGGTGGCGCACCACACCAGGGGCTACAACGAGCGTTCGGTCGGCATCGAACTGGTGAACGCCGGCCGCTACCCCGATTGGCTCGATTCCCGCCGCCAGGCGATGGATGAGCCCTACACCGACGCCCAGGTGGACGCGCTGCTGGCCCTGCTCAGGCGCCTGCGCCGGGACATCCCCAGCCTGGAGTTCATCGCCGGCCACGAGGACCTGGACCAGGGCAGGGTGCCGTCCAGCGACAACCTGCACCAGCTGGTGTTCCGCAAGCGCGACCCGGGCCCGCGTTTCCCCTGGTCGCGCGTGCTCGACGCCGTGCCGCTGGAACGCATCCGCCCCTGAACGGCGGCGTGGCGCGGCGGCTATAATCCGCCGGTCTTCACGGAGCTCCCATGACCGCACCCGTCGTCGCCGAACTGGTCGACCTGCTACGCCTCGAACGCCTCGAGGACAACCTGTTCCGCGGCCAGAGCCGCGACATCGGCACCAAGTACGTGTTCGGCGGGCAGGTGCTGGGCCAGGCGCTGTCGGCCGCCCAGCAGACCGTCGACCAAGCGCGCCACGTGCATTCGATCCACGCCTACTTCCTGCGCGCCGGCGACGTCGAGCATCCGATCGTCTACGACGTGGACCGCTCGCGCGACGGCAACAGCTTCTCGGTGCGGCGCGTCACCGCGATCCAGCACGGCAAGCCGATCTTCGTGTTCGCGTCATCGTTCCAGGAATCCGAGCCGGGCAACGAGCACCAGCTGTCCATGCCGGAAGTGCCGCGCCCGGAGGACATCGAGCCGGTGCCGGCGCCCTCGCCCGAGCAGCTGGCCCAGCTGCCGGCCAAGGCCCAGCGCTGGCTGTCGCGCATGGGGCCGTTCGAGATCCGCCCGGTCTATCCGCGCGACGAGGTGCGGCCGCCCAAGCGCCCGCCTTTCCAGCAGGTGTGGTTCCGCCTGACCGGCGAGGTCGGCGATTCACCGGTGCTGCACCAGGCGCTGCTGGCCTACGCCTCCGACTTCCACCTGCTGGGCACGGCGACCTTCCCGCATGGCATCAGCTACTACCAGCCGAACGTGCAGATGGCCTCGCTGGACCACGCGATGTGGTTCCACCGCCCCTTCCGCGCCGATGATTGGCTGCTGTATTCGCTCGACAGCCCCAGCGCCCAGGGCGCGCGCGGCCTGTCGCGCGGCATGATCTACACCCGCGACGGCAAGCTGGTGGCCTCCACCGCGCAGGAAGGCCTGATCCGCGTCCTGCCCGAAAGCCCGGAGGCACGCTGATGCGCCAGGTCTTCACCTCGGTGCGGCTGGAGAACGTCGAGAACGTCGAGCGTCTGCTCAACGAGGCCGGCATCACCACCAAGATCACCGGCGGCCGCAGCTGGAAGGGCGTCAGCCGGCGCGAGTTCAGCTACAGCAACAAGCACCACGACCCCAGCCAGCAGCCGGCGCTGTGGGTGATCCGGCCGGACGACTTCAAGCGCGCGCGGGAGATCCTGCACGCCGCCGGCCTGCTCGAAGCCACCCGCGACAATTCCTACCTGCCGGAGACCCTCAGCTTCCGCGAGCCGGCCGCGGCCGGGCCGATGGCGCGCGTCTCGCGCATCCGCATGGCCCTGCTGTTCATCGTTGTGATCGTCGCGGGCGGGCTGCTGGTGCGTTCATTCATCGGCTGAACGCGGGGGCGGCCCTGCCTTGAGACGGGCCCGGACGCGTGCAAAGATCGGGGCGTCCGCTCACCGAGTCCGCCGCCATGTCCAGCCCCTCGTCCCGAATCCCGCTGGCCGCCGCGCTGTGCTGCGCCTGCCTGGCCCTGTCTTCCGGCAGCGCCGATGCCGCCACCGGCGAAGCGCCGGCGAGGGCCCTGAAGCTGGCTCCCGGGGAAGGGCGCGACGGACTGCTGTACTACAAGCCGGTGGTCGTGGACGCCGCCGCTGTGCGCGCGGCGGCGCGCCCTGGCGCGGAGCTGGCCCTGGCCGATCCCGATGGCGGCGAGCTGCGGTTCCGCCAGGTGTCCTATGTCGAGCACCACAACGGGCTGGCGACCTGGGTCGGCCGCGCCGCGGGCGCGCCCGTGGGACAGGAGGCCGTGCTGACGGTCAGCGCCTCCGGCGCCTTCGGCCGGGTTCCGCGTCCGGACGGCAGCCTGCTGCAGCTGGAAACCGTCGGCGGCCGCACGCGCCTGCTCGAGGACCAGGCGCAGTTGCTCGGCGGTTCTTCGGAGCCGCAGGTCGACGACGCCAGGCGGCCTCCGCTGGACGAAGTGAAGGCGGCCGCGGACCGTCTGCTCGCCACGCGCGCGGCGGCCGCCGGCACCGATGGCTCCGGCGACCCGGTGATCCAGGCCGATCCCGGCGACATCGACGTGATGCTGGCCTACACCGGCGGCCTGGCGGCCTACGTCGGCAGCGACGACGCCACCATCGCCCTGCTCCAGAACCGCATCGAGGTCGGCAACCAGGCGCTGGCGAACGCCGGCCTCGTCGCCCGCTTCCGGCTGGTGGCGACGCCTCGCGTGGACTTCCCCGACAACGGCAGCAATGGCGGCGCGCTGGACCTGATCACCTATTGGCGCCGGGTCGACTCGCATCCGGTGTCGCTGCGGCTGGCGACGCTGCGGCATCGCCACGGCGCCGACATCGTCGGCCTGGTGCGGCGCTACGTGAAAGCGGACAACGGCAGTTGCGGCAATGGCTGGGTGGGCGGTTACCTCGGCAACAACATCGCCGGTTATGCCGACTACGGCTATTTCATCGCCAGCCACGGCAACGACGGCGGGTCCTTCTGCTCGGACCGCACCATCGCCCACGAGATAGGCCACAACCTGGGCCAGAACCACGACATCGAAACCAGTCCCGACCGCGACGGCGCCCACAGCTATTCGCACGGCCACCGCTATACGCCGCCCTCGGGCACCGGCGGCTTCTACACGGTGATGGCCTACCGGGACGGCAGCCAGACCCAGGCGCTGACCTTCTCCAATCCCAACGTCGTGCGCCCCGACTGCGCCGACCAGCCCTGCGGGCTCGTCGACGCCGACGTCGCGCGCAGCCTGTCCCAGACCATGCCCGTGGCCGCGCAGTGGTTCCGCGCCGCCGATACCGACAGCCGGCACATCGCCACCACCCGCGGCCACCTCGACCTGAGTTTCAGCGGCCTGCCGGCGCTGACCAATGCCCGCTGGCGCGCCGAGTTCACCGGGACCGGCAGCATCATCGTGACCGGCCCGACCCAGGCGCCGGCCGGAGCGACGGTGGCGGCACGCCTGATCTGGGATGCATTGCCCGTGGCCGCGAATGCCTCGCTGCCGGTGCGGGTGGTGGTGGAATCCTCGCCCGGCGTGGTCGCCGGCTCGCGCGATCTCACCCTGACCCGGCGCGACTTCGTGCCCGAGGCCCGGGCGCTGGCCGACAACGTGCCCGCCCAGGTGATGGTGCCGGCCTCCACCCGCGGGCTCGGCGACGAACGTTTCGCCGACGAGGGCCGCCTGTATTTCACCGTGCCGCCGCACGCCACCGAGTTCCGGATCCGGGTCAGCTCGGCCGCAGACGTCGACGTGCATGCCGCGCCGGTCGGCGGCCTGGAGGCAAGCACATCGCTCATCGGCCCGGGCACCGCGCGTTTCGCGCCGCAGGTCTCCGACACCAGCGCGAACCTGACCAAGGAACTGGTGATCTCCAACAACGAGCGCTTCCCGACCCGCTGGATGATCTCGCTCACCCGGCCGGGAACGTCGACGCCGCCGTTCCAGGCCGCCACCGTGACCGCCTGGATCTCGGCGAACACGGTCGCGCCGGCCTTCCGCGGCGGCCAGTATTTCAACCCGGACCGTTCCGGCCACGGCGTGTTCATCGATTTCGCCGGCAACCAGTGGATCGCCGTCTGGTACACCTACCTGCAGGACGGCACGCCGACCTGGTACTACTCGCAGGCCGCGGCACCGGGGCCGAGCCGGAACTGGAGCGCGCCGCTGTTCCGGGTCGGATGGAACGGCAGCACCACCACCGCCACCGCCGTCGGCGACATCGTGGTGACGCCGGTCAACGCGACCACGATGGTGTTCTCGTACAACCTCGACGGTGAAAGCGGCAGCGAATCGATGGTGCGGCTGGGCGGCGGCGGCTGCCCGACCTCCCTCGGCGCGCCCCTGGACGCCACCGGCCACTGGTTCTCGCCCAGCCTGTCGGGCTTTGGCTACAGCGCCCAGTACGAGCCGGACCAGGAAATCTACATTCCCTACGTATACGACGCCCGCGGCGTGCCGCGCTGGCTGATCGGCGCCAAGCCCTGGAACGAAACGGTGAACACGGTGCCGCTGGAGCAGCTGACCGGCTTCTGCGCGCTCTGCGGCCACCGCGCGACGGCATCCCGCCTCACCGGCACGCTGACCCGCCAGCTGGGCGCCAACGAAGACGGCCTGCGGGGTCTGACCCAGGTAGGCGTGAACGCGCCGCTGCTCGCGCCGCTGTCCGGCACCTGGGTGCAGTCGCGCGCGACCAGCCTGCTGTCGGCGCGCAAGGACTGCCGCTGAGGCGTCCCCGGAACCGGGGGCCGGCGATGACCGCGCCGGCCCCGCCGTTCCGTTATTGAGCGTACGTTCCCGGGCCGAGGCGACCCCATGCACAGGATACTTCCGCTCCGGATCGTGCTGCTCGGCCTGCTGCTGGCAATGCCGCTGGCCCAGGCCCAGGCGCCCGCCGCCGCCGCACCGAGCATCATCCGGCTCGACCCCAAGCCCATGGAGGGCCTGAAGCACGGCCGGGCCGTGGTGGTGAAGGGCAAGGCCGGCCCGGAAGGCCATCGGTTCATGCTCGACAAGCTGACCATGATGATGCCGGTCACGGTCGCGCTCCGGCCGACGCGGGACGGCGACGCCCTCGACCTGCAGCTGTCCAAGTACGCCTGGAACCAGCCGCTGCGCGAAGGCGGAACGACCGGGGAGACGCTGCGCTTCCACATCCGTACCGAGAGCGAATTCCAGATCACCGTCTCGGCCAGGGAAGCCGGCACGCCCTATCGCCTGCTGGTCTGGGTGGGCGACGAGGTGAAGCCGCAGATGCGGCCGGTGGTGGTCAAGGCCAGTGAATTCGAGGGCGGCACGCGCGACTGGGGTTCGCTGGTGCTGTGGATCATCGCCGGGCTGCTGCTGGCCGGCGTCGTGCTGCTGGCCGTCGTCGTCCTGAGGAGGAAACGCGCATGAAGCTCCGCCACTGCCTGCTCGCCCTGATGATGCTGAGCCTGCTGGCCCAGGTCCCGGCCGCCGCCTCGCCCACCGGCACCTCGCTCAGCGGCTTCGGTGACGATGACGATGACGATGAGGACGGCGATGACGACGACGGCGACGACGATTCCAGCGACGCCAACGAGGCCGTGGACGAGCTGCTGTCGGACATCAACGACTTCTACGACGCCTACCAGAAGGGCCAGGACCTGACCGACCAGTGGGAATCGCTGGACGCCCGCGAAGCGGACTGCGGCTCCAACTACAGCGCCGACGCCGGCCCCACGGTGCCCTCGCAGTGCGCGGAGTCGGAGGACTGCATGCGCTGTTACGGCGACGCGGTGCGCGCCATCGACTTCAACCGTTTCTACATCGAGCGGGCGCGCTGCATCACCGCCGCCAATGTCCGGATGGCCAACTCGGCGATGGCCTTCGGCGACTCCAGCTCGGGCGTGCACGGCGTGATGGGCCTTTCGTGGTCGCTGGGCGGCAAACCCCAGATCGAACAGGCGGTCGCCGACCTCAAGCGCACCTACACGCGCAAGGCCAACGACTACCTGTTCGAGATCGACCGCTCGATGAAGAAGCTGGGCCAGTGCGAGGCCGAACACTTCGGCGAGCGCGACTGGTACCAGCGCTACGGCTGGCTGTACGTGAACTTCATGCGCTCCAAGTACGGCACCGCGCCGGAATAGCCCCCCGGTCACATCGGCCGCGCCGGCGCGTCTTCGGGATAACATCGCCCGGAGCGCGCCATGAGCATCGAAGTCCTCGAAACCCTGGTCCACACCCATCTACCGGCCGCCGCCCGCGGCGACCGGGATGCCTACGGCCGCATCGTCGCCGGCTGCCAGAGCACGGTCGCCAGCATCGCCCTGGCGATCGTGCGCGACGTGCCGGCCAGCGAGGACATCGCCCAGGAGGCCTTCCTCAGTGCCTGGCAGAACCTGCGCCGGCTCAACAATCCGGCCAGCTTCCTGCCCTGGCTGCGCCAGATCACCCGCAACCTGGCCCGCGACCACCTGCGCGCCCAAGGCCACCGCGCCAACCCGGCCGGCGACGTCGAAGCCCTGATCGCGGCGGTCGCCGATCCGCACCCCGGCCCGTCCGAACAGCTGGCGCAGGCCCAGGAGCACGCCGTCGCCGCCGCGGTCATCGACAGCCTGCCGGAGGAATCACGCGAAGTCCTGCTGCTGTACTACCGGGAAGGCCAGAGCTCGCGCCAGGTCGCGGGCCTGCTCGGCCTGCAGGACGCCGCCGTGCGCAAACGCCTGTCCCGGGCCCGCGAACGCGTGCGCGAGGAGCTGCTGCAGCGCCTGGGTGAGTTCGCGAAGTCCACCACCCCGGGTGCCGGCTTCACCGCCGCCGTGGCGACGATGCTGATGGTGGGCGCGCCGCCGACGGCCGCGGCCGCCGCGCTGGGCACCGGCGCGGTCGGCGCCGTCAACGGCATCACCAAGATCGGGATCGGCGCCCTGGGCGGGGCTTTCGCGGGCGTGCTCGGCGGCCTGCTCGGCGTATGGTTCGGCGTGCGCAAATACCTGCGCCACCCTTTCGACGAGCGCGAGCGGCGCGGCGTCATCGCCTACGCCCTGTTCACCAGCGCCCTGACCGTGGGGTTCTGCATCGTGATCATGCTGCTCAACCGCGTGCCCGGCTGGATTCCGCACGTGGCGACGTCGATCGGATTCGCCGCGGGCATGGTGTTCGCCTGCGGCTGGTGGCTGCCGCGCATCCTGTCGCGCCGGCACGCCCACGAACGCGCCGTCGACCCGCAGCGGGCGCTGCGCAGCCAGAACCGGGAGCGCCTGCTCGGCCGGATCGGCGCCGTGGCCGGCCTGGTGCTGGGCGGCAGCGGGCTGGTGCTGGGCCTCTGGCTGGCCGGCCGGATCGGCTGAACCCCGGAACACCGAAGGCCCCGGGATCGCCGGGGCCTTCGGTGGCGCCGCCTTCCGGGCGGGATCACATGGTGTGGGTCGGCTTGTCGGCCTCGAGCGTGCCGGCCAGGAAGGTCTCGATCTTGCCCTTCACCTGTTCGGCCTCGGCGGTGTCGGCGAACTGCACGCCGATGCCGGCGCTGCGGTTGCCCTGGGCGCCCGCGGGCGTGATCCAGACGACCTTGCCGGCCACCGGCAGGCGGTCCTTCTCCTCCATCAGCGACAGCAGGATGAAGACCTCGTCGCCCAGCGCATAGCGCTTGGTGGTGGGCACGAAGATGCCGCCGCCCTTCACGAAGGGCATGTAGGCGTTGTACAGCGCCGCCTTGTCCTTGATCGCCAGGGAGAGGATGCCCTGCCTTGCGCCTGCGCCGCCAATCATCGTCGTGCTCCCGACATCCCTGGATCAGTGAATAGGCTACGCCATTCGAGCAGCAGTCCGGCCAGCGCGAGGTCGTGGCGCAGGGCCGGCACGCCCAGTTGCTCGCGGGCGCGGTTGATGCCGTCGTACCAGGCACTGAGCTTCTGGAAATCGCCGGGTAGGGTCAAGCCCGGGGCGGGGCCGCCGGCCAATCGGTGGGCGGCGCCGTCCAGGGCCAGCTCGGCCGCGAAACGCAGGCGCAGTTCGGCGCGCTCGTCGCCCAGCCAGCGCTGGGCCAGCTCCACGGCGGGCTGCTTGCCCGCCGCGAGGGCATTGAGGTCCGCGACGACGCCGCGCCTGAGCTCCAGCCCGCCCTCGGCCAGCCAGTCGGCGGCCAGCCCCGGATGGCCCCGCGCGGCGTCGAGCGCCGGACCCACCGCCGCCTCGCCGTGGCCCTGGGTGCGCAGCCAGGCGGCGGCCTCGGCCTTGGGCGGCATGCGGAACTCCAGCCGCTGGCAGCGGCTGCGGATGGTCGCCGGCAGGCGCCCCGGGCGGTCGGTGACCAGCAGCAGGTAACGCTCGCGCGAGGGCTCTTCCAGCGTCTTGAGCAGGGCGTTGGAGGCGCTGAGGTTCATCGCGTGGGCCGGGGTGATCAGCACCACCTGGGCGCCGCCCATCTGCGGGGTCAGCGAGAACCACTGGCCCAGTTCGCGCATCTGTTCGACGATCAGCTCGCTGCGCAGCCTGTCGCCCTTGTCGTTGGGAAGGAAGCTGACGTACTTGAAATCCGGATGCGTGCCGGCGGTGAACAGTTGGCAACCGCGGCAGCGGCCGCAGGCCAGGCCATCGGGGCCCGGCGTGGCGCACAGCAGGCGGCGCGCCAACAGGTCCGCCACCTGGCCCTTGCCCATCCTGGGCGCGCCGGTGAGCAGAAGCGCATGGCCCAGCCGGCCCTCGGACAGCGCCGACAGGGCGCCATCGAGCACACGCTGCTGCCAGGGCGCAGGCGCGCTCATCGGCCGCGCAACCACTCGGCCAGGGCTTCGCGCACCGCGGCCTGCACCGCCTCGGCCGGCTGGCTGGCGTCGATGACGCGGAAGCGCCCCGGCTCCGCAGCGGCCCGCGCCAGGTAGACGCCGCGGACGCGCTCGAAGAAGTCTTCGCGCTCGCGCTCGATGCGGTCCGGTTCGCCGCCGCGCGAACGTGCCCGCGCCAGGCCCTGGGCGACGCCGACGTCGAGCAGCAGGCTGAGGTCGGGCTTGATGCCCGCCGCCCAGCGTTCGAGTTCGGCGATGCGGCCCATGTCCAGGCCGCGGCCGCCGCCCTGGTAGGCATAGCTGGCGTCGGTGAAGCGGTCGGCGACCACCGCGGCGCCGCGCGCCAGCGCGGGGCGGATCAGCCGGCGCACCAGCTGGGCGCGCGCCGCGAACATCAGCAGCAGCTCGGCCTCGGGCACGACGTGGTTGGCCGGATCGAGCAGCACGGCCCGGATCGCCTCGCCTTCGGGCGTGCCGCCAGGTTCGCGGGTCAGCACCACCTCGCGGCCGTCGGCCGACAGCAGGTCGCTGAGCGTGGCGATGACGGTCGACTTGCCGGCGCCCTCGCCGCCCTCGATGCTGATGAACAGGCCGCTGCGGGCGCTCACCGGCAGCGCCTCAGCTGGTGGCAGGCGACGGCGCGGTTGTGTTCGGCTAGGGTCGCGGAGAACACGTGGCTGCCGTCGCCGCGGGCCACGAAATAGAGCGTGTCGCCCCCGGCCGGCTGAGCCGCGGCCAGCAGCGCGGCGCGGCCGGGCATGGCGATCGGCGTTGGCGGCAGGCCGGCGCGGGTGTAGGTGTTGTAGGGCGTGTCCGTGGTGAGGTCGCTGCGGCGGATGTTGCCGGCGTAGGCGCTGCCCATGCCGTAGATCACGGTCGGGTCGGTCTGCAGGCGCATGCCCAGCTTCAATCGCCGGCTGAACACGCCGGCGATTTCCGGGCGTTCGGACACCTTGCCGGTTTCCTTCTCGATGATCGAGGCCAGGATCAGCAGCTGTTCCGGCGTTTCCAGCGGGACGCCCTCGGCGCGCATGGTCCAGACATCGGCGAGGGCCTTGTCCATGGCCAGCGCAGCGCGGCGCAGCACGTCCAGATCGGACTGGCCGCGGGTGAAGTGGTAGGTCTCGGGCAGGAAGCGGCCCTCGGGATGCTGGCCGGCACGGCCGAGCGCGGCCATCAGCGCGGCGTCGTCCAGGTCGCGCGCCTTCTGCTCCAGCACCTCGTGCCTGGACAGCGCCGCGCGCAACTCGCGAATGTTCCAGCCCTCGACGATGGTGAAACGGTGCTGGATCACCTTGCCGCTTTCGAGCTTGAGCAGCAGCTCTCGCGGGGTGATGCCATGGCGGATGGTGTAGTCGCCGACCTGCAGGCGGGAGATCACCTGCATCTCGTGCGCCAGCGCCTTCCACTCCAGGTCGCTGCCTTCCTGCACGCCGAGGGCGCGCAGCTTGCCCAGGATGTCCTGGAAGCCGTCGCCGGGTTCGACCGCGAGGATGCGCTCGGTGCCCGCCAAGGCGATCGGCGTGCCGGCGAAGCCCTGGTAGCGCTGCCAGAACCAGCCGCCGATCGCGACCGCCGCCAGCAGCGTCAGCGCGAACAGCGCCTTGAGCACCCGATGCGTGGACTTCTTCGCCAAAACCTACCTCCCGGGATCGAACGCCGGTTCATCCCGGCCCAGTCGCCGGCGCAGGTCGTCCAGCGCCGGATGCGGCGCCCAGTGCTTCTGGCCCAGGCGGCCGACCGGCAGGATACCCCGCACGGCGTTGCACAGGAAAAGCGCCTCGGCCGATTCGACATCGGCGGCTGTCAGCTCGGCCTCTTCGGCATCCGGCGCGTTCGCCAGCACCCAGGCCCGGGCCAGTCCGGCGACGCCGCGGCGGTGCACCGGCGGCGTCAGCCAGCGGCCGCCGATGCGCGCGAAGACGTTGGCGGCGGTGGCGCAGGCGACTCGGCCCTCGGTGTCCAGCATCAGGCCCTCGTGGGTCGCCGGATCGCGCCATTCGGCGCGCGCCAGCACCTGCTCCAGCCGGTTGAGGTGCTTGATGCCCGCCAGCGCGGGCTGGATCGCCATCCGGGTGTCGCACCAGCGCAGCGCCAGCGGTCCGGCCGGCGGCGGCGGCGCGGCGTGCACGCTGAGCACCAGGGTCGGTTCGATGTCGGCATCGGCGGCATAACCGCGGCCGCCGGCACCGCGCGTCAGGATCAGCTTGAGCACCGCGTTGTCCGGAGCCGAGGACAGCAGCGGGCCGAGTTCGGCCTCCAGCCATTCGCGCTGCGGCAGCCCGAAGCCCAGCACGGCGGCGCCGCGCGCCAGTCGCGCCCAGTGCGCCGGCCACCAAACGGCCTGGTGCGCGTACACCCGCACGGTCTCGAACACGCCGTCGCCGTAGGCCAGGCCGCGGTCGGCGGGGTCGAGCACGGCCATGCGCTCGCGGCCGCGGTAGATCGCCGTCGCCAGCGCGCTCACCCGGCGGCTCCCAGCGCGCGCAGCAGGCCGCGGGCCTTGGCCCGGGTTTCGTCGAGTTCGTGCGCCGCGTCGGAGTCCACCACGATGCCGGCGCCGGTGCGGAACTGCAGCTCCCTGCCCTGCAGCCAGGCGCTGCGGATCAGGATGTTGAGGTCCATGTCGCCGTCGCGGTTGAGGTAGCCCAGCGCGCCGGTGTAGGGGCCGCGGCCCTCGCCTTCGAGCTCGGCGATGATCTGCATGCAGCGCACCTTGGGCGCGCCCGTGATCGTGCCGCCCGGGAACACCGCGCGGATCACCTCGCCCGGCGTCACGCCGTCGCGCAGTTCGCCGCCGACGTTGGAGACGATGTGGTGCACGTGGGCGTAGCTCTCCACCGTCATCAGTTCGTCCACGCGCACGCTGCCGGGTTTGCAGACGCGGCCCAGGTCGTTGCGCTCGAGGTCGATCAGCATCACGTGCTCGGCGCGCTCCTTGGGATTGCCCACCAGGTCGCGGATGCGCGCGGCCTCGTCGTCGCCGGGAAAGCGCGGCCGGGTGCCGGCGATCGGGCGCGTCTCGGCACGGCGGCCGCGCACGGACACCAGCCGTTCCGGCGAGGAACTGAGCAGGGCCGCGTCGCCAAGGCGCAGCAGGCCGGCGAAGGGCGCGGGATTCGCGCGGCGCAGGCGGTCGTAGACGGCGGCAGGATCGGGCGCCTGGTCGAACTCGGCGCGCCAGGCGCGCGAAAGGTTCACCTGGAACACATCGCCGGCACGCAGGTAGGCGTGGATGCGCTCGACGCCGTCGAGGAACCGCTGCGGGTCGTCTTCGCGCAGGGCCGGCGGAGCGAAGGCGGATGCCGCGTCGTCGGCTTCCCCGACCAGCGCCTGGATGCGGTCGAGCCAGGCGTCGGCGCCCGGTTCGGCGAGGGCCAGGCAGCGGCCGGTGCTGCGGTCACGCAGCACCGCCGCCGGGGCGCGCAGGGCCAGGGCGACCGGCAAGGGGCCGGGCGCTACCGGAAGGCGCAGCGTCGGCTCGACCTGGGCCGCGAGCTCGTAGGCGAGGAACAGGGCCCAGCCGCCGCGGAACGGCAGCCCTGCGTCGACGGGGGCAATGGCCTCGGCCCGCCAGTCGGCATCCAGGGCCGCGAGGAAATCGCTACCGGCGTCGCTGCCGTCGAGCCGCTGCACGCGGCCATCGGCCTGCAGGCGCAGGCCGCGGCCATCACCGCACAGCAGAAGGTCCCAGCGCGACAGCGCATTGCCGCCGGCGACGCTTTCCAGCAGCAGCGGGAAACCCGCCGGGTGGGCGCATTGCAGGCGCAGCAGATCGGTGCCGGGCGGCAGCTCGCGGATCAGCATCGCCGGGCCGCCCGTCGCGGGCTCAAAGCCTGCGGAAGACCAGGGTGCCGTTGGTGCCGCCGAAGCCGAAGCCATTGGAGACCGCCACGTCGACCTGCCTGCGGCGCGCGACGTTGGGCACGTAGTCCAGGTCGCAGCCCTCGCCCGGCGTGTCGAGGTTGATGGTGGGCGGGATCACGCCGGTATGCAGGGCCATCACCGAGAACACCGCCTCGACGCCGCCGGCGGCGCCGAGCAGGTGGCCGGTCATGGACTTGGTCGAGCTGACCATCATCTCGCGGGCGTGCTCGCCGAAGGCCGACTTGATCGCCATCGTTTCGCCCAGGTCGCCCAGCGGCGTGGAGGTGCCGTGCGCGTTGAGGTAGCCGACCTGGTCCGGATTGACGCCGGCGTCCTTGAGAGCCGCGCGCATGCAGCGCGCCGCGCCGTCGCCGTTTTCGCTCGGCGCGGTCATGTGGAAGGCGTCGGAGCTGGCGCCGAAGCCGGCGAGCTCGCAGTAGATGCGGGCACCGCGGGCCTTGGCGTGTTCGTATTCCTCGAGGATCAGGATGCCGGCGCCGTCGCCCAGCACGAAACCGTCGCGGTCCTTGTCCCAGGGCCTCGACGCCCGGGTCGGCTCGTCGTTGCGGGTGGACATGGCCTTCATCGAGCAGAAGCCGCCGACCGAGGTCGGGGTGCAGCCGTGTTCGGCGCCGCCGGCGACCATGACGTCGGCGTCGCCGTACTGGATCATGCGCATCGCGATGCCGATGGAGTGGTTGGAGGTGGCGCAGGCCGAGACCGCCGAGAAGTTCGGGCCCTTGATGCCCTTCATGATCGTCAGCTGGCCCGGCAGCATGTTGATGATGGTGCTGGGCACGTAGAAGGGCGAGACCTTGCGCGGGCCGCCCTCGTGCAGGGTGATCGCGGTTTCCTCGATGCCGCGCACGCCGCCGATGCCGGCGCCGATGATGGCGCCGATGCGCTCGGCGTTGGCCTCGGTCACCTCCAGCCCGGCGTCGTCCATGGCCTGGAAACAGGCGGACAGGCCGTAGTGGATGAAGGTGTCCATCTTCTTGACGTCCTTCGGCGGCAGGAAGGACTTGGCGTCGAAGTCGCGCACTTCGCCGGCGATGCGGGTGGCGTAGGCCGACGCGTCGAAATGGGTGATCGGGCCGATGCCGCTGCGGCCGGCCTGGATGCTGTCCCAGGCCGAGGCCAGGGTGTTGCCGATGGGCGAGACGATGCCCATACCGGTGACGACGACGCGACGGTGGCTCATGGTCAACTCCGCTAATCAGTTCTGGCCGCGCGGCCGATCCGCGCATGCGCGGGCGTACAGCGCCGGCGCCTGAAACGCGCAGGGCCGCGCAAGCGCGGCCCCGGCGTACAACCCGTCAGGCGATCAGGCCTTGACGTGGGCCTTGATGTAATCGATGGCCTGCTGGACCGAGGTGATCTTCTCAGCCTCTTCGTCCGGGATTTCGCACTCGAACTCTTCCTCGAGGGCCATGACCAGCTCGACGGTGTCCAGCGAATCGGCGCCGAGGTCGTCCACGAACGAGGCGTTCACGGTGACTTCCTCTTCCTTCACGCCCAACTGCTCGATGACGATTTTCTTGACGCGTTCTTCGATGCTGCTCATGGATCTGTCTCCTCCCGGAGGGATGTTTGCGGGCGCATTGTAATCAAATGATGGCCGCGGCGGGCGCCGGTCGCGCCGCGGCCTGGATGGGGTGGCGGGATTCTAGCTCAAATCCAGCCAAAGCAAGGGCTTAGGGCATGTACATGCCGCCATTCACGTGCAGGGTCTCGCCGGTGATGTAGGCCGCCGCGGGGCTGGCCAGGAAGGCCACCGCCCGGGCGATGTCCGAGGGTTCGCCAAGGCGTCCCAGGGCGATCTGGCCGACCAGGGCTTCGCGCGAGGCTTCCGGCAGGTCCTTGGTCATGTCGGTCTGGATGAAACCCGGGGCCACCACGTTGACGGTGACGCCGCGGCTGCCGATTTCCTTGGCCAGGGACTTGCTGAAGGCGATGATGCCGGCCTTGGCCGCCGCGTAGTTGGCCTGGCCGGCATTGCCGGTGACGCCGATCACCGAGGCGATGTTGATGATGCGGCCCTTGCGCGCCTTCATCATGCCGCGCATCACCGCCTTCGAGGTGCGGTAGACGCTGGTGAGGTTGGTGTCGAGGATGGCCTGCCAGTCCTCGTCCTTCATGCGCATCAGCAGGTTGTCGCGGGTGATGCCGGCGTTGTTGACCAGGATCGACACCGGGCCGAAGGTCTTGCCGATCTCTTCGATCACCGCCTCGACCTCGGCGCTGCTGGCGACGTCGAGCCTGCGCCCCGCTCCGCCGCTGGCGGCCAGGCGCTCGCCGATCGCGGCGGCGCCGGCGTCGCTGGTGGCCGTGCCGATGACGGTCGCGCCCAGTGCCGCGAGCTCGTCGGCGATGGCGGCGCCGATGCCACGGCTGGCGCCCGTCACCAGGACCACTTCACCCTTCAGCACATCAGACATCTCGATTCTCCAGACTCAGGTTTTGACCACGCGAAAATCCGCGGGAAAAATCAGCCATTCCACTCGGTCAACGTGGCCTCGAACTCGGCCGGGGTACCGAGGGCACGCGCGTCGAGCGACTTGTCGATGCGCTTGACCAGGCCCGACAGCACCTTGCCCGGGCCGCATTCGGCGATGCGGGTGGCGCCGCGCGCGGCCAGGGCCTGCACGCAGTCGGTCCAGCGCACCGGCAGGTAGAGCTGGCGCACCAGCGCGTCGCGGATCGACTGCACGCCCTCGTGCACTTCGCCGTCGACGTTCTGCACCACCGGCAGCGCCGGTTCGCGCCAGGCCATCGCGTTCATCACTTCGCTCAGGCGGTTCGCCGCCTCGCGCATCAGCGGGGTGTGCGAAGGCACCGACACCGCCAGCTTCACGGTCTTGCGCACGCCGCGTGCGGCCAGTTCGGCCAGGGCGCGGTCGACCGCGTCGGCGCTGCCGCCGATGACGATCTGCCCGGGCGAGTTGAAGTTCGCCGGCACCACCACGCCGTCTCCGGCGGCTGCGGCGCAGACCTCGGCCACCAGCGCCTCCTCCGCACCGAGCACGGCGGCCATCGCGCCGGTGCCGGCCGGCACGGCCAGCTGCATCAGGCGGCCGCGTTCGCGCACCAACTTCGCGCCGTCGGCCAGGCTGATCGCGCCGGCCGCCACCAGCGCGGCGTATTCGCCCAGGCTGTGGCCGGCCAGCACGGACGGCTGCGCGCCGCCCTGCGCCTGCCAGGCGCGCCAAACCGCGATGCCCGCCGCCAGCAGGGCCGGCTGGGTGAACTCGGTCTGGTTGAGCTGTTCTTCCGGACCCTGCTGCGACAGCGTCCACAGGTCGACACCCGCGCCTTCGGAGGCTTCGGCGAAGGCCTCGCGCACCTGCGGGAACGGAGCGGCGAGATCGGCGAGCATGCCCAGGGACTGGGAGCCCTGGCCGGGGAATACGAAGGCGAGATCTGGGCGCATCGGGAATCCGTTTGGCGGAGCGGGTCGGCGTGAGCCGCGCATGATACGCGAGCCCCGCGGCGCGGCGTCTGTACCGAAGCGTAGGGTCAGGCGGTGGCGGCGCGCAGGCTGCGCAGGGCCTCGCCGACGGCCCGGGCGCGTGCACCGAAGGGCGTCGCGAGCGGCGCCAGCCAGGCCAGCCGGCGCGCGGTGCGCCCGACTTCGCGCCGGGTCTCGTCCGACTCCCGGGCCAGGTGCGCGGCGAGCAGACGCGCGTGCTCGCCCGGCATGTCGACGAGGAAACGCGCGGTGGAGTGCGCGTAGAACAGCACGTCGCGCGCCTGCGCGGCGGCCAGCGACATCATCGTCGCGGGGTCTTCCTCCAGGTCGATGAAGCCGATGCCCAACGCGTCGATGGTCAGGTTGCGGGCGAAGGCCTGGCTCAGGTAGCCGCCGCGGCGGTGCAGGTCGTGCAGTGCGTCCAGGCCCTGCGACACCAGCGCGCGCCGGCGCGCCGGGTCGGGTTCACGGCGGCAGGTTTCCGCCAGGGTGGCGCCCAGGTCGGACAGCAGCAGCTCGCGCTCGCCGACTTCGAGCAGCTGCGGCACGCGTGCGCCCAGCGCCGCCAGTCGGTGGATCATCGCCTGCTCGGTGCGGCAGGCCAGTTCGGGGCTGAGCGGGATGGGCGCGAGCAGGGCATTGGCGCCCAGGCGGCGCGCGATCCAGCGCAGCACCGCGATGCGGCGGCGACGGCCGCCGTCGGAATAGGTCTTGCGCCAGGCGATGCGGCCGGGATCGGCGACCCGCTGGACTTGCGTCTGGGCCACGGGACGTCAGTAGCGGATCAGCGCCGAACCCCAGGTGAAGCCGCCGCCGAAGGCCTCCAGCAGCAGCAGCTGACCGCGCTGCACCTTGCCCGAGCGAACGGCCTCGTCCAGCGCCAGCGGCACCGACCCGGCCGAGGTGTTGCCGTGCTTGTGCACGGTGACGATGACCCGGTCCATCGGCATGTCCAGCCGCTTGGCGGTGGCTTCGATGATGCGCAGGTTGGCCTGGTGCGGGATCAGCCAGTCGAGGTCGTGCTTGTCCAGGCCATTGGCGGCCAGGGCTTCGTCGACCACGGCGTCGAGCGCCTTCACCGCATGCTTGAAGACCTCGTTGCCGGTCATCAGCACGCGCACGCCGGCGTTCTTCTCTTCCGGCTTGAAGCCGACCGAGACGCCGACCGGGTTGTACAGCAGCTCCTTCTTGCCGCCGTCAGCGTGCAGGTGCGTGGACAGGATGCCGGCCTCGGCATCTGCCTTCAGCACCACCGCGCCGGCGCCGTCGCCGAACAGCACGCAGGTGTTGCGGTCGGACCAGTCCAGCATGCGGGTCAGGGTTTCCGCGCCGACCACCAGCACGGTCTTCGCGCTGCCGGCCTTGATGAAGTTGTCGGCCACGCTCATCGCGAAGATGAAGCCCGAGCAGGCGGCGTTGACGTCGAACGCGGCGCAGCCGTTGGCGCCGATGCGGTGCTGCAGCAGGCAGGCCGTGGACGGGAAGATGAGGTCGGGCGTGGTGGTGCCGACGATGATCAGGTCGAGCTCGGCGGCGGTGACGCCGGCGGCTTGCATCGCGGCGCGGGCGGCGCGCTCGGCCAGGTCGCAGGTGGTCTCGCCCTCACCGACCACGTGGCGCTGGCGGATGCCGGTGCGGCTGGCGATCCATTCGTCGCTGGTCTCGACGAACTGTTCCAGGTCCTTGTTGGTCAGGATCTTCGCCGGCAGGGCACTGCCGGTGCCGGCGATACGCGAGAACACGGCCATCGTCTTTCCTCATCTGCGGCGGTCCGTCGCCGCGACGGGGTCGCGGTGCGCGGGAACGCCAGAAACGCGCGCGGCGGGACCAGGCCCGCCGCGTTCAGCATAAGTCCGTCACGCCCGGGGACGCACGGCCTGCCGGGATCCGCCCGGGAGCGGCGCCGGACTCAGTCTTCGGCCACCACCGAGGACTTCACGTCGATGACCTTCTTGCCACGGTAGTAGCCGTCCTTGGTCACGTGGTGGCGCAGGTGGGTCTCGCCCGAGGTCGGGTCGGTGGCCAGCTGCTTGGCGGTGAGGGCGTCGTGCGAGCGGCGCTGGCCGCGGCGGGACGGGGTGACGCGGGACTTCTGGACGGCCATGGTCTATCTCCAACTACTTCTTCGGTGCCTTCAACGCGGCGAGCGCGGCGAAAGGGTTCGGTTTGACTTCTTCTTCCCCGGTGTCGGCGGGCCATTCGGCCGTGACCTCCATCGAGCGCGGATCTATGGGTACCACCGGGATGGCGAGGATCAGTTCGTCCTCGACCAGCTCGGCCGGGTGCAGCTCGCCGCCGGCGGGCAGCAGGAACGGCTCCATGCCCTCCGGCAGCGCGGCTTCCTGCGCCTCGTCGGTGATCAGGCCGAGGCGCTGGACCAGCTGTACCGGATGCAGGAAACGCTCCAGCGTCCGTTGGCACTGCAGCGGCAGGTCGGCTTCGGCGCGGATCTCGACATACGGCAGGTCGAGCCCATCGCGGCCGAATTCCATCTCGTAGCGGCAGTCGCCCTCGGCGTCCATCAGGCCCTCCCGCAGCCGGGGCATCCCGGACAACGGCAGACGGCCTTCGAACAACCGCTTGGCCGCAACCATGCGCCAGGCATCGAGCACAGGAGGCAGGGGCGCGGACATAAGCGCGAAATGATAGGCGCGGGGCCCGGGCATGTCAAACCTAAACCGTTGCGGCCGCAGGGGTTTGCCGCCCCGTCCGGGCCTGGTGCAGACTGCCGGCAGCCTTTCGGACCCCACCATGCCCACCGTCCTGCTGATCACCGGCCTGGCCGCCCTGGCCCTGGCCCTGTACCTGCTGGTGCTGATCCTGCGCGCCCGGCGCCGCGAACGCAGCCTGGTCCGCCTGCTCGACCTCGCGGACGCCATGCAGGTCCTGCTCGACCGCAGCCAGGAGCGCATGGCAGCCATGAAGACCGTGGTCGGGCGCGTCCCGGCGGACATCGCCGCCGTCGCCCATGCCTCGCTGGACGGCACCCAGCCCATCCTGGAGGCCAAGCGCGACGTGCTCCAGCACCGGCTCTGGATCCAGAAGCACGGGCACGATGCCAGCCAGTCCGAACTCGATACCGCCTGCGAGGCCCTGGACCGGGCCCGCGGCCGCCTCGCCGCGCAGCTGGAACAGCTGGAGCAGGCCGGCGCCGAACTGGCCCAGGCCACCGAGGCCAGCACCGAAGCCGCCCGACTCGAACCGGCCACCCTGCGCCGCGACCCGGGCCGTCCATGAGCCCCCTGGTCCTGGCTTCGACCTCGCGCTACCGGCGCGAGCTGCTGGCCCGGCTGGGCCTGCCCTTCGACGTGGATCGGCCGGAGGTGGACGAACGCCCCCTCCCCGGCGAGTCACCGGTCGCGCTGGCGGTGCGCCTGGCCGAAGCCAAGGCGCTCGCGGTCGCGGCGCGGCACCCGCAGGCTTGGGTGCTGGGCTCGGACCAGGTCGCCGACCGCGACGGCCGCCCGCTGGGCAAACCCGGCGACCGCGACACCGCCCTGGCCCAGTTGCTGGCGGCCTCCGGCCAGGCGGTGCGTTTCCACACGGCCTTCTGCCTGGCAGGCCCGGACGGTCGGCGACTGGCGGGCCTGGATCTCACCGAGGTCCGGTTCCGGGACGTCGCGCGTGACGAGATCCTGCGCTACCTCGACGCCGAGCAGCCCTACGACTGCGCCGGCAGCTTCAAATGCGAGGGGCTGGGCATCGTGCTGTTCGAGGCGATCCAGAGCCGGGACCCGACCGCCCTGGTCGGACTGCCGCTGATCGCCGTGGCGGCCGCGCTGCGCGAGGCGGGCTTCCGCCTGCCCTGACCGGACCCGACCCTTCAGGCGGTCATTCGATCACGATCCGCTGTTCGGGCCAGGCCTCGACGCTGCCGTCGGCGCCATGGATCACCAGCCCCAGCCAGGCGTCGCCGCGCGGCTGGCCGGCCAGGTCGACCCGGGCGCGGAAACCGACCCGCGTGTCGGCGCCGGGCACCAGCAGGCCCCAGAAATCGAGCACGTCGGGCAGGGACTGGCCGTAGTCGGCGTACGCAACCCGCCGGCCGTCCAGATGCACCTCCACCCCGGTCACCGCGGCGCCCTGCTTCAGGGCCCAGCCCTCCACCACCAGCTCGCCGTCCAGCCGGTCCCCCGGCAGCGGCCGCCGCAGGCCCGCCAAGGCCGGCGTCACGCAGCCGGTGGAGCCACCCTCGAGGCGGAAAAGCAGGAAACGCTTGCGGCCGTGGTCGATGTTGAGCACGCGCGGCGGCGGCAGCCCGCCGGCCCGGCGGCAGAGTTCCTGATAGCCGCGCAGGCGGTCCTGCAGCCGGCGCGCCGTGTCCTCGACCACCAGCAGCACCGGTCCGTCGCCCCAGTCGGCGCGACCCTGGCTCAGCAGGCCCCAGTCGGCCAGCTGCACGGCGCGGCCGTGCTTGCGGTTGATCGGGTGGTCGAGCACCGGGATTCCGTCGCGGTCGAGCGCCAGCGACAGCTGTGCGCCGAGCATGAAGTTGTCTGCGACCAGGCGCGTGCCTGGCGGCATCCGGGCGAGCTCGGCGCGCACTTCGCGGGCGATCTCGTGCCAGCCGGAGAAGTTGTCGGCGTAGGCGCGGCCCGAGGCCAGCCAGGCCCGGGTTTCCGGCCGGGTCAGCAGCCCGAGGTAGGCCAGCATCAACCCCAGCCCCAATGCGGCCACCGCGTACAGCCCGCGCCGCCAGGCCGGGCGCCAGCGCTGCAGCAGCACCGGCGCCGCGCAGGCCAGGGCCAGCCAGCCCGCCAGCGGCCAATGGAAACTGACGCGCTCGCTGTCGGCGACGAACCCCAGCGCGAAATAGCCCAGCACCGACACGGCCGCCAGGCCCAGCAGCAGCGGCCAGGCCTCGTGGTCGCCGCCCCGGCGGCGCCACGCTTCGCGCAGCACGCCCAGCAGCAGCACGAACAGCGGCGGCGTCAGCAGCAGCGCCTGCACCAGCGGCCACCACAGCCCCTGCGGATGCAGGTTCCAGGGATGGCGGTCGAGCAGCTGGAACTCGAGCCCGGCGCCGGCATGCGTGAGGTTCCAGGCCAGCAGCGGGAGCCAGGCCGCGGCGCCGGTCGCGACGGCGAGCCAGAACCGGGGTTCACGCAGCAGCGCACGCCCCGCCGGGACGCAGAGCAGGCCGACCGCGCCGGCCAGCACCACCAGCGCGAAGCGGTAGTGCGAAAACGCGCCGATGGCCAGGCCCAGCGACAGCTGCAGCAGTGCAGCGGCCGACAGCCGGCGCAGCAGCATCGCGAACGCATCCAGGCACAGCAGCGCCGCGAACAGCATCGGCACGTCGGGCAGCGCCAGCACGCCCATCAGCCCACCCAGCGGCATCAGCAGCGCGAGCAGGCCGGCCTGCCAGCCCGCGGCCTCGCCGAACCAGCGCCGGGCGATGCGCACCACCAGCCAGGGCAAGGCCGCGCCGAGCAGCAGGAACGGAAGACGGACCGCGAAGATGTGCTGGCCACCGGCCTCGGTGCCCAGCCGGATCAGCCACGCGGTCAGACCGGGCAGGTCGGAATAGGCCCAGGCCAGCCGGCGGCTTTCGAGTGCATAGAAGGCCTCGTCGCCGAAGGGCTGAAGGCTCAGCGCCAGCCAGAGCTTGGCCACCAGCAGCAGCGCCCAGGCGACCAGGAAATTCACGCGCAGGGAACTCAGGCCCATGCCAGCATCCGGGGGGTTATCCTTCTTCCAACTCCGCCCGGACGCACTCCATGCACGCGCAGGCCATCGACCCGCACATCCTAACCGACCGCACCCGGCAGTCCCTCGACGCCGCGCTCGAACAGGTCAACCGGCTGGTGCTGGGCAAGGCGCGCGAAGTGCGGCTGGCCTTCACCACCCTGCTCGCCGGCGGCCACCTGCTGATCGAGGACCTCCCCGGCCTGGGCAAGACCACGCTGGCGCGGGCGATGGCGGCCAGCCTGGGGCTGGACTTCCAGCGCATGCAGTTCACCTCGGACCTGCTGCCGTCCGACATCATCGGCGTGTCGATCTTCGACCAGACCACGCGCGAGTTCCGCTTCCACGCCGGCCCGGTGTTCACCCAGCTGCTGCTGGCCGACGAGATCAACCGCGCGCCGCCGCGCACCCAGAGCGCGCTGCTGGAGGCGATGGCCGAGCACCAGGTCACGGTCGACGGCATCACCCATTCCCTGCCGCAGCCCTTCTTCGTGGTCGCCACCCAGAACCCGGTGGACCTGGCCGGCACCTTCCCGCTGCCCGACTCGCAGATGGACCGTTTCCTGCTGCGACTGCAGCTGGGTTATCCCGACCCGGGCGCCGAGCGCGAAATGCTGGCCGGCGAAGACCGCCGCGACCTGATCGCGCAGAGCCTGCCCCAGCTGACCGGCGAGGACGTGCTGTCGCTGCGCGGCGCGGTCGAGAAGGTGCACGCCAGCGAAGCGCTGGTGTCGTACGTGCAGGCGCTGCTGCAGGAAAGCCGGCGCCATCCCGGCGTGCAGGTCGGTCTGTCGCCGCGTGCGGGCCTCGGGCTGCTGCGCGGCGCGCGGGCGCACGCACTGCTGGCCGGCCGCGACCACGTGCTGCCCGAGGACGTGCAGGCGCTGTTCGCCCAGGTCGCGGCGCACCGGCTGGTGCCCGAATCCGAATCCGAGGGCCGCGACACGCTGGCGGCACGCATCCTGCGCACGGTGGCGGTGGACTGAGCCCTTGGCCCGGCCGCGCGATCCCGTCGAGCGCTGGAGCGACCGGCTCGCCGGCCTGCCCCTGGTGCGTCCGAAATCGGCGGAGGCGCTGCCGATCGTCATCGACCGCCGCCGCGTCTACATCCTGCCGACCGGGTTCGGCCTGTTCCTGGCCGGCATGCTGGGCGCCATGCTGCTGGGCGGCCTGAACTACAACAACAACCCCGCCCTGCTGCTGGCCTTCATCATGATCGCGGTGGCGCACAACAGCCTGGTGCAGGCGCACCTGACGCTGTCGGGGCTGCGCCTGACCGCCCTGCATGCCGAGCCGGTGCACGCGGGCCGGCCGATGCAGCTGCGCCTGGCCTTCGAGGCCAGCGGCAACATCGCGCGCGAAGGCCTGGAACTGCGCGCGGGCGAGGAGGAGGAATTCTTCCAGCTCGCGCCGGGCGAACGCGGCGAAGTGCGGCTGAACCTGCCGACCCAGCGCCGGGGCTGGCTGGCGCTCGACCGCCTGAAGCTGTCCACGGTGCGTCCTTTCGGCCTGGCGCGCGCCTGGTCGTGGCTGCGGCCCGACACGCGCCTGCTGGTGTACCCGGCGCCGGAAGCCGAAGCGGTCCCCCTGCCCGATCCCGGCGGCGACGGCGCTTCCAACCGCACCCGCGCGCATGGCGAACAGCCGCACCACCTGCGCGAGTACCGCACCGGCGACGCGCAGCGGCAGATCGCCTGGAAGGCCTCGGCCCGCGCCGACCGGCTGATGGTCCGGGAATACGAGGCCAGTGCGCAGCGCGAGATCGAGCTGGACTGGTTCAGCCTGGGCGGCCTGGCGCACGAGGCGCGGATCCGCCGCCTGACCCGCTGGGTGCTGGAAGCCGAACGCCTGGGCGGCCGCTGGCGCCTGCGCCTGCCCGGCCAGGCGATCGGCCCCGGCCGCGGCCCCGAACATCGCCACGCCTGCCTGCGCGCCCTGGCGCTGATGCCCGATGGCTGAGCCCATTCCCGCGCGGGTGCGCGCCTGGTGCATGGCGGCCGCAGCGGCCTGCCTGCTGCCGCTGCTGCTGCAGGTGCCCACGGGCCTGGCCTGGACCCTGGCCGGCGTGGCGGCCCTGGGCATCGGCGTGGTGCGTCCCTGGCCGACGATCCTTTACCTGGCCCTGCTTGGCCTGCTCGGTTCCTACGTGCTGGTCAGCCACGGCTTCAGCCTGGGGCGCGACACCGGCTGCGCGATGCTGGCCTCGCTGCTGGCGCTCAAGCCCTTCGAGACCCGCAGCCTGCGCGACGCCCGCAGCCTGCTGGGCTTCGCCCTGTTCGCGCCGTTCACCGCCTTCCTGCAGGACCAGGGGCCGCTGGTGCTGGCCCTGGCCCTGCCGGCGGTCGGGCTGCAGCTGGTGGCGCTGTCGGTGCTTGCGGAACAGCGCCCCGGAGCGCCCGTGCCGCGGGTCGGCTGTGGCCGGCTGCGCGCCGTCGGCCTGTCGGTGCTGCTCGGCCTGCCGCTGGCGCTGGCCGGCTTCTGGCTGTTCCCGCGGCTGGGCAGTCCGCTCTGGGGCATGCCGGAGAATGCCCTGGGCCGCAGCGGCCTGGGCGACCGGATGACGCCGGACGAGTGGGTCGAGCTGTTCGCCGACGATACGCCGGC
Source organism: uncultured Arenimonas sp. (assembly GCA_946480565.1). The sequence continues at coordinate 29,825 of CAMLKR010000002.1, read as the reverse complement.
GCTCCGGGTCCGCTTCGACGGCGCGGAACCCCGGCCCCAGGACATGTACTGGCGCGGACAGGTGCTCTGGGAGTTCGACGGCCAGACCTGGAGCCGGGGCGATGCCTACGCCGACGGAGCGGCCCCGCGGCTGCAGCCGCTGGCGGAGGTCTACCGCTACCAGGCGGTGATGGAGCCGACCGACCGCCGCTACCTGGTGACGCTGGACCTGCCGCTGACGGCACCGGCCGGCGGGCAGTTGACCGGCGACCTGAGCGTGTCGACCCGCGCGCCGGTGGACAAGCTGGTCCAGTACGACGGCACCTCGGTGGTGCAGGCGGGCTTCCCGGACGGACTGCCGGCGCTCGACGAACGGCGTGCACTTGCCCTGCCCCGCGACCTCAACCCGCGCGCGCGCGCGCTGGCGCAGCGCTGGCGCGACGAGGCCGGCGGCGACGACATCGCCGTGGTGCGGCGGGCGCTGGCCTGGATCGGGCAGGACTTCAGCTACAGCCTAACGGTGCCGCCGACCGGACGCAATTCGGTGGACGAATTCCTTTTCGAGACCCGCGTCGGCTTCTGCCAGCATTTCAGCTCCGCCTTCGCCGCCCTGATGCGCGGCGCCGGTATCCCGTCCCGCGTCGTGCTCGGGTATTCCGGCGGCTACCGCAACCCCTACGGCGGCTACTGGATGGTGCGCAAGATGGACGCCCATGCCTGGACCGAGGTCTGGCTGCGCGGCCGCGGCTGGGTCCGCGTGGATCCGACCGCGGCGGTCGCGCCCGAGCGCGTGCTCGACACGGTCGAAGACCTGGCCCGGCGCGAAGCCCTGCTGCCGGAGAACCTGGCGCCGCTGCGCGACCTGGGCGACTGGCTGCGGCGCGGCTGGAACGACCTGGTGGTGAGCTTCGACGCCGCGCGCCAGGCCAGCCTGCTCAGGCCGCTGGGCGTGGACCGCGCCAGTTCCGGCCAACTGGCCGCCGCCTTCGCCGTCGGCGCCGGGCTGGCGGCGGCGCTCACGCTCTGGGTGCTGCTGCGCGGGCGGCCGCGGCCGAGAGACCCGCTGGTCCGGGCCTGGCTCGACTTCACCCGGCGGCTGCGCCGGGCGGGCCTGGCCAAGGCGCCGGCGGAACCGCCGCTGAGCTTCGGCGAACGCCTCGCCGCGGCCCTGCCCGACCAGGCCGCCACCCTGCGATCGCTCAGCCGGCGTTACACAGCCTGGCGCTACGCTGCCGCCACCCTGCCGCCGGATGAGAAGGCCCGCCTGATCGCAGAGCTGCGCGCCTATCGTCCGGGCCCCCGCTGACTATGGAGCCCGCCATGTTCCGCCATTCCCTGCTGATGGTTTCCCTGCTGGCGCTGTCCGGCTGCGTCAGCGCGCCCAAGGCGCTGCAGGGCGAGTTCGCGCCGCTCGAACCGGGCCAGGCGGCGCGCGATGGCCGCGTCGGCGAACGGGTGCGCTGGGGCGGGCGCATCGTCCGGGTGGAACCGCTGGCCGACCGCAGCTGCTTCGAGGTGGTGGGCCTGCGCGTGGGCGGCGACGGCCGCCCGATGGCGCGCGACGACCGCAGCACCGGCCGCTTCCTGGCCTGCCGCGCCGGCTTCTACGATCCCCAGGTGTTCCTGCCCGGCCGCGAAGTGACGATTTCCGGCGCGATCGACGGCTACGAAACCCGCAAGGTGGGCGAGTTCGATTACCGCTACCCGCGGCTGGCGGCCGACGTAGTGTTCCTGTGGCCCGAACGCCGCGAGGTCGACGTGATCGTCGAGCGCCACCCGTTCTGGTGGTGAGCCGCGCCTAACCCGGCGGCCAGTGCATGGCCCGGCCGGCCAGCAGGTGCAGGTGGATGTGGAACACGGTCTGGCCGCCATCGCGGTTGCAGTTCATCACCACGCGGTAGCCGTCTTCGGCGAAACCTTCCCGCTTCGCATACGCCGCGGCCGCCATGGCCAGCCGCCCGACCACCGCCTCGTCGCCGGGGCCGAGGTCGTTGAGCGTCGGCACCGCGCGCTTGGGGATGAACAGCACGTGCACCGGCGCCTGCGGGTTGATGTCGCGGAAGGCCAGCACGTGCTCGTCCTCGAAGACGATGTCGGCGGGGATTTCGCGGGCGATGATCTTGTCGAAAATCGTGGCCATGGCGGTGGACCTCAGGAAGTGATCTCGGTGCGCGAACCGAAGGCGTGCGCCAGCGTGCCGCGGTCCACGTATTCCAGTTCGCCGCCCAGCGGCACGCCATGGGCGAGGCGGCTGGGCCGCACCCCGGCCTGGCGCGCCAGCTGGGCGAGGTAGTGGGCGGTGGCCTCGCCTTCGACCGTCGGGTTGGTCGCGATGATCAGTTCGCGGGCCTCGCCCTCGGCCAGGCGCGCGGCCAGCCGGTCCAGCCCGAGTTCGCGCGGGCCGATGCCGTCCAGCGGCGACAGCCGGCCCTGCAGCACGAAATACAGGCCGCGGTAGCCGGTGGCGGTTTCGATCGCCAGGCGGTCGGCCGGCGATTCGAGCGCGCAGAGCAGGCTGCGGTCGCGCGAGCCGCTCGCGCAGATCGGGCACAGCGGCGTCTCGCTGAAGTCGCGGCAGGATTCGCAGTGGCCGACCCGTTCCACCGCCTCGGCCAGGGCACCGGCCAGGCGCAGCCCGCCCTCGCGATCGCGCTCGAGCAGGTGGTAGGCCATGCGCTGCGCGGACTTCTGGCCGACGCCGGGCAGGCAGCGCAAGGCCTCGATCAGTTGTTCGAGCAGCGGGGAGGCGCTCACGTCGCGGCGGGGCCGGGAATCAGAACAGGCCCGGGATCTTCATGCCCGGCGGGATCGGCATGCCGGCGGTGGCGGCGGACATGCGCTTGCCGCTTTCCTCGTTGGCCTTGTTGACGGCGTCGTTGAAGGCGGCGGCGACCAGGTCCTCGAGCATTTCGGCGTCGGCCAGCACCGAGGGGTCGATGCGCACGCTGCGGCAGTCCATCTTGCCGGTCAGGGTGATCTTGACCATGCCGCCGCCGGACTGGCCCAGCACCTCGATGTTGGCCAGTTCCTCCTGCGCCTTCTTCAGGTTGTCCTGCATGCGCTGGGCCTGCTGCATGAGTTGGGCGATGTTGCCTCGCATGATGTCTTCCTTCGGGTCAGTGATCGTCCAGGGGACGGATGGAATCGGGCAGTACGGTGCCACCCTGCTGCACCAGGCGGGCGATGACCGGGTCGGCGAGGAAGGCTTCCTCGGCGCCGGCCTGGCGTTCGCCGCGCTGGCGTTCGGTGCGGGCGTGCAGGGTTTCCGAACCGGCGGCCGCCTTGGCCGATTCGAAGCGGATCTGCGGCGGCGCGCCCAGCAGGGCGCCGAGTGCGGTGGCGAGCTGGCGCACCAGGCCGTCGCTGCGCAGGTGGTCGAAGCTGTCGGGCAGCGACAGCTGCAGCACGCCGTCGGCATGGCCGCAGAAGGCGCTGTGGGCCGCCAGCTCGCGCACCGGGCCCTTGAGGCCTGCGCTGGCGACCAGGGACAGCCAGTCTTCGGCGCTGGTCAGGGTCGTCCCGCCCGCGGCGGGCGGCCTCAGGTTCGAAGCCGGCGCGGGTGAAGCCACCGCAGCGCGCGGCGGTTCGCCGGGTGATTCACGGGGCCGTTCGGGTGCAGGCGCCGGCGGCCTGGCCGCGGCCGGAGGCGACGAGGGCGCGGAAGCGGAGACATTGGCGGAAGCACGCGCCGGTGCGGCCCCCGCCTGCGGCAGCGGCAGCGTCGCCCCGCCCTCGCCCGCCGGCCGGAAGGCCAGCATGCGCAGCAGGCTCATCTCGAAACCGGTGCGCGGGCTGGGCGCGTAGGCCAGGTCGCGCCGGCCGGTGACGGCCATCTGGTACCAGAGCTGCACGAGCTCGGGCGACAGCCGCGCGGCCAGGCCCGCGACGTCCACCCGATCCGCTTCGCCGGCCATGCCGGGCACCAGCTGCTGCAGCTGGATCCGGTGCAGGGCGGTGGCCAGGTCCTCCAGCACGTGGCCGAAGTCGGGCGAAAACGCCGCCAGCTCCTCCACCTTCGCCATCAGGCCGGCGCCGTCGCCGGACGCCAGCGACTCCAGCAGGGCGCCGACCTGGGCCCGGTCGACGGTGCCGAGCATGGCGTTCACCGCGACCTCGTTCAGCTGGCCGCCGGTGTAGGCGATGGCCTGGTCGAGCAGGGACAGGCCGTCGCGCAGGCTGCCGTCGGCGGCGCGCGCCAGCAGCGCGATCGCGCCCGGCTCCGAGGCGATGCCCTCGGCCTGCAGGATGCGGCCGATCTGGCCGCCGATCTGGGCTTCGTCGAGCCGGCGCAGGTTGAACTGCAGGCAGCGCGAGAGCACGGTGACCGGCAGCTTCTGGGGGTCGGTGGTGGCCAGCAGGAACTTCACGTGCTCCGGCGGCTCCTCCAGCGTCTTGAGCAGGGCGTTGAAGGCCGGCTTGGACAGCATGTGGACTTCGTCGATCAGGTAGACCTTGGTCTTGCCCCGCGACGGCAGGTACTGGGCGTTGTCGATCAGGTCGCGCACGTCGTCGACGCCGGTGTTGCTGGCGGCGTCGATCTCGAGCAGGTCGACGTAGCGGCCGGCGTCGATGTCGCGGCAGGCCGCGCACTCGCCGCAGGGCTCGGCGCTGGTGCCGCGCTCGCAGTTGAGCGACTTGGCGAAGATGCGGGCGATGGTGGTCTTGCCGACGCCGCGGGTGCCGGTGAACAGGAAGGCGTGGTGGACCTTGCCGGTCTCCAGGGCATTGCTGAGCGCCCGCACCACATGCTCCTGCCCGACCAGTTCGGCGAAGCGCCGGGGGCGCCATTTTCGGGCGAGCACGAGGTAGGACATGCGGGGGCCTGGGACAGTCGGGACCGACGGTGCCATTGTGCCAACCCCCCCGCCCCCGGGCCAGCGGGAATCGCCGCGCTTGTCCCGGCCCTTGCCGACGGGTATGATTTCCGGCTTGTTTCAGGCGGTTATCTCTGCGGAGAGATGTCCGAGCGGTTGAAGGAGCACGCCTGGAAAGTGTGTATACGGCTAAACCCCGTATCGAGGGTTCGAATCCCTCTCTCTCCGCCACTCTTCACGCCAGGGCACGTTCCCGCCCCGGCCGGGTCAAAGACGGCGCGCCCCCGGTGCGCCGTTGTTTTCAATGGTGGCCCCGTCGGCCCCCCGCGACGCTAGTCCGAAAACTCCGCCAGGGCCGGAAGGCAGCAACGGTATTGGATGATGCGGGTGCCGGGGCAAGCCGGCGGGGCTACCGCCTTTTCGGGCGCAGCCCGAAAAGGCGGCCTAAGTTTGCTCCGCAAACCCAGGGTCCCTGTCTGCACTCCCAATCCCCGCGCCTGTCGGCGCGCCCCCTTACTAAGGGGGCTTCGCACGCCAATGCTTCTCGCCGGGCGCGTCGGGCTAGCATCGGTCCACTCGCGTTTGTGCTCCATCCGCTCTTATCCGGCCCTTATCCGCGTTGATCCGCGGTAGAGGCTTTGGCTTCGGGCCGGTCAAGTGTCCGGGTGCAGCCAGTCGGCGTCGCCGGTGGCGTAGCGTTCGCGTTTCCAGATGGGGACGCGGGATTTGACCTCGTCGATGATCCAGCGGCAGGCCTCGAAGGCGGGGCCGCGGTGGCCGGCGCTGGCGCCGACCCAGACGGCCAGGTCGCCCAGGGCGAGTTCGCCGGTGCGGTGCAAGCAGGCGGCCGCGGCCAGGTCGAAGCGCGCGATCGCCTCCCCGACGATGCGCTCGCCTTCGGCCTCGGCCAGTTCGCGGTAGGACTCGTAGAACAGGCCCTGCACCGCCCGGCCCTCGTTGTGGTCGCGCACCCAACCCTCGAAGCTGGCGTAGGCGCCGGCGCGCGGCGTGAGCAGGCGCTCGCGCAGCGGCGCGATGTCGAAGGGTTCGGGGCTGATGGCGAAGCGCTTCATCCGCCCGACACCGGCGGGATGAAGGCGACTTCGCTGCCGTCCCGCAGCGGCGCGTCCCAGGAGGCGAAGGCGCCGTCCACCGCAACGCGCAGGCGTCCGGCCGGCAGCGCGAAACCGTGGCGCTCGCGCAGCTGCTCGTAGAGCGCACGCAGCGAGGCCGGCAGCGGCAGCTGCTCGCTGTCGCAGCCGGCGGCGTCGCGCAGGCTGGCGAAATAAAGCACGGTGATGCTCATGCCCGCTCCCTGCCGACGTCGCGCTTGCCGCCGCGCTTGGCCAGCAGCCTGGCCGGTCCCAGCACGATCGCATGGGACAGCGCCTTGGCCATGTCGTAGACCGTGAGCGCCGCGACGGTGGCGCCGGTCAGCGCCTCCATCTCGACGCCGGTGCGATGCGTGGTCCTTACCGCGCACTCGATGCGCAGCGTGGTGTCGGTCGCCCAGGCCACGTCGAAGCGGCAGCCGTCGATCGGCAGCGGATGGCAGAACGGGATCAGCTCGTGGGTGCGCTTGACCGCCATCGTGCCGGCGATGATCGCGGTGTCCACCACCGCGCCCTTGGCGGTCGCCATGCCGGTCCCGCGCAGCGCCTTCGCCACCGCGGCCGGAAAGCGAACCCGGCACTCGGCCACCGCTTCGCGCGCGGTCGCGGCCTTGGCGGAAACATCCACCATGGCCGGGCGGCCGGCGGCATCGACATGGGTCAGCGCGTTCTTCTTCATCTCAGCCGCCAATGTAGAACATCTCGATCCTGCGCCGGTCCGGGACCACCGACGCGCGCTGTTCGCTGTACCGGTCGCCGCGGGCCTGCCACAGCGTGGACAGGTGCGCCGCCAGCGCGTCCTCGCCCTGGGCGATGTGCCCCCGCAGGGCGTGGCCCCGCGCCGCGAACAGGCAGGTGAACAGCTGGCCGTCGGCCGACAGCCTGGCGCGGTGGCAGTCGCCGCAGAAGGGTTCGCTGACCGAACTGACGAAGCCGACCTCGCCTTCGCCGTCGAGGTAGGCGTAGCGAGCGGCGACTTCGCCGCGGTAGGTCGGCGTCAGCGCGCGCAGCGGCCAGCGCGTGGCTATGCGGTCGCGCAGTTCGGCCGAGGGCACCACGTTCTCGCGGCGCCAGCCGTTGCAGGTGCCCACGTCCATGTACTCGATGAAGCGCGGCACGTGCGGCGTACCGCGGAACCGCGCCGCCAGCGCCAGCGCCTGGTCCTCGTTCACGCCGCGCTGGACCACGCAGTTGACCTTGATGGAGCGGAAGCCGGCCGACTCCGCCGCGGCCAGTCCGGCCAGCACGTCGGCCAGGTCGCCGCGCCCGCCCGACATGGCGCGGAAACCGGCCGGGTCCAGCGAATCCAGGCTCACCGTCAGCCGGTGCAGCCCGGCCTCATGCAGCGCCCGCGCCTGGCCGGCCAGCAGCGAGCCGTTGGTGGTCAGGGCCAGGTCGTCGATGCCCGGCACGCGGGCCAGGCGCGCGATGAGTTCCGGCAACCCCTTGCGCAACAGCGGTTCGCCGCCGGTCAGGCGCAGCTTGCTGACGCCCAGGCGGGCGAAGGCGCGCACCGCGGTCTCGATCTCGTCGAAGTCGAGCCGGCGGGCGCGGTCGAGCGCGGTCTCGTCCGGCGTAAGCCCCTCCGGCATGCAGTAGGGGCAGCGGTAGTTGCAGGTCTCGATGACCGACACGCGCAGGTCGCGCAGCGGCCGGTCGTGGCGGTCGCGCGGGAGGCCGGAGGCGGACACGGGGCTCACGGCGCGCCCGCGGGCCGGGGGTCGGCCAGGGCCAGGCATTGCGCCGCTTCCGCGACGCGGTGGCCGCGCGCGCGCAGCGCCTGCGCGTCGGCCGCCGAAGCGTAGTGGTAAAGCACGCAGCGGGACAGCAGGTCGGGCGGGTATTCGCGCTCCAGGTCGTCGACGCCGCTGTGCGAGGGATTGCCCTGCAGGGCGCAGTCGTGCGCGACCAGTTCGCCGGCACCGGCGAACTTCGCCAGCATCTCGGGGATCGGCCGGGTGTCGCCGGTCCAGACCAGGCTGCCCGCCAGGCGCAGCGCAAAGGCGGTGTCGGGCAGGTGGTGGCGCACCGGGAACACGTCGTACCACTGGCCTCGATGCCAGAAACCGCGCGTCACCGGCACCAGGTGGAAGGCGTCCCACCAATTGGCGTCGCCCTCGGCGACCACGCCCGGGTAGTCGGCCAGCCGCGACTGCAGGTGCGGAAGCACGCCCACCGGCACGTACAGGCGGACCCTGCCGCGTCGCTCGGGATCGAAATAAGTGGCGAAGAACAGCCGTTCCAGCCCGGCCACGTGGTCCATGTGCACGTGGGTGATGAACAGCGCGTCAGGCAGGCCGGAATAGGTCGCCTGGAAGGCAGTCAGCGCTTCCTGGCCGCAGTCGATCATCAGTTCGGGCCGGCCGTCGCGCTCGATCACCGCCGAGGCCGAGCCCAGGATCACCGCCGACTGCGAGTTGCCCACGCCGAGGAAACGCAGCGACCAGCTCATGACGCCGCCCCCGCGAACGCCTGTCCATAGGCCTGCAACAGCCGCGAATGACCGCCGCGCCAGGCGTCGGAGCCATCGGACAGCTTCGCGAGGGAGCGCGCGAGGCGGTCGAGGTTGGACTGCCGCCAGGACGCCTGCGGCGCGCGACGGCGGCTGCGGTCGAAATCGATCAGCCAGGGGCTGCCGCCCGCATCCACCAGGATGTTGTGCGCGTTGAGGTCGGCATGGTCCAGACCGGCGCGGTGGAATCGCGCCAGCATCCTGCCGATGGCCTCCCAGGGCGCGGCGTCGATGTCCGCGGCCAGCCAGGAGGCTAGCGCCCGGGCGCCCGGGATGCGTTCGACCAGGATGGCGGCGTCGTAGTGCAGGCCACGTCGCCAGTAGCCGGCCATCAGCGGCGCCGGCACCGGCAGCCGTTCCGCGCGCAACGCGGCCAGCAGGCGGAACTCGGCAAGGCAGCGCACGCGGGATTCGCCCAGCCAGAAATAGCGGGATCGGCCCAGCCGCGCGGCAAAGCCACCGCGCCGATAGTGGCGCAGCACGCCATCGCCGAAGCCACCGCGCACGAACCAGGCGGCACCGCGGCCGCCGGCCTGCACCGGCGACGCGGCGGCGCCCCAGTACGCCGGATCCAGCATGCCCGGCTCGGCTTGCCGCAGTCGCGCCGGGTCGAACACAATCGCTCCCGCGCCCCGCGCATCACGCACGGGCTGTCGGGTTTCCACGGCGGCGGCGGTCACTCCCATTCCAGGCCAGTTTAACCAATGCCCGTGATCCCCGCGCCGCGATCGCTCTGCCTGCTGCGTCTGTCCGCCCTCGGCGACGCCACCCACGCCGTGGCGCTGGTGCGGGCACTGCAGCGGGCCTGGCCGGACCTCCCCATCACCTGGGTCATCGGCAAGGGCGAGGCCAAGCTGCTGGAAGGCCTGGAGGGCGTCGAGTTCATCGTCTACGACAAGAAGGCCGGATGGGCGGGCTGGCGCACGCTGCGGCGCCAGCTGGCCGGGCGACGCTTCGACGTGCTGCTGAACCTGCAGCTGGCCCTGCGCGCCAACCTGGTCTCGGCCGCGATCCGCGCCGACCGCCGCATCGGCTATGACCGCGGGCGCAGCAAGGAAGGCCATTCGCTGTTCATCAACGAACGCATCCCGGCCGGCGGGACGCACGTGCTCGATGTCTTCCTGCGCTTCCTGTCGCCGCTGGGCCTGGCGCCCGGGCCGGTGGAATGGCGGCTGCCGGTGCCCGACGAGGCCCATGCCTGGGCGCGCGGACAGCTGCCGGGCGAGGCGCCGACCCTGCTGGTGTCGCCGTGCTCCAGCCATGCACTGCGCAACTGGCGCGCCGAACGGTACGCGGCGGTGGCGGACCATGCCGCGGCCCGCGGCTGGCGGGTGGTGATCTGCGGCGGCCGCAGCGACCTCGAGAGGCGCACCGCCGACGAGATCCTGGCGGCGATGCGCCACCCCGCCATCGACCTGGTCGGCAAGGACACGCTGAAGCAGCTGATGGCCCTGCTGGCCCGGGCCACCCTGGTGCTGACGCCGGACTCCGGCCCCGCCCACATCGCAAACGCCCTGGGCACGCCGGTACTGGGCCTGCACGCCTGCACCGACGCCGAACGTTCCGGCCCCTACTCCGACCGCCGCTGGACGGTGAACCGGTTCGACGAGGCGGCGCGGGCCTTCCTGGGCAAACCGGCGACGCAGGTACGCTGGGGTCGTCGCATCGAGTTCCCCGGGGTCATGGACCTGGTTCCGGTGGACGAGGTGATCGCCCGGTTCGACGCGTTCGTCGCCGCCCATGCCCATGGTCCCGAGGGACGCCGGCCGTCGGCCGTTTGAGCCGTTTCGAGCAAAATGTGAACTTGTTCACAGTTTTCCGGCCGGCAGACTGTAAACGTGCGCTGAATCACGCATTCCTCTCCCCCCGGAGCTGCTCGATGTTCCGTTCGTCCCTGCGCCTCGCGGCGACCGCCCTGTTCTTCGCCGGGACGCCGCTGGCGGCCCAGACCCTGCCCAACCTGACGGCGTTCAACAGCACCGCCGTGGCCGGCCACAGCGGGCAATGCCTGGAAGTCCCGGCCGGCGCGACCGCCGTCGATGTCCAGCTCGCCCAGAACACCTGCAGCGGCCGGCCGGAACAGACGCTGCGCATCCTGCCGGTGAACGGCTATCCCCAGGTGGCGGCCCTGCGGACCAGCGCCGGGCTGTGCCTGGCCGGCCGCGGCGGCGGTACCGCCAACGGCACGGCCGTGGTCCAGGCAGCCTGCACCGGCACCGGCGAGCAGCGTTTCCGGCTCGAGGGCCTGGCCAGCACGACCCAGTTCCAGATCCGGCACCTGGCCTCGGGCCGATGCCTGGACGTCACCAACAGCTCCACCCGCGCCGGCACCTTGGTGCGCCTCTGGGATTGCCGGCAGCCGCCGGCGGTGAGCAACCAGCAGTGGACCCTGTCGGGCGCCAGCGCCGGCGGTTTCATCACCAGCCTGCCGGTCCCCGCGAACCAGGCCGAGGCGTCGCGTTTCCTGCAGCAGTCCACCTACGGCGCCACCAGCGCGGAAATCCAGCGGGTGGTGTCGATGGGCTACGCGGCCTGGATCGAAGACCAGTTCAACCGCCCGACGACCCTGCACCTGGACGTGCACCAGGCGATCCACGCCGAGCTGTCGCCCCACTTCACCAGCCAGCAGGACCGCGACTGCGAGTTCGCCTGGGGCTGCAACCTCAGCCGCCACGATGCCTGGAGCCAGATCGCCGTGTACGGCGAGGACCAGCTGCGCCAGCGCGTGGCGTTCGCGCTCAGCCAGTTCTTCGTCATCTCCGACACCAGCGACAACGTCGGCTATTCGCAGTTCGCGGTGAGCGACTACTACGACACCCTGGCGGTGAATGCGTTCGGCAACTACCGCACCCTGCTGGAGGAAGTGACCCTGCATCCGCTGATGGGCCGCTACCTGGGCATGCTGCAGAACGAGAAGGCGAACCCCAGCCGCAACACCGAACCGGACGAGAATTTCGCGCGGGAGGTGATGCAGCTGTTCTCGATCGGCCTGGTCGAGCTCAACAGCAACGGCACGCCGCGCCTGGACGCCAACGGCAACCCCATCCCGACCTACGACAACGAGCGTATCACCCACCTCGCCCGCGCCCTGACCGGCTGGAATTTCGGCAACGCCACCCGCTGGTGGGACTGGGAGGACGACGTCAAGCTTCCCGGCCTCATCCAGCCGATGCGGGCCTGGCCCACCTACCACGACACCGGCGCCAAGATCCTGCTGCGCGGCGCCAACGTCCCGTCCGGCGGCACCGCCGAGGCCGACCTGGACGCCGCGCTCGACAACCTGGCCAACCACCCCAACGTCGGCCCCTTCCTCGGCCGCCACCTGATCCAGCGCCTGGTCACCAGCAATCCGTCGCCGGCCTACGTGCAGCGCGTCGCCGCTGCGTTCGACAACAATGGCCAGGGCGTACGCGGCGACATGCGCGCCGTGGTTCGCGCCGTGCTGCTCGACCCGGAGGCGCGCGACGTCGCGCTGGCGGCGACCGACGAGTTCGGCAAGGTCAAGGAACCGATGCTGCGCCTGACCGCGATCTGGCGCGCCTTCGGCGCCCAGGGCCAGTCGGTGGCGGGTGCCGCCGGCCCGACCACCCGCGCCCTGCTGCGCAACCGCGGCGCCGGCCCGGACACCGGGCAGACGGTGATGTCCTCGCCGTCGGTGTTCAACTTCTACCGCCCCAATTACCAGCCTCCCGGGGAGTTCCGGCGCCGCGACCTGTTCGCGCCGGAACTGCAGCTGCTCAACGAAGCCACCGCGATGTCCACCATCAACCACCTGCACGGCAGGCTGTTCCAGATGGACCGCGACGACGCCAGCATCCCCGCCACCGTCAGCAGCCCGACCTTCTACACCGCGCGCATGCGCCTGAACCTGTCGACCGAAAAAGCGCTGGCGGTGTCGCCCGGCGCGCTGGCCGACCGGCTGAACCTGCTGCTGATGGCCGGACGCATGACGCCGGCGATGCGCCAGATCCTGGTCGAGTCGGCCAGCGCGACGTCCATGGCCGACGACGGCGGCGACCGCGTCGAGGACATGGTGTTCCTGATCGCATCTTCCCCCCAGTTCGCGGTGCAGAGGTAAGCCATGGCCAGCCACGACTCCACGGCCTCGCGCCGCCGCTTCCTCGCCCGCTCGGCGCAGATCGCGCTGGGCAGCGCCGCCGCCTTCGCGACCATGGGCCGGCTGCAGATGGTGCAGGCCGCCTCGCGCGGTGCCCGCGACGACTACCGCGCCCTGGTCTGCGTCTACCTGTTCGGCGGCAACGACAGTTTCAACATGCTGGTGCCACGCAGCGGCAGCGCCTACGACGCCTACCAGGCGGCGCGGCCCAACCTGTCCATCCCGGCGGCGAACCTGCTGCCGATCACGCCGGTGTCGGGCGCGGCTGGAACCGACTGGGGACTGCATCCGGCGATGGCGGAGCTGCAGGCGCTGTTCGAGTCCGGACGCGCCGGCATCCTCGCCAACGTCGGCCCGCTGGTCGCACCGACCTCCAAGCTCGACTACCAGGGCCGCCGCGTTCCGCTGCCGCCCCAGCTGTTTTCGCATGTCGACCAGCAGGCCTACAGCATGTCGATGGGCAGCGAGACCGCGGCAAGGGCCGGCTGGGGTGCGCGCATCGCCGACCGGCTGGCCAGCATGGGCTACCTGGCGGGCTCGGCCTTCCCGACCAACATCTCGCTGTCGGGCACCAACATGTGGCAGGCCGGCGCCAGCGATGGCGTCTACGCGCTGGGCGCCAACGGGCCGACCCAGGTGGACAGCAGCCTGCGCAGCACGACCACCTGGTCGCGGGTGGTGCCGCGCCGCAACGCCTTCTACAAGCTGCTCGACGCGGCGCAGCGCGACAGTTCGCTGTTCGTGCGCGAAACCGCCCGGCTGAACCAGCGCGCCCTGGACTTCAGCGAGTTCGCGTTCAACGCGCTCGCCGCGGTTCCGCCCCTGAACACGCCGTTTCCGCCCGCCGGCCAGAACCGCCTCGCCGATTCCCTGCTGACGGTGGCCCGCACCATCGCGGCCCGCAACACGCTGGGCCAGAAGCGCCAGGTGTTCTTCGTCGGAATCGGCGGCTGGGACATGCACGACAACATGGTCGCCGACCACGACCGCCTGCTGCGGACCGTCAGCCAGGCCCTGGCCGCGTTCTACAGCGCCACCGTCGAACTGGGCGTGTCCGACCAGGTGACGGCGTTCACGATGACCGACTTCGGCCGCACGCTGAACAACAACGGCGACGGCACCGACCATGGCTGGGGCGGGCACAGCTGGGTGGTCGGCGGCGACGTCGTCGGCCGGCGCATCTACGGCCAGGTTCCGGAGCTGCGCCTGGGCAGCGACCTGGACGTGGGCCGCGGCCGGCTGATCCCGACCACGTCGATCGAGCAGATGGGCAGCACCTTCGCGCGCTGGTTCGGCCTGCGCTACGGCGATGCGGTGGAGATCTTCCCGAACCTGCGCAACTTCGGCACCGGCGCCGACTACCTGCCGATGCTGGCCAGCAGCAACCGGCTGCTCAACGAAGTCGACTTCGAGCGTCGCGCCTGGTGACGGCGCCCGGCGTCAGCGCGGCGTGGCCCGGTAGTCCTCGTAGGACTTCTCCTCGACGTAGGCCGAGCCCAGGGCGAGGTTGATGTCCTTCTTGATCCGGGCCCGCTCGTCGTTCTCGAAATAGACGGCGCGGGCCAGCCGGACGAACTCGGCGTCGAACGCCTGCGCCTTCTCCTTCAGCCGGATGTCGTCCTCGATCACCCACAGGCGCTCGTTCACGGCCTTGAGCGCCGCGCGCAGGCGGGTGATGTCGGTGGCGGCCGCGGGATGCGCGGCCCAGGTGCGGTCGAGCGCCTCCAGTTCCTTGCGCACGTTCGCCAGCTTGGCCGGGTCGGTCATGCGTTCGGACTTGATCTGCAGGATGGCGATCTTGTCGAGCAGTTCGCCGAAGGAGACGGGGACTTGGATTTCGGACATTTTTGGCTCCGTTTGCCTGCGAAGTGTACGTGATGCACCGGGAGGGATAGCGGGGGGCTTTCCTGCCCCCCCCCCCGGCTGCGCCGGGTGCGCCTTCGGCGCCCGCGATTCGTTCCAGACGAATCGCTCGAACCCTGGCTCGGAACCGGCACCGTCCCTCTCCGCCATATGCAAAAGAAAAGGGGCCCGGTGGGCCCCTTTTCTTTTGCATATGGCGGAGAGGGAGGGATTCGAACCCTCGGTGCGCTATAAACGCACGCCTGATTTCGAGTCAGGTACATTCAACCGCTCTGCCACCTCTCCGGACCCGATGCCGCGGTTGCGGGCGTCGGGCCGCGAATTATAGGGGGCCGGCGGCCGCTTAGCCAGCCTCAGGGGCCGGCCGCGGACCCACCGCCCCGGGGCATGAAGAAGAACTCGCCGCTCTCGTGGCCCGCATAGCGGATCGGCGAGTACTCCGGCACCTGCGGCACGGGCGAATTGATCGCGCCCAGGGCCAGCGAGCTCGACACCTCCTGGTACAGCCGCTGGGCCTCCAGCAGGCGGTTGTTGTCCTGCAGGACGTTCAGGAAGGCCCGGGCGAAGTAGCTGTGGCGCCCCGAGCCCGTGTCTGGCACCGGCATCACCCCGCCCGAGGTCAACGCGGTCCGGGACCGGCCGTTGGCCATGGTCTTGACCCAGGTCGCCCACTTCTCGGGCGGCATCGAGCCGGCATCGAAGGTCGGGGCCGAGGCCCGGGTCATGGTGCCGGAATAGCAGGAATCGGCGACCACCAGCACGTGCCGGGCGGCGATGGTGTTGAGGATGTCGCTGATGGCCGCGTTCGATATCCAGGTCTTGCTGGCGCCCGCCGCACCGTCGGTCGGAACCCAGTAACCCTGGCCGGCGGCGTCGACCTCGCCATGGCCGGCGTAGTAGATCAGCAGGTTGTCCTCGGGCTTGAGGGTTTCCCGCATCTCGTTGAGCGCGGTCAGGATCTCCAGCCGGCCGCCGTTGAGCACCAGGGTGGTCTGGTAGCCGTAACGCGACTTGAGCAGGGCCGCGACCGCATTGGCGTCGTTGGCGGCGCTCTTGAGCGTGGCGTAGTTGGGATCGCGATAGCTGTTGTTGCCGATCACCACGGCGTAATAGCGCCCCAGCTTGACGTCGCGCGGCAGCTCGCCGGCGGCCGGCGTCCTGCCTCCCGGCGCGGCGGCCGGCCCGGCCTGGGGCAGCAGGGTGAAGGCCAGCTCCGCGCGGGTCCCGGCGGTGTCGATCGCCGCCACCTGGACCTGGGCGCCGCCGGCAGGAACGTCGACCTGGGCGCTGAAGCCGCCGTTCGCGTTGAGCGGCGCGGGCTGGCCGTTCACCGTGATCTGGCGGACCAGCTGGGGCGCCGTGACCCGGCCCACCACCTGCCGCTTGCCCGGCCCCCCACGATACACCGCGGTGTTGCGGCCGCGGGTGGCGACGAAGACCGGGTCCAGGATCTCCAGCATCGGCGCCGCGGCGTAGGTGCCGCCGGCGGAACCGGCGCGGTTCTCCAGCGCGACCAGCTGGGTGCGCTGGCTGTTGATCTGTTCTTCCTGGGCCAGCAGCTGGTTCTCGAGCAGGCGGGTCAGGTCGTCGTCCTGGCGCTGGCGGGCCTGCGCCAGTTTCGCCTGGGTCTCGCCGAGCTGGCGCTGCGCCTCCTGCAGCGCGCTGCGGCGCTGCGCCAATTCCTTCTGCAGCTGCTGCACCTGCTGGCGCAGCGCGGCCGACTCGGCCTCGCCTTCCTGCACCTGCTGCTGCAGGCCCGTGATCTGTTCGTCCCTGGCCTTGATCTGCACCTGCACCACGGAGGCATAGAGCAGCTCGTCCTGGATGCCCGAGGCCTCGCGGTAGAGGTTGAGCGCCATCGCCTGGTCCTGGGCCACGCCCAGGCCCTGCTCGTAGAGATAGCCGAGGTTGATCTTGGCGCGGCCGTAGCCCTGGTCTGCGGCCTTCTTGAACCACTGGAAGGCCATGCCGTAGTCCGGCGCGGTGCCCAGGCCCTTGGAGTAGATCTCGCCGACGTTGTTCTGCGCCTCGGCGCTGCCGGACATCGCGCCCTCCAGCCATACCTTCAGTGCGGTCTGGTAGTTGGCCCGGTCGTAGGAGACATATTCGCCGCCGCGGATCTCGCAGTCGGCCTGGGTGGTGCGCACCGGACGGCGCGCGCTGAGGAAGGTGGCCTGGCGGCCGAGCTTGCGGATCTGCCCCGGCAGCAGGCAGTCGACGATCAGCAGGTCCTCGGCGTTGCGCACCGCCGCCTGCACCGGCACGGGCACCGAACCGACGGCGAAAACCAGCAGGCCAACCGAGACACCAACGAGAAGTCGGGAACGAACCGGACAGGGTGTGCGCACGATCATGGGCATGGCTCCAGAGGAAGCGATGCGACCCGCGCCGAGGCCCTTGCAGCGGCGCGTCAGCCGCTATACTCGAGTCGGGGTTATAGCCGCATTCCAGGGGAAAAGCGATGGACTTCTGCAGCGACGCGGCAACTCGCCGACGGACGGCACGCACGCTCACCAGCCGTTTCTTCAACGGCATCGTCTTGCTGGTCCTGGGCTTGATGGCGATGGCCTGGAGCGGCGAGTCGCTGGCGCAGAGCTGCGACTTCGTCAACGTGGATCCGGCACCGAGCAAGCTCGGCCTGCCCAACACCTCGGTCAGCTTCACCTTCCAGGCGCAGACCGCCTGCGCGGGCACGGTGACCGGCAGCATCGCCATCACCACCGACAGCACCGGCGGCGCGACCGCGCCGACCACCTTCACCGCGACACTGGACACGGACGAAACCTTCAGCGTGCTGCTGGGCCCGACCCCGGGCGGCACCGGCACCGTCGTGGTCACCTGCCTGGTCGGCGGCTGCGCCGGCGACACGATCAGCTACACCTTCGGCACGAACAACGACTTCGACTACATCGCGAACGTGCCGTTGCCGGTGGTGGCCAACCAGATCACGCCGTTCACCGTCGGGACCAACCTGCAGTTCAACGGCGCGCCCGGTGGACTGGCGACCAGCTTCACCAACCTCACCGATGCGTCGAACTACGGCACCGTGGCGCCCGACGGCGCCGGCGACGCCGACATCACCCAGAGCATCTTCAACGCCGGCACCTACGTGGTGCGCGGCACGCTGAACTGCCCGGTCGCCTTCGTGCTGGAAGGCTGCGCGGCGGTGGCCCCGGTCGACATGACGGTGCAGGTGGAGCCGGTGCAGCTGCTGGTCGTGGGGTCGAATGCACCCAGCACGCCCTCGGGCACGCCGCTCACGCTGACCACGGACTACGGCAGCGCCAGCATCCCCGCGGCCGACGGCACCAACATCACCTGGACCGTCACGGCCCAGCCTGCCGGTGGCGATGGCGCCGTCGCCGGCAATCCGGTGCTGGGCGGCGAAAGCACGGCCACGTTCACCGCCACCGTGCCCGGCACCTATACCGTCAACGCGAACAGTGGCTGCACCTTCTGCGCGGTGCCGCAGCAGAACTTCACCATCACGGTCACCGCCCTGCCCTTCGCGCTGTCCGCGATCAGCGCCAACCCGGCCACCGGCTCGGTCGGCAACCCCATCGCCTTCACCGTGCGCCTCGAACAGGGCGGCACGCCGGTGAACGCGGCCACCATCCAGTGGACCGCCACCGCGCCCTTCGCGCCGGCCAACCTGGCCAGCGGCACGAATGCCGCGGGCGATGCCAGCGGCAGCTTCACGCCTTCGGCCGCCGGCAGCTTCGCCGGCGCGATCACCGCCACCTACGACCCCGACGGCGTGCCGGCCAACGGCGACGAACTGGCGGTTTCCTTCGACGCCAACGTGGCCTTCGTCGCGTCCCTGGCGGCGACCTCGGGTGGCGGCCAGAACGCCCTGGTCAACACGGCCTTCGCCTTGCCCCTGCAGGTGAACGCGCTCAACAGCGGCGTGCCGGCGGCGGGCGTCACCATCAACTGGACGGTGGCCGGCGACGCCACGCTCGTCCCGGGCGGTCCGACGGATGCCGCCGGCAACGCCACCGCGACGGTCACGGCTGGCGCGACGGCGGGCGCGGTGACGATCACGGCGGCGCGACAGGACGACCCCACCGCCACCGCGGTGTTCAACCTGACGGTCGATGCGCTGGGTTCGTTGATGATCGTTTCCGGCGACGCGCAGACACTGGCGGCCGGCGTCGCATCGGCGCCGCTGGAGGTCGAGTTGACCGACGCCGGCGGTGCGCCGGTGGCCGGGGCGACGATCAACTGGAGCACCACCGCCGGTACCCTCGCCGCGGCGACCAGCCTCACCAACGCCGCCGGCATCGCCAGCAACACGGTGACGCTGGCCACGGCGGGCTCGGTCGACGTCACGGCCAGCTCGGCACTGGCGGCCGCGCCGGTCGTGTTCTCGCTCAACGGGGCCCTTTCGGGCCTGCCGGGCCTCAGCGTTCAGCAGATCGAAGTGGCCAATGCGATCGACAACGCCTGCCCGGCGCTGGCGGCCCTGCCCGGCCGGACACCGGCCCAGCAGGACCTTCTGCAGCGCTGCCAGGAACTGACGACCGCCGCCGGCATCGACCCGGCCGCCGCCATCGGCGCCATCGACCAGCTGCTGGCCGACGTGGCCCTGACCCAGGCCAACGCCGCCTTCAGCGCGCTGCAGTCGCAGTTCCAGAACCTCAAGACCCGCATCGCCGCGCTGCGCAGCGGCACCAACGGCACCAGTTTCGGCGGCCTCGCGCTCAGCACCCCCGCCGGTCCGATTTCGCTGGGCACGCTCGGGGCCGCCTTCGGGGCCGTGGACGACCCCACCGAGATCGGCACGGACTTCAGCCGCTGGGGTTTCTTCGCCGCCGGCACCATCGGCCGCGGCGAGGCGGATCCCGGGCAGCGCAATCCGGCCTACGACTACGACATCGAAGGCCTGACCGCGGGCGTGGATTACCGCAAGAACGACAAGTGGATCTTCGGGGCATCCCTTGGCTACACCCGCCAGGACACCCAGCTGCCCGGTGAACGCGGCGGCCTGGACACCAACGGCTGGACGGTGTCGGCCTACACGACCTTCTACCAGCAGGACAGCTGGTACATGGACGGCGTGGTCACCTGGGGCCGGAACGACTACGAGCTGCTGCGCCGGATCCGTTACACCCTGCCCCTGGCCGGCGGCGGCACCAGCAGCGTGGACCAGACCGCCCGGGCCGATGCCTCCGGCGACCTGCTGTCCACCGCCACGACCTTCGGCCGCGACTTCAACCGCGGCGCCTGGAGCATCGGGCCCTATGGCCGACTGCTCTACACCCGGGTCGGCTTCGACGCGATCAACGAAACCCTGGAGGCCGGCGAGCCCGGCAGCGGCCTGGGCCTGCGCATCCAGAACCGCGACGTGACCTCGCTGGCCAGCGTGCTCGGCGGCAAGTTCACCTACACCCACAGCGCCGACTGGGGCGTGCTGATCCCGCACCTGCAGCTGGAATGGGAACACGAGTTCAAGGACGACCCGCAGGCCGTGGAGGCGCGCTTCATCAACGACCCCACCGGTACGGCCATGGTGGTGCGCGGCGACCCACTGGACACCGACTACTTCCGCCTTGGCCTGGGCCTGTCCATGGTGCTGACCCAGGGTCGCTCCGGCTTCATGTACTACGAGCAGCTGGTGGGCCGGAACGGCATGTCGCAGTGGAACCTGGCGCTCGGACTGCGCATGGAGTTCTGAGCCATGGCCGGCGCCGCCGTCGCGCTTCATTCCGTGTTCACCGGCCCGGCCGCGCGCTTGCGGCGCGGCGCCCGGCGAACGCATGATGGCGGCCATGACCGCCCCACCCCAGCTGCCATGACGCCTCGGGCCAACGGATGATCGAATTCGGGCACCTCAGCCACGTCGGCCTGCGCCGCGAGCTGAACGAGGACACTTATTACGGCGATGCCGAGCTGGGCCTGTGGCTGGTCGCAGACGGCATGGGCGGGCATGAGTTCGGCGAGGTCGCCAGCGCGCTGGCGCGCGACGCCGTCGTGCGCGAAGTCAGGGCGGGCCGCAGTCTGTCCGATGCCATCCGCCGCGCCGACGAGGACATCATCCGCCACAGCCGCCAGCGCGCCGAAAGCCTGCCGATGGGCACCACGGTGGTCGCGCTGCGCATCCTCGACAACCGTTTCGAACTGGCCTGGGTCGGCGACAGTCGCGCCTACCTGTGGAACGGCCAGCTGCGCCAGCTCTCGTCCGACCACAGCTACGTGCAGGAACTGATCGACCAGGGCGCGATCACCGCCGAACAGGCGCGCGCGCATCCGCATCGCAACGTGGTCACCCAGGCGCTCGGCGTCACCGACCCGCAGAACCTGAAGGTGGAAACGCTGTCGGGCGAACTCCGCCCGGGCCAGCAGTTGCTGCTCTGCAGCGACGGCCTGACCGAGGAAGTGGACGACCTGAATATCGGCGCCCTGCTCGCCAAGTCCGAGCTGTCTGCACAGGAGTGCGTTGACCACCTGGTTTCGGCGGCGCTGGACGGCGGCGGCTCGGACAACGTCACGGTCGTCCTGCTGCGCCGTCGCTGAACCTCAGCCGCCGGGCGCCGCAGGTGCCGGCGGCAGCTCCGGGCTCCCGCCGGATTCGGCAGTCGCCACGGCATCCTGCAGCTGCCGCAGGTAGGCGTCGTCGCCGTCCACGGCCAGTCCCTTGCGCACCAGGAACCCACACTGCACCCATTCGCCGCGGTCGCAGGCCTGGTGCGCATAGGTGCGGTAGAAGGCGACGACATTGGCCACGCCGGCGCGCGCACGGGCATTGTCCGGGTCGATGGCGAGCGCCGCGCGGTAGTAGCCCAGGGCGCTGTCGTCGTCGGGATAGTCGAGTTTGCGGCCAAGCTCGGTCGTGGTCGCGTATTCGTAGAGCTTGTCGCCGGCGTTGAGCAGGCGGTCGACCTCGTCTTGGTTGGCGGTATCGACCGGCTGCGGCATCTGGAAACTGTCGGGCAAGGCTTCGGTGCCCGTGGGCGATGCGCCGGGGCTGGCTGCCGCGGCATCGGTCGACGCTGGCTCAGGCTCTGGCGCCGGGGGTGTCAGCAGCCACCAGGCCAGCAAGGCGGCGGCGAACACGCCGGCGCCGGCCGCCGGCAGCAGCCAGGCTGGCCGGCCCCCGGACTGCCTGGCGCTGATGCGCGTGCGCTGCTGGGTGGCGGCACCCGCGGCGATGCGTCCGCCGCCCCCGGTCTTGCGCGCGCTGGTTTCCTGCAGCACGGCGCCCTGGGGGGCACTTTCCACCAGCTTGTGCAGGGCGTCGATGAAGGCGGCGCCGGTGTTGTAGCGCTGCCCGGCATCCTTGGCCATCAGCCCTGCGATCAGCGGCTGCAGCCACTCGTAGGGCGCGGGCAGGGTTGGGATCGGGTGGGTGACGTGCATCAGCGCCACGGTGAACGGATCGCCGGCCTGGTAGGGCGGTGTGCCCACCAGCATCTCGAACAGCACCGTGCCCAGGCTGTAGAGGTCGGAGCGGCCGTCCACCGGCTCGCCGCGCGCCTGTTCCGGGCTCATGTAGTCGGGCGTGCCGATCGAGGAGCCGGCGACGGTGGAGCTGTTGCTGCCGTCCATGGCCTTGGCGATGCCGAAGTCGGCCAGCACCACGCGGCCGTCCTTGCGGAAGAGCACGTTGCCGGGTTTGACGTCGCGGTGCACGAAGCCCTTTTCGTGGGCGAAATCCAGGCCCTGGGCGATGTCGGTGGCGATGTCGAGGATGTGCGCCACGCTCAGCCCGCCCTGGCTGATACGGTCCTTGAGCGTGCCGCCGGGAATGTATTCCGCCGCAAGGTAATAGACGCCGGCGTGGCTGCCGATGTCGTACACCGTCACCAGGTTCGGGTGCTGCAGCTTGGCGGTGATCTTGCCTTCGGTGAGGAAGCGGCTGGCGAATTCGGCGTTCGCCGCCAGGGCCGGCGACATCACCTTCAGAGCGACCTCGCGGTCCAGCGATTCCTGCACCGCCAGGAAGACCGAGGCCATGCCGCCCTCGCCGATCGGGCTGAGGATGCGGTAGCCGGGGATGTTGATGTCGACCGAAGTGAGCAGGACCGTCGCGTTCAAGCCAACCTCGCTGTCCCAGACCGGGGTCGATTATCCATGAAGGCGGCTCAGGCTGCCGGTTCGGGTTCGGGTTCGGGCGCCGGCGCGGGCCAGAGCCGTTTGCCGGCCTTGCCGGCGATCTTCGCCAGGCGGGCTTCGTGGGCGGCGGCCTCGGCTTCGCTGGCGCGCAGCACGCGGCGGGCCCCGCCCACCGGCCCCGCCAGGTCCACCGTGGCGACCGCGACCCGCACATCGCCGACCGGGGCCAGGCCCAGGTCGCCCTGGCCGGCGGTGAGGCCCAGGTAGACCTCGGCGAGCAGCTCGGCGTCGAGCAGGGCGCCATGCAGCTTGCGGTGGGCGTTGTCCACGCCCAGGCGCTTGCACAGGGCATCGAGTGAATTGCGCTGGCCGGGAAAGCGTTCGCGCGCCATCGCCAGGGTGTCGAGCACGCTGGCGTGGTCCTCGAGCCGACCGTAATGCGCGCCGGCCAGCGACAGCTCGTAGTTGAGGAAGCCGACGTCGAAGCTGGCGTTGTGGATGATGAGTTCGGCGCCGGAGATGAACTCCAGCAGCTCGTCCAGCACGGTCTCGAAGCGTGGCTTGTCCTGCAGGAAGTCCAGCGTGAGCCCCGTCACTTCCTGCGCGCCCGGCTCCATCTCCCGGCCGGGATTGAAGTAGCGCTGGAACTGGCGGCCGGTGGGCCGCCGCTCGACCAGTTCGATGCAGCCCACTTCGACGATGCGGTTGCCCTTCTCCCAGGACAGGCCGGTGGTTTCGGTATCGAGGACGATCTGGCGCATGGTCGTGGGTTACCTGAACTTCTCGGCTTCGGCCCGGGCCAGTTTATCCACCCGCTCGTTCTCGATGTGGCCGGCGTGGCCCTTGACCCACTTCCACTGGATCTTGTGCGGCTGGCTGGCCGCCTGCAGGCGCTGCCAGAGGTCCTGGTTCTTCACCGGTTCGCCGGCGGCGGTCTTCCAGCCGCGGCGGATCCAGTTCGGCAGCCATTCGCCGATGCCCTTCTGCACGTACTGGGAGTCCGTCGACAGCACCACGGTGCAGGGCGACTTGAGCGCCTCAAGCGCCATGATGGCGCCCATCAGCTCCATCCGGTTGTTGGTGGTCAACGCTTCGCCCCCGGCGAGCTCGCGTTCGCGGCCTTCGTGCCGGAGCAGGGCCGCCCAGCCGCCCGGCCCGGGGTTGCCCAGACAGGCGCCATCGGTGTGGATCTCGACGTTCTTCATGTTTTGCTTCCATGCGGAGGGGATCAACCGGCGCTCACGCCGGGTCGGAACTTCAGGGCCGGCGCACCGATCCGGAGCGGCGTGAGGCCCGGGTCGCGCCGCCGGGCGACGATCAGGCTGGCCATGCGCAGGCGGGACAGCGGACCGGGCCGGCGCCGCGCGCCCAGGTCCACCCCCTGCGGTGCCGTCCAAACCGGGCCGAGGTAGTGGCGGCGCTGGACCTCCAGCCCCGCTCCGCGCACCTGGGCGGCCACCGTGGCGGCATCGCGGACCCGAAGGCCCTTGAAGGCCCAGCGCAGGCGGGCCGGCGCCCAGGGGTTGAGGCTGAGGATCAGGGCTACGCCGTCGGGCTTGAGAACCCGCGCCCATTCGGCCAGCAGGGCCCCCGGATCAGGAGAAGTTTCCAGCACGAAGAGGGCGTAGACGAGCGACAGGCAGCCGCTGGCCACCGGCAGGGCATGGTCCTGGCAGCCCAGGTCGCCCGCCAGGCGCCCGCCCTGGCGGTGCAGGCACAGGACATTGGCCAGCATATTCCCCGACAGGGTGGCCGGCAGCGCCTCGGCGGGCCGCAGGTACAGGCCGCCGTGGCCGAAGACCCGGGTAAGCTCCGGCACGGCCTGGCGCTGGACCTCCTGGACCAGGCCCAGGGTACTGTCTCGGCGGAACCAGAGTTCGGCGGGCGTGTCAGGTTGACGGCGGACGGGAGCCGGGGGCATGGTCGCGATTCTGCGTCATCGGCGCGTCCCAGGTCATCCCGTGCTGCGCGCCATTCCCCTGCCCGCCCTGCAAGACAACTACATCTGGCTGCTGGCGGCGCCGGGGGGCGAGGCGGTCGTGGTGGACCCGGGCGAGGCCGGACCGGTGCTCCAGGCCGTAGCCGACGGCCTGCGACCGGTCGCCATCCTGCTGACCCACCACCATCCCGACCATATCGGCGGCGTCGCGGCGCTGCGCGATCGCCTTGGCCTGCCCTGCCATGCGCCAGTGGATGAGCGCATCGGCGTCGCCGACCATCGGGTGGGCGGCGGCGACCGCCTCCGGATCGACGCGATGGACCTCGACCTGGAGGTGCTGGCGGTGCCGGGCCATACCCGCAGCCACGTCGCCTTCCACGGCGGCGGCCACCTGTTCTGCGGCGATGCGCTCTTCAGCCTGGGCTGCGGGCGCATGTTCGAGGGTGAGCCGGCGCAGATGCTGGCTTCGCTGGACCGGCTGGCCGCCCTGCCTGGCGACAGCATCGTCTGCTGCGGCCACGAGTACACCGAAGCCAACGGCCTATTCGCCCGGGCCGCCGAGCCGCACAACCCCGGGCGCGACCGCCACCTCGAACGGGTGCGGTCGCTGCGGGCCCAGGGGCGCCCCAGCCTGCCCAGCACCCTGGACATCGAACGCGCCTGCAACCCGTTCCTGCGGATCGATCATCCCAATCTGGTGCGGACGCTCACCGACCGGCTGGGGCGCGCGCCCCGCGACCGCGTCGAGGCCTTCGCCGCCCTGCGCCAATGGAAGGACGTCTTTCGCCCATGAAACGCCCCCTTGTTGCCCCGGCCTGCGCGGCCGCACTGCTGGTGATGCTGGCGGCCTGCCAGCCAGTGGTCCGCCCCGACCTGGACGAACCGGCGGAGCCGGAAAGCCCTGTGACGCTTCGCCCGGTGGCGGCCACGCCTCCGCCGGTGGCGCCGGCGCCCGAGCCCGCGCCCGCCCTGCCCGGCCCGATGGATACCGGCGCCGAAGTCTTCGACCGCCTCACGGCGCGGCTTTCCCCGCCGATCTGCGTCAAGGGCCAGCACAACCGCGCCTGGCGCAAGCGTTACGCCGGCTATCCCGACAGCTTCGCGCGGCACCTTGAGGAAATCCTGCCGCTGATGGCCTACGTCGTGGAGGAAGTCGAGCGCCGCGACCTGCCGGGGGAGTTCGCGCTGCTGCCGATCGTCGAAAGCTGGTACCGGCCGGCGGCGGTCGGTCCCGGCGGCCCCGCCGGGATGTGGCAGATGATCTCCAGCACCGCGCGCAACCACGGCATCCGCATCCAGCCGGGATACGACGGGCGCCTGTCTCCGGTGGAATCGACCGATGCGGCCTTGTCCTACCTGCAGACGCTGGACGGCCTGTTCGACGGCGAGTGGCGCGCGATGGCGATGGGCTACAACGCGGGCGAGTACCGCATCATCCGCGCCTTCCGCAGCAGCGGCGACCGCCGGGTCTCGGGAGAAAGCCACCTGCCCCGCGGGCTTTCGCGCACCACCTACGACTACGTGGCCAAGCTGCACGCCTTGGCCTGCCTGATCGCCAGGCCCGAACGGCACGGCCTGGTGCTGCCGCGCGAGGCGCGCTTCGTGCCGCTGGTGCGCATGACCGTCCCCGCCGGCGTGGCCAGCCTGGACCAGGCGGCCGCGCGGCTGGGGACGGATGCGGCGCGCCTGCGCGCGCTCAACCCGGCCTACCGGCAGGGTCGGATCGTCGCAGGCGCGCCGCGCGATGTCCTGGCGCCGGCCACCGCGCTGGCCATGATGACGGCCGGCAGCGAGGGCGCGCAGCCGCCCGCGCCCGAAGACGCCGGTCCGGTGCGGACCCACACCGTGCAGCGCGGCGACACCCTGTCGCGCATCGCCGCGCGTTACGGCGTGCCGCTGCGCGAGCTGTTCTCGATAAACGGGCTGGGCGCCCGGTCGATCCTGCGCCCGGGCCAGGTGATCCGGCTCGACCCCTGAGCGACCATCCATGCTTGGCGGTATGGCCCGCCGCGGTTCAAACTAGCCTTCTTTTCGCCGCCGTCCGGGCGGCCTTGGGAGGAACACGATGGGATTTCTGTCCGGCAAGCGCGCCCTGATCGTCGGCATCGCCAGCCAGCGCTCGATCGCCAGCGGCATCGCCGAGGCGATGTTTCGCGAAGGCGCCGAACTGGCCTTCACGTACCAGAACGACAAGCTCAAGTCGCGCGTGGAGGATGCTGCGAAGGATTGCAACTCCGATATCGTGCTGCCGCTGGACGTGGCCGAGGACGCGCAGATCGACAACGTCTTCGCCGAGCTGGGCAAGCGCTGGGACGGCTTCGACATCCTGGTGCATTCGGTCGGTTTCGCGCCGCGCGAGGCGATCGAGGGTGAATACCTGCAGGGCCTGACCCGCGAGAACTTCCGCATCGCCCACGACATCTCCAGCTACAGCCTGGCCGCCCTGGCCAAGGCCGCGCGCCCGATGATGAAGGGCCGCGGCGGCAGCATCCTGACGCTGAGCTACCTGGGCGCCGAACGCGCGCTGGCCAACTACAACGTGATGGGCGTCGCCAAGGCCAGCCTCGAGGCCAACGTGCGCTACCTGGCGCTGAACCTGGGCCCCGAGGGCACGCGCGTGAACGCGATCTCGGCCGGCCCGATCAAGACGCTGGCGGCCGCCGGCATCTCCAACTTCCGCAAGATGCTGGGCCATGTCGAGGAATACGCGCCGCTGCGCCGCAGCGTCACCATCGAGGACGTCGGCAACGTCGCCGCGTTCCTGTGTTCGGACCTGGCCGCGGGCGTGACCGGCGAGATCACCTACGTGGACGCCGGCTACAACATCCTGGGCATGACCGGCATCGAAGGCGTCTGAACTCCGGTACGCCGCGGCAAGAAAAAGGCCCGGGATTCCCGGGCCTTTTTCATAGCGCCTGGCGGCGGCCGATCAGAGCCGGTCTTCCGCCACCGTCACTGTGTAGTGGCGGCGCAGCGACTTGATGTAGTCCTGGTACTCGACCAGGCCACGGGCCTGCGCCAGCTGGTCGCGCAGCAGCGTGCGGGTGGCCTCGTCCAGCGCGTCAAGCTTGCCCGGCGTGACGGCGGTGACCGCGACCAGCACGTGGCGATCGGCGCCGACCTGGGCGATGCCGAAGCTCGGCTTGTCCGCTTCCGGCGTCGCAAGGCCAAAGGCCACGTCCACCAGCGCCGGTGGCAGCTGGCCCTGCCGGCCCACGCCAGGCAGGGTCGCCACGGTGCGGCCGACGTCGGTCGCCAGCGCGTCCAGGGATTCACCCTTGCGGGCGCGCTCCAGCAGGGCCTCGGCCTGGGCCAGCGAGGCCTTGGCGAGGCGGTCCGCATTCAGGTCGGCAAGCACGCGCTCACGCACCTGGTCGAAGGGAAGCGTGGCCTCCGGCTGGTGCTCGATGACGTGGATGACGACCACGTGGTTTGGCGCGATTTCGATGGTGTCGCTGACCTGGCGTTCGAGCTTCTGGGCGTCGTTGAACGCGGCCTCGCGGACCGCCGGGAACGCGGCGACGCCTTCGGCCTGCGCCCGCCCGAACAGGCCGGTGCGCTGGACGGTCAGGCCCACCTGCTCTGCGGCCGGCGCCAGCGCGGTCGGGTCCTTGTAGACGAGCTCGATGAGGCGGCCGGTGAGGTCGCTGAAGGCACGCTCGCGCTCGGTCGCCAGGAACTCGCTCTCAAGCTCGGCGCGAACGTCCTCGAACGGACGTTCGCTGCCCGGGGTCAGCTCGCGCAGCTGGATGACGTGCCAGCCGTCCGGCGTACGCACCGGGTCGCTGACCTGGCCGAGCTCGAGGGCGAACAGCGCCTGCTCGAACGCGGCGTCGAACAGGCCCTTCTCGACCACGCCCAGATCGCCGCCCTCGGACTTGGAACCCAGGTCGTCGGAGCTTTCGCGAGCGATGGCGGCGAAATCGGCGCCGGGTTCGCGGGCCTTGGCCGCCAGGGCCGTGGCCCGTTCCCGCGCCGCCGCGTCGGCCTCGGGCGCGGCGTCGGCCGGCACCGACACCAAGATGTGCGAAGCGGTACGCTGGGGTTCCGTCACGTAACGCGACCGGAGCTCGTCGTAGCGGGCGCGCAGGGTGGCTTCGTCCACCGTGGTCGGCGCCTCAAGCAGGTTGCCGTCGATCTCCACGTATTCGATCGCGACCTTTTCCTCGCTGCGGTACCGGGAGGTGTTTTCGTCGTACCAGGCCTGGAGTTCGGCCTCGTTCGGCGCCGCCTCCGGCAGGGCAGGCGTGGGCAGGTCGATCAGCTGCAGGTCGCGGGTCTGCTGGCTCAGGCGCAGGAAGGCCTCGAGCTCGGCGTCGCTGGCCAGCGCGGTATCGACGATCAGCGACGGAACCGTGCGCTGGGCCAGTTCGGCGCGCGTGCGGGCCATGAACTGGGCGTGGCTGAGGCCCTGCCCCGCCAGCGCCAGGCGGTACTGGTCGGCGTTGTAGACGCCATTGACCTGGAATTCCGGGGTCGCCTTGAGCTGCTCGGCTACTTCGGCTTCACCGACGGTGATCCCATCGCGCTGGGCGACCAGCGCCAGCAGTTCCTGGTCGATCAGCGAATCGAGCACCTGGCGCTTGGTGTCCATGCTCTCGAACTGCTCGCTGTCGAAACCCTCTCCCTGGCGGCTGCGCTCCTGCGCACGCACGGCTTCGAACCGGCGCCGGAACTCGTCCTGTGAAATCTCGCGGCTCTGCTTGCCCCAGATCCAGAACTTGGCCGGACCCTCGATCTTCGCGGCATAGGTCTCGACCTTGGGCGCGAAGTAGGACTCGATGCCGAAGAACGCCATCGTGATGATCACCAGACCCAGGATGAGAAAAGCGATCCAGCCTGAGGACTTGTCGCGGATACTCTGGAGCATGTGGGCTATGCCGTTTGGTGGGTGCCCCGGGCGTTCCGGAGCCTGAAAAAACGAGGGCGCCCTTGCGGGGCGCCCTCGAGGATATGGCGGAGTGGACGGGACTCGAACCCGCGACCTCCGGCGTGACAGGCCAGCATTCTAACCGACTGAACTACCACTCCGCGCTTGGAAGCTTGGTGGGTGCTGAGGGTTTCGAACCCCCGACCCTCGCCTTGTAAGGGCGACGCTCTACCGCTGAGCTAAGCACCCTTCACAAGGAAGACGCTTAGTTTACAGCATCCTTTAGGGCTTTGCCAGCCTTGAAGGCCGGATTTTTCGAAGCCTTGATCTTGATGGTGTCGCCGGTCTGGGGGTTACGGCCCTGGCGGGCGGCGCGCTTGCGCACGGAGAAGGTACCGAAGCCCACCAGCGTCACGGTCTCGCCCTTCTTGAGGGCCTTCTTGATGACCTCGATCACCGCGTCGACAGCGCGGCCGGCATCGGCCTTCGACAGCTCGGCGCCATCGGCAACGGCACTCGTAAATTCGGCTTTGTTCATTATTGACTCCCTGAGCGGATTTGACC
>CAMLKR010000001.1 GCA_946480565.1 uncultured Arenimonas sp. | reverse complement strand
GATCAGCAGCATGCGGGTGTCGGTGACCATGCGGTCGAGGTTGCCGCGGCACAGCGTGTTCCACTGCGTGGCGGCCTTGGTGACGCCGCCGCGGTACTTGGGCGCGTCCGGCGTGAGCTCGGCGCGCGAGAGCACCATCGCCGCGGCGCCGCAGCCCAGGGTGAGCGTCGCCAGTTCGTTGCGGAACTGCTCTTCGGTCACGTCCGGGGCGCTCAGGCGCTCGAGGGTCTTCTTGTAGGCCAGGTTGGCGGTTTCGCCGTCCACGACCAGGGCGTATTCGATCTCGCCGCGTTCGATCATGCGGCTGGCGATGTCCATGCCGTTGAGGAAGGCCAGGCAGGCGTTGGCGACATCGAAGTTCTGGCAGTTCTCACCCAGGCCCAGGTTGCCGGACACGATGGAGGCCGTGGACGGCTCCAGGAAGTCGCGGCTGACCGAGGTGTTGACCAGCAGGCCGATCTTGGCGCGGTCCACGCCGGCGTCCAGCAGGGCCTTCTCGGCGGCCAGGGTGGCGGCGTCGGAGGCTTCGACCTCGTCGCCCCAGAGGCGGCGGGCGTAGATGCCGGCGATGTCCTGGAGCACGTCGGTCTTGATGCCGAGGCGGTCCATGGTGGGCTGCAGCCGGGCGTTGATGTCGGCCGAGCTCAGGCGGATGGGCGCATCGATGTGCGCGAGGCCGGCAATGGAAACGTGCTGGAACAGCATGGGCAGGGTCGCCTTCGGGGAAACCCGCGAAGATTACCCGTTTCGGCTGCCCGGCTCCACTTGGGGCCGGGGCCGCGTGAAGACCGTGACCCGATCCTCAGTCCTCGATCGGGTTGACCGTGCCCGCGTCGTCGGCGTTCGACGGCCGGCCGGCGGACGCCGGACCCGGGCGGTTGCCGCCGCAGCGGAAGGCCAGGAAACGCTGCTCGCCGTCCACCGGCTCGCCCTTGGGCTGCACGGTGTCCGCCTGCAGGCCCGGGGCCTCGTTGCGGGCCAGGGTCTCGAGCTCGTCGCGGACCTTGATGTCGTTGCGCTCGTAGGGGCCCAGGCGGTTCTTCACCGACACCGAGACCTCGCCGCGCTTTTCGCAGACGCCCATGTCCTGACCGGCGCGGGCGACGCGCACCTCGGCACCGCCCGGGGCCATCTTGACCCAGGTGCAGGCGGTCACGACGGGAACAAGAAGCACAGCCAGTGCGAGGGTTCGCATGAAGGATTCTCCAAGAAGTACGGGCGGGATTGTCGCCCCGCCCGCACTGAACCGGCAATGAGCCGCCGGGCTTATTCCTTCGCGGCCTTCGCGGCGTCCTTCGCAGCGCCTTCGGCGGCGACCGGCTTGCCGTCGGCGTCCACCACCTGCACCTCGCCCAGGTTCAGGGCGCGCACCGGGGCTTCGATCTGGGCCAGGTCGCCGACCACGACCCAGGTCAGGGCCTCGGGCTTGATCGTGCCGGCCGCCGACTGCACGACCGCCGGGGTCAGGGCCTCGATCTTGGCGCGACGCTGCACCACGTAGTCGTCGGGGCGGTTGAAGCGCACGATGCCGCCAATGGCGCCCATCACCGAACCCGCCGTTTCATAGGAACCGGGCAGGCTGCGGATCTCGGTGGCCTGGATCTTGGCCACCTCTTCCGGCTTGGCCGGCGCCTTGCCCGAGGCGTAATCGGCGATCTCGCGCTGCAGTTCGGCGATGGACTCGGCGGTCTTGTCGATCTGCACCGCCGCGAAGGCCATCCACGGCCGCTGGCCCTTGGCGCCCTGCACGAAGCTGTAGGAACCGTAGGCCCAGTGTTTGTCCTCGCGCAGGTTCATGTTCAGGCGCGAGCTGAACTCGCCGCCCAGCACCGAGTTGGCGATCTCGAACTCGGTCGCCTTCGGGTCCATGGTCGACGGCACGGCCTGGCCGACGAAGACATTGGCCTGGATCGCGCCCGGCTGGTTGACCAGGAACACGCGCGGCTTGGCCGGCAGGGCCACGGTCGGCACGGCCACCGGCGCCGGCGCGGCGCCCTCGCCCTTCCAGCTGCCCAGGTGCTTCTCGAGCACCGGCAGGATCTCGGCCAGCGTGGTGTCGCCGGTGACGATCAGGGTGGCGCCTTCCGGACGCACCCACTGCTTGTGGAAGGCGACCAGGTCGTCGCGGGTCAGCGCGGCGATCGAGGCCTCGGTGCCGGTGCCGCTGAACGGGATCGCGTAGGGATGGCCGGCGCCGTAGACCAGCGGCGGCAGCAGCCGCATCGCCGCCGAGTTCGGGCGCGCCTTCTCCTGCTTGATGCCTGCGATCCAGGTCTGGCGCACGCGCTCGATTTCCTTGTCGTCGAAACGCGGCTCGCGCAGCATCTGCGCGTACAGCGCCACCGACGCGTCCAGGTTCTCCTTCAGCGCCGACAGGTAGGCGTTGGCGCCGTCGAGCGAGGCGCCGGCGCCGAGGTTGGCGCCCAGGCGCTCGGCCTGGTCGGCGAAGGCGAGCGCGTCGTACTTGCCCGAGCCCTCGTCGAGCATGCCGAAGGTGAAACTGGCGGTGCCGAGCTTGCGGCCGACGTCGGCCACGTAGCCGCCCGGCAGCTCCAGGCTCATCTGCACCACCGGGATGACCTTGCGCTCGGCCAGGATCACCTTGATGCCGTTGCTGAGCTCGGCGCGCTGCAGCGCCGGGAACGAAAGCGCCGGGAACTCGGTGGTCTGCGGCACGCCCTTGCTGCGGTCCACCGCGCTGGGCGTGGTGGTGTACTTCGGGTCCGCCGCCGGCACCGGCGCCATGTCCGGGTGCGCGGTGCTGGGCTCGTCGACCGTCGGCACGCGCTCGCCCGGCGTGACCACGATGGTGTGGTCGCCGCGCGACAGCCAGCGCTTGCCGGCCGCGACCAGGTCGTCGGCGCTGGCGGTCTCGATGGTGCGCAGGCTGTCGCGGAAGCAGCCCGGGTCGCCGGCGAACACGGCGCACTCGGCCAGGGCGTCGGCCTTGCCGCCGAAGCCGCCGATGCGCTCGATGCCGCGGATGAAGCCGGCCTTGAACACGGTGCGCGCCTGCTCCAGCTCGGCCGCGGTCGGGCCTTCGGCCAGCAGTTTGGCCAGTTCCTCGTCCAGCGCCTTCTCGACCGTGGCCACGTCCACGCCCTGCTTCACGTCCACCTGGATGAAGAACAGGCCGCCCAGCTGGTTGGGCCAGGCACCGGCCGAGACGCTGTCGGCGAGCTTGTCCTGGAACACCAGGCGCTTGTCCAGGCGCGAGCTGCGCGAACCGCCCAGCACCTGCGACAGCAGCTGCAGGCGCTCGACGTCGGCCTGGCCGTATTCGGCGGTGTTCCAGGCGCGGTAGACGCGCGCCTGCGGCACGTTGTCGGTGAAGGTCTCGCGGGTGGAGGCGGTGCGCGGCGCCGGGTCGACCTTCGGCTGGGCCATGGTCGGGCCGGCCGGGATGTGGCCGAAATACTTCGTGACTTTTTTCTTCGCCGTGGCCAGGTCGATGTCGCCGGCCAGCACCAGCACGGCGTTGTTCGGGCCGTACCAGGTCCTGAAGAAGCGCCGCACGTCGTCAAGCGAGGCGGCGTTGAGGTCGCTCATCGAGCCGATGGTGGTCCAGCTGTACGGGTGGCCCTTCGGGTAGCTGGCCTTGAGCAGGCGCTCGAACACCTGGCCGTAGGGCTGGTTCTCGCCCTGGCGCTTCTCGTTCTGCACCACGCCGCGCTGTTCGTCCAGCGCCTTCTGGTCGATCGCGCCGAGCAGGTGGCCCATGCGGTCGGACTCCATCCACAGCGCCATGTCCAGCGCGGTGGTGGGCACGTTCTGGAAGTAGTTGGTGCGGTCGGAGTTGGTGGTGCCGTTCTGGTCGGTGGTGCCGACCAGCTCGAAGGGTTCGAAGAACTCGCCCTTGTAGTTCTCGCTGCCCTGGAACATCAGGTGTTCGAACAGGTGCGCGAAGCCGGTGCGGCCCGGCAGCTCGTTCTTGGCGCCGACGTGGTACCAGATGTTGACCGAGACGATGGGCGCCTTGCGGTCGGTGTGCACGATCACGCGCAGGCCGTTGGGCAGGGTGAACTGCTCGAAGGCGATGTCGGCGGCGGGCGCCGGCGCGGACTGCTCCTTGGCGACCGCCTCGGGGGCGTGCAGCGGCGAGAAGCCGGCGACGGCGAGGCCGAGGGCCAGGGCAAGCGCGCTCAGGCGCGGACGGCGGATCGGGGTCATTCGGATACCTTGCAGGACAGCCGGAAATTCCGGGGGACCCGAATCCTAGCCTGCCTTGACGGGCCATACACTAGGCCGGAGGCCATAGTGGCTATACGAAAACACCGACCGCACGCCACCGTCCGGTCACGTGCGCTAACCGTGGCGCGCAGGTGATCTTCGTCTTCACGCGTCGCGCCTGCGCCCCGCCGGTGCGGCGCGGCCGTTCGAACGCAGGCCCAGGGAGTGCGCGCCGATGAGATGTTCCGCAATGCTCGCGCTGCTGCTGCTCACGCCGGCCGCGCAGGCCACGATCAGCTTCGAGGAAGGCCTGGCGCGCGATCCGCGCAGCGACGAGCTGCTCTATCGCGAGCAGCACCTGGTGCGTCGCCAGGACGGACAGGTGTTGGAGCGGCTGGTGCTGTACCGCTGCAGCGATGGCACGCCGTTCGCGCGCAAGCGCGTCGATTACCGGCCCTCGGCGCAGGCGCCCAGCTTCAGCCTGGAGGACGCGCGCGGCGGTTACGGCGAAGGCCTGCGGCGCAGCGACGGCGTCCAGCGCGTCTGGGTGCGCGAAGGCGCGGGCGAGGCCGAACGCAGCGCGCCCCTCGACGCCGAGGCGCGGCTGGTGGCGGACGCGGGCTTCGACGAATTCATCCGGCGCAACTGGCGGCCGCTGCTGGCGGGCGAATCGGTGCCGCTGCGTTTCGCGGTGCCGGCGCGGCTGGAGAGCCTGGGCTTCAAGGTGTCGCGGGTGGGCGCCGCGGAGTTCGGCGGCGAACCGGCGGAGCTGTTCCGCCTGCGCCTGGGCGGCTGGCTGGGCTGGATCGCGCCGCACATCGACGTGGCCTACGGCCGCGAGAGCCGGCGCCTGCTCCGCTTCGAGGGCCTGAGCAACCTGCGCAGCGACGACGGCGGCACGCAGCTGCTGGCGCGCATCGAATTCCCCCGGCCGGCGGTCGGCGCGGGCGAGCCGCAGTGGCGGGACTTCGCCCGGGCGCCGCTGTCCGCCTGCCGTGTCCGCGCCTAGCGGCCGGACAGCCGCGGACACCCCGGCGCTTCGGGCAACCCATTGATATAAAAGGGATAGACGGGCTGGCACGGTTCCTGCTGAACCCAAGGCACGAACCACCGAGGAACCTGCCATGAGCCCGAACCTGTCCACCCCCCTGCACCGCAGCCTGTTCGCCCTGCCCCTGCTGGCCGTGGCCCTGGCGGCCGTGAGCCGCGAGCCGCCCTCGGTCAGCGATGGCCTGGAGCGCCTGGTCGCCAACAGCATCGACTGCGACGAAGCGGTGCGTCCGGCCGGCCGCCTCGGCCTGGCGCGCATGCCCGGCGACCTGGGCCTGATCAGCCGCCGGCTGCACTGCGCGGGCTGAGGCGTCTGTGCCGATAATCGGCGCATGCTCAACGTCATCCTGTTCCAGCCCGAGATCCCGCCCAACACCGGCAACATCATCCGGCTGTGCGCCAACACCGGCGCCGGACTGCACCTGGTCGAGCCGCTGGGCTTCGACCTCGACGACGCCAGGCTGCGTCGCGCCGGCCTGGACTACCACGAGTTCGCGCGCGTGCACCGCCACGCCACGCTGGACGACTGCCTGCGTTTCCTGAACGCGCCGCGGCTGTTCGCGTTCAGCGCACGTTGCGAAAAAAGATTCGACCGCGTCGCCTACGCGCGCAACGACGCCTTCCTGTTCGGACCGGAAACCCGAGGCCTCCCGGCCGAGGTGATCGCGCGGATTCCCGCGGAAAACAGGCTCCGGCTGCCGATGCGCGCGGGCCAGCGCAGCCTGAATCTTTCCAACGCGGTCGCGGTCGCGGTGTTCGAGGCATGGCGCCAGCTCGACTACGCCGGCGCGGCGACGCATGACTGACGACAGGGTTAGCGAAAAATCATCGCCTCGTTAATCTCGCGTTACGTTGAACTTCCCATACTCGGCCCCTGCGCTCCCCCACGGGCGTTCCCAAAACCGAAAAAAGGAAGTTCACCATGAAGCGTTCCCTTCTTGCCCTGGCCCTGGTCGCCATCGTTCCCTTCGCGGCGCAGGCCGACGACAAGCTCAGCTACACCTACGTCGAAGGCGACTACCTGAACTCGCAGGGCGACAACAACATCGACGCCGACGGCTTCGGCCTGCGCGGTTCCTACGAGTTCGGCCAGTCGGGCTTCTACGTGTTCGGCGGCTACTCGCAGATCGAAGTGGACGACACCAACATCGACGCCGACACCACCGACATCGGCCTGGGCTACGCCCACGACATCGGCGAGAACGCCGACCTGATCGCCGAGATCGCCCACTCCCGCGCCGACCTGGACTTCGCCAAGATCGACGGCTTCCGCACCTCGGTCGGCGTGCGCGGTTCGTTCACCGACAAGTTCGAGGGCCTGATCAAGGCCAACTACTACGACGGCAGCGACTTCAGCGGCGACTTCAGCGGCACCGTCGGCGCCCAGTACAAGCTGACCCAGACCTGGGGCATCACCGGCGAAGCCGAGTTCGGCGACGACGGCGAGACCTACCTGGTCGGCGTGCGCGCCAGCTTCTGATCCACCGCTCCACGCAGAAAGGAAAAGCCCGGCTCCGGCCGGGCTTTTTTTCATCCGCGGGGCGGAATCCGCTATTCGAACAGGCCTTCGGGGTATTCGGGCTTCTGTTCGCGGGACAGCAGGCGCTTGAGGCCCTCGACGGGGGTGATGCGCTCGTGCAGCACCTCGCGCACCAGCTGGGAGATCGGCAGCTCGATGCCGTGGCGTTCGGCCAGGCGCATCACCTCGTCGGCGGTCTGCACCGACTCGACCACCTGGCCGATCGCGGCCACCGCTTCCCTGATCGACTGGCCGCGGCCCAGGGCCAGGCCCAGGCGGCGGTTGCGCGACAGGTCGCCGGTGCTGGTCAGCACCAGGTCGCCCAGGCCGGCCAGGCCCATCAGCGTTTCCGCACGGCCGCCCAGCGCGACGTTGAGCCGCAGCATCTCGTTGAGGCCGCGCGTGATCAGCCCGGCGCGGGCGTTCAGGCCCAGATTCATGCCATCGGCGACGCCGGTGGCGACCGCCAGCACGTTCTTCATCGCGCCGCCGAGCTCGGCGCCGAGCATGTCGTTGCCGGTGTAGGCGCGGAAGGTCGGGCCGTGCAGGGTCTCGGCCACGTCCAGCGCGAACGCCTCGTCGTCCGAGTGCACGGTGACGGCCGTGGGCAGGCCCTGCGCGACTTCCTTGGCGAAGGACGGGCCGGTGACGATGGCCAGCGGCACGCCGTGGCCCAGCACGTCGCCGGCGACCTCGTGCAGGAAGCGGCCCGAGCCCGGCTCGAAGCCCTTGGTGGCCCACGCCACGCCGGCGTTCGCGCGCCGGTGCGGCGCCAGCGCCTTCAGGGTTTCCGTGAAGGCGTGGCTGGGCGTGACCACCAGCACCAGGTCGGCACCGGCCACCGCGGCCGCCAGGTCGCCGGTGGCGACCAGCGAATCGGGCAGGGGCACGCCGGGCAGGTAGCGGGTGTTCTCGTGCTGGCCGTTGATGGACGCGATCTGGCCCGGGTCCCGGCCCCAGATCGTGGTCGGATGGCCGTTGCGTGCGATCAGCGACGCCAGCGCCGTGCCCCAGGAGCCACTCCCGAGCACGGCGACCGCCGGTTTTGCGGTGCTCATCGCCGCCGCGGGATCAGGCGTTGCCGGCCTCGAGCGCCGGACCACCGCCCTGGGCGGCTTCGGCGCGGCGGCGCAGGCCCTCGGCATACAGCGCCTCGAAGTTGATCGGCTGCAGGTAGAACGGCGGGAAGCCGCCCTGCGCGACCAGGTCGCCGATGGCCTGGCGGGCGTAGGGGAACAGCACGTTCGGGCAGTACGTGCCGAGCATCATGTCCAGGGTGCGGTCGTCGAAGCCGGCCAGGCCGAACAGGCCGGCCTGCTCCACTTCCGCCAGGTACACGGTCTTCTCGCCCAGCTTGCAGGTCAGGGTGATGCCCAGCGCGACTTCGAACACGCCCTCGGCGACGCGGCCGACCTTCTGGTTGAGGTTGAGCTCGAGGTTGGGCTGGCCGGGCTCGTTGAAGATCTGCGGCGCGCCCGGGACCTCGAAGGACACGTCCTTGACGTAGATCTTCTGGATGGTGAACTGCGCCTGCTCGGCGCCAGCGGCACCATTGTTCTGCTCGGCCATGACGGCAACTCCGGAATTGGGGAAAGTCGGTGAAAGGGCGGCGATTATCGCACGCCCGGCGCGGTCAGGCCCGGCCCTTGGCCAGCGGCAGGCCGGCGGACTGCCAGCCGCCGATGCCGCCGTCGAGCACGCCCACGCGCTTGAAGCCGGCCTTCACCAGCTTCTCCGCGGCGGCCGATGCGGTGATGCCGGCGGCGCAGACCAGCACCACCGGCGACTCCTTGGCCTTGGCCAGCAGCTTGCCCTCGGGCTCGATCTGGCTGGGCAGCACGTGCCTGGCGCCGATGATGTGGCCCTTCTCGAAATCGGCCTGCCCGCGCAGGTCCAGCACCAGGGCGTCCTCGCGGTTGATCAGCTCGGTCAGCTGGGCCGGGCTGACCGCCTTGTAGCCGCGGAACAGGCGCCGGATCTCGGTGTAGACGATCGCCAGGGTCAGGCCCAGCAGGGCCAGCGAAAGGATGGGATTGGCTTGGGCGACGTCGAGCAGGCGATCCATGGCGGAAGCGGTTCCGGGCAGCGGGGCCGGCATTATGGGCGCCGCCGCCGCCCGGGGCAAAACCCGATCAGCCGCCGTCGAGCCGGGGCAGGCCGGTGGTCAGCCACCAGCGCTTGGCCTCGGCGTCGTAGCGCCAGTGCTGGCGGTCGGTGACGATCTTCTCGACCTGGGTGTGGCGGTTGACGAAGCGGATCTCGACCACCTGCTCGTATTCGCCCTCGGCCGGCTCGTTGCCCGACCGCACGTCGTAACCCGAGACCTGGAACTGCTTGTAGCGCTCCAGGTCGAACGAAGTGACCGGGCGTTCCTCCAGCACCTTCGGGTCGATGAAGGCGACCGCCTTGTCGAAGTCGCTCCAGCGGATCGCGCTGACGTAGTGGTAGAGCATCTGATCGCGCGGACTGCGCTGCCCACCCATCGAACCGCAGGCGGTCAGCAGCACCAGCAGGAGCAGGGCGAGGACACGGAACAGGCGGGGACTGGTCATGGCCGCATTATGCACAAAGCCGCCGGCGCGGCATCAGGCCGGGCGCAGCAGGGCGAAGCGGGCCTCGAGCTCGGCCACCACCTCGCCCTCGGGGCCGTGCACCCAGGCCAGGATGCTGGCCCGCGCCCGTCCACGGTCGCGGAACGCGCGCAGCACCGCGTCCCAGTCCACGTCCGGCGCCAGCGCCGCGTCGCCGCGCAGGTCGGCATACAGCGGGCGCAGATAGCGCAGCTGGCTGTCGGCGACATAGACCTCGGCCTGCAGCCCGGCCTGCTGCAGCTTCAGCGTCAGCAGGCCCCAGCCGGCGAGCGTCATCAGGCTGGCCAAGCTGCCGCCGAAGGCGCAGTCCTTGTCGTTGACGTTCGCGGCCAGCGGCGCGTGCAGCTGCAGGCGGTCGCCGTCGAAGGCGGTGGCGCGGATGCGCATGGCCGCCACCGGCGGCATCGCCTGGTAGTGGGCGTTGAGGGCGTCGATCGGGTCCGGCATGCGTGCAGGCTCTGGGGATGCGGTTTCCAGGAAGGCTGTGCGAAGCTGGCGCCATGAAACAGCCACGGTCCGCACCAGCGCTGGCGGGATGGTACGTCATCTCGCTGCGCCCTTCGGGAGGCCACGCGCCGGTGCGGCGCGCGGCGGCGGCGCACGGCGCGCGCGTCATCCCGCTGTCGACGCTGCGGCTGGCGGCGCTGGATGCCGGCGTCGCGCTGGCGGCGGCGCTGGCCTGCGACGACGTCGTGTTCACCAGTCCGGCCGCGGTGCGTTTCGCCGTCCGCCAGGCACCGCTGCGGCCGCGGCCAGGGCAGCGCTGGCTGGCCGTTGGCGCCGGCACCGCGGCCGCGCTGCGCCGCAGCGGCGTGCGCGATGCGATGGTGCCGGAAGGCCGCGCCGATTCCGAAGCGCTGCTGGCGCTACCGGCGCTGGAACAGGTGGCCGGCCGCGACGTCGGCCTGGTGACGGCACCCGGCGGCCGCGGCGTGATCGCCGAAACCCTCGCGCACCGAGGCGCCCGCGTGCACCTGGCTCCGGTGTACCGGCGCGAGGCCGCGCCGCCGCGCGTCGATCGCCTGCGCGCGGCCCTGGACGCGCCGCCCACCTGCGCCCTGCTGGTGAGCAGCGCCGAAGCCTTCGACGTGCTCTGGACGCCCCTGCCGGCCGCCGACCGCGAGCGCCTGCGCGCCCGCCCGGCCGTGGCCAGCAGCCCGCGGCTGGCCGTGATGCTGGCCGCGCGGGGTTTCGAGGCCATCGTCACGGCCGCCAGCGCCATCCCCTCGCGCATGCTCGCCGCGCTGGCCGCCGATGTGGCCCAGGGGCGCTTCCGGTAGGATTGCGCGTGAATTCGCGTTCTCTTTCGGTCATGGACACCGTGCTGGACGAAACCCCCGAGACCCCGACCGCCCGCCGCCGCTTCGGCGCCTTGGGCTGGCTGCTGCTTTTGCTGGTGCTGGCCGCGGCCGCCTACGGGGCCTGGCGCGCCTGGCCGACGCTGCGTCCCGCCGCCGAGGAAGGGCCGGACCTGAGCCCGGAGGCCCTGGATGCGCGCCTGCTCGACGCCGAGCAGGCCCTGGTGTCGCTGCGCCGGAACCAGCAGAACATCGAGCAGAAGCTCAGCGACACCCGCGCGCGCACCGGCCTGCTGCGCGACGAGGTGCTGGGCGTCGGCCAGCGCGCGGCCATCCTGGAGGACAACCTGCGCGAGCTATCGTCCCAGGCCAGCGAAGGCCGCGAAGCGCTGCGCCTGGACGAGGTGGAGCTGCTGCTGAGCCTGGCCCAGGCCCGGCTGGTGATCGCCGGCGACATCGAGGGCGCGATCCGCGCCACCGCGATGGCGCGCGACACCCTGGCGCCGCTCACCGATCCGCAGTTCATCAACCTGCGCCAGACCCTGGGCCAGGAACTCTCGGCCCTGCGCGCGCTGCCGGCCGACCCGCGCCGCATCGCCGCCGGTGAACTCGACGCCCTGCAAGCCAGCCTGCCGACCCTGGCCAGCCGCGCGCCCGGTGCGCCGCGCGTCGGCGGCGGAACGGGCTCGGGCTGGCAGCGGCTGCTCGACGCGGTGGTGCAGATCCGGCCCAGCAGCACCCAGGACCTGATCTCACCCGCCGACCGCGCCACCGGCGAGGCCGCGCTAGGCCTGGAGCTGGCCCTGGCCCGCACCGCCCTCGACCGCCGCGACGAAGCCGGCTTCCGCGCCGGCCTGCAGCGCATCGACCAGTGGCTGCGCCGCCTCTATGCCGAAAACGACGCACTGCAGGAGCGCCGCGGCCGCCTGCTCGAGCTCGGCCGGCTGTCGCTTACGCCGGACCTGCCGGTGCAGGGCGCCGGCCTGCAGCAGCTGCGCGACCTGCGCCAGGGCCGGGGCGCATCGCGGTGAACCTCTACCGGACCCTGCTGCTGTGGCTGGCGCTGGCGGTCAGCGGCGCGCTGGCCTGGCACTGGTTCTCGCAGGACCTGGGCGACGTGGTCGTGCGCTTCCGCGGCCTGACCTACACCACCACGCTGGCGTATTTCCTGCTGGCCTGGGGCCTGCTGTGGTTCCTGCTGTGGGCGCTGTGGTGGCTGCTGCGGCTGCCGCTGCGCGCCTGGCAGCGGCACGCGCGCCGGCAGGCCCGCAACCGCCTGGTCAGCGGCCTGCAGGCCCTGCACCAGGGCCGCTGGGCCCGGGCCGAGTCGCTGCTGGCCCGTGCGGCCGAGGACGAGGACCTGCGCAGCGCCGCCCTGCTGGCTGCGCACCGGGCCGCGATCACCCGCGGCGACGTGGAGGCGGCGGCGCGCCACCAGGCGGCCCTGCTGGCCCACGATCCGCAGGCCGCCGCGCTGGAACAGGCCGCGCGCCTGGCCGAGGCCGGCCGCCACGAGGAAACCCTGGCGGCCCTGGCCAGCGCAGGCGCCCCCCTGCCGCCGCGCGGGCTGCTGCTGCAGGCGCGGGCACTGGCCGGCGCCGGTCGCGCGCCGGAGGCGCAGGCGCCGCTCAACGCGCTGCGCCGCGACCAGGCGCTGCCGCCGGAGACCCTGGCCCAGCTCGAACTCGAACTCACCGCCGCGGGCCTGGCCCAGGCGCCGCAGGCCGACATCCTGATGCAGCGCTGGCAGGCGCTGCCGCAGCGCCTGCACCTGGCGGCGCCGGTGGCGGCGGCCTTCGCCCGGCGCGCGGCCCAGCTCAACCTCGACGAATACGGGCTGCAGGCTGTCGCCGCGGCGCTGGATGCCGGCTGGGACGAAGACCTGGCCCGGCTCTATGGCCAGCTTCCGGGCGGCCGCGACGGCGGCTCGCGCCTGGGCCGCGCCGAAGGCTGGCTGGCGGCGCATGCGAACAGCCCGGCCCTGCTGGTCACGTTGGGCCAGCTGTGCCGCGAACAGAAACTATGGGGCAAGGCCGAGGACTATCTGCATCGGGCGCTTGCCCAGGGCGCCGGCGCCGAGGCCTGGGAGCTGCTGGGCCACGCCTGGACCGCGCAGGAAGACCCGGCCCGCGCCCAGATCGCCTACGCCAACGCCCTGCGCCTGGCCCGCGGCGACGCGCCGCTGGCGCTGGGTGGCCGCAGCCTGCGCGAGCAGATCGCCGACCAGGCCGTCGCCGAACACCGCAACGAACACGGCATCCCCCTGCTCCCGCCCTGAAATCCGGGGTCAGAGTGCATTTATTTTCGACGGCCCACGCACATGTGAGAGCTCGTCGAAAATAAATGCACTCTGACCCCGGATTTGCGTTTCAGCGTTCGACGATGGCGGCGACGCCCATGCCGCCGGCGGTGCAGATCGAGATCAGGGCGCGGCCGCGGCCTTTTTCCTTCAGCAGCTTCGCGGCCGTGGCGACGATGCGGGCGCCGGTGGCGGCGAAGGGATGGCCCAGGGCCAGGGAACTGCCGACCACGTTGAGCTTGTTGCGGTCGATGCTGCCCAGGGCCTTGTCGGCGCCGAGCCGGGTCCTGCAGAACTCCTCGTCTTCCCAGGCCTTGAGCGTGCACAGCACCTGGGCGGCGAAGGCTTCGTGGATCTCGTAGAAGTCGAAGTCCTGCAGCGTCAGCCCGTTGCGCTTGAGCAGGGTGTGCACGGCCCAGGCCGGCGCCATCAGCAGGCCTTCGCCGTGCACGAAGTCCACCGCCGCGACCTGCGCGTCCACCAGGTAGGCCTGCACCTCCAGGCCGCGTGCGGCCGCCCACTCCTCCGACGCCAGCAGCGCCACCGAGGCGCCGTCGGTGAGCGGGGTCGAGTTGCCGGCGGTCAGCGTGCCCTGGCCCGAGGTCTTGTCGAAGGCGGGCTTGAGCGTGGACAGCTTTTCCAGCGAGGTGTCGGGGCGCAGGATGTTGTCGCGCTCCAGGCCGCGGAAGGGCGCGACCAGGTCGCTGTAGAACCCGCGCTCGTAGGCCGCTGCGGCCTTCCTGTGCGATTCCATCGCCAGCTGGTCCTGCGCTTCGCGCGGGATCTTCCATTCCTTGGCCATCAGCTCGCAGTGCTCGCCCATGGACTTGCCGGTGCGCGGCTCGCCCACCCCCGGGAATTCCGGCTTGAGCTCCCGGAACTTGAAGCCCTTGAAGGCCTTCAGGCGCTGGCCGAAGGTCCTGGCCATGTTGGCGTCGAGCAGGCGGCGGCGCAGGCGCTTGCCGACCACGATCGGCACGTCCGACGTGGTGTCGCTGCCGCCGCCGACGCCCACCTCGATCTGCCCGAGCGCGATCTTGTTGGCGACGTCGATGACGGTGTCCAGGCCGGTGCCGCAGGCGCGCTGCATGGTGATGCCCGGCGTCAGCGGGCTCAGGCCCGAGGACAGCGCCGCCTCGCGGCCCAGGTTCCAGTCGCTGCTGTGCTTGAGCACCGCGCCCAGCGCCACTTCGCCCAGCACCTCGCCGTGCAGCCTGTACTTCTCGACCAGCGCGCCCAGCGCCTTGATCGACATGCCCAGGTTGCCGACGTCGTGGTAGGCGGTGTTGTTGCGGCAGAAGGGAATGCGGACGCCGCCGAGGATGGCGACACGACGGGTGGGCTGCATCGGAGCACTCCTTGAATCGTATGATGCCGATCATAACCCGACGCCACCGTATGCCCATGCCCCAGACCGTCCTCAGCTGCCTCGGCGCGCTCGCGATCGAACTCACGCCCGGCACCCGCGCCCAGCGCCCCGTGCTCGAGCCCGGCACCGCCGGCGAGCTGGCCGCGCTGGCCGCCCGCGACCTGGCCAAGCTGGTGCCCGAAGCCGCGCAGCTGGACCTGGGCCTGGTGGCGGCGCTGTTCGATCCGGTCGAGCTGCTGCGCCCCGGCTATCCGCTGCACGCCGAACTCGAGCGCCTGGTGGCGCGTGCGCCCGGCGCCGCCGGCGGTCGGGTGATCGGCTTCGGCGCCGGCGCCGAGGGCCTGCCGCCGACGCTGCGCCCCGACCCCGCCCACGCCGCCGGTCCGCTGCGCCTGCTGCCGCTGCTGCTGCGCGGCGACGCCGACCTCGTCGGCGCGGTCGGCGACCGGCTGGAGCAGGTGCTGCTCGACACCGGCATGGCCGGCGCCGACACCGCCCTGCTGGCGCAGGAGGGATTCGCGGCGCCGGTCGAACACGCGCGCCTGCTCACGCTCAACGACCTCGCGGCGATGATGGCCCTGCAGTACGAACACGCCGGCCTCGCCCCGCTCTGGCCCCTGGTCGAGGCCGCCCTGCTGGCGCCGCAGGCCGAACAATGGCTGGACGCGCCGCCGGAACCGCTGGCGCGTTATGCCGGCGGCGAGGTGC
Organism: uncultured Arenimonas sp.; assembly: GCA_946480565.1. The sequence continues at coordinate 58,607 of CAMLKR010000001.1, read as the reverse complement.
GCATCGCGATGCTCGACACCGAAGCCTGGCACGAGGGCGGCTTCGCCCCGGCCGGCGCCGATCCGGCCGCGCTTGCCCGCGCCTTCGAACGTTTCCAGATGCGGCAGCGGCAGTTCGCCGCCGTGCTCGAAGCCCACGGCATCCCGGTCACCTACGACCACTGTCCCGCCGGCCGCGATCCGCGCGACGTGCTGTCGGCCTGACCGGCGGCGCTCGCGCGCCCTGCGGCCGCGACCCGCCGCAGCCTGAACCTTTCCCTCGGCGGGCGCCCGCCTGCACATCGGCTTTCGCGGACCGCAGGCTAGACTCCGGGCCGATCGGGCGCCGCGTCCGCGCCCCCGCAAGGATTTCCCGATGACGACGATCCGCCGGCTCGCCTGTTCCGTCCTGCTGTGCGCGCACGCCGCCCTGGCCTCCGGCCAGACCATCGAGGCCACCGCGCCGGCGACCCCCGCCGCAGCCCCCACCTGCGGCCCCGCCGGCGACCTCGGCCGGCCGCGCGTGGGCCTGGTGCTGGGCGGCGGCGGCGCCCGCGGTTTCGCCCACGTGGCGGTGCTGAAGGAACTCGAGCGCCAGCGCATCCCGGTCGACTGCATCGCCGGCACCAGCATGGGCGCGCTGATCGGCGGCCTGTACGCCTCGGGCATGTCGGCCGACCAGATCGAGAAGGAACTGCGCGCGATGGACTGGGTGCAGATGTTCAACGACCGGGTCGAGCGGCCGGAGCGCTCCTTCCGCCGCAAGCGCGACGACGACCTGGCCCTGATCGCCGGCAAACCCGGCATCGGCAACGAGGGCATCAAGATCGCGCCCGGCGTGCTGTCGGGCGAACGCGTGCTGCTGCTGCTCGAGAAGCTGACCCAGCCGGTGGCCACGCGCGCGAACTTCGACGCCCTCCCGATTCCCTACCGCGCCGTCGCCACCGACCTCAACACCGGCCAGGCCGTGGTGCTGGGCGACGGCAACCTGGCGCTGGCGATGCGCGCCAGCATGTCCATCCCCGGCGTGTTCCGGCCGGTGACGATCGGCGACCGCCTGCTGGTGGACGGCGGCCTGGCCAACCAGGTGCCGGTGGACGTGGTGCGGGCGATGGGCGCGCAGCGCGTGATCGCGGTCGACGTCAGCACGCCCCTGCTCAAGCTCGACGAGGGCGCCAGTCCCTTCGAACTGGTGGACCAGATCAGCGGCTTCATGACCGTGGGCAGCGCCAAGGCGCAGATCGCCACCCTGGGGCCCGACGACGTGCTGGTGCGTCCGGCCCTGGGCCTGGAAGTCGGCACCGCCAGCTTCGACCAGCTCGACCTGGCCATGCGCATCGGTGAGGAGTCGCTGGCGCAGGTGCGGCCCAAGCTGGCCGCGCTGGCCCTGCCGCGCGAAAGCTATGAGACCCAGGTGGCCGCGCGCCCGATGGTGGACGGCACGCCGCCGGTGATCGCCTTCGTGCGCCTGGACAATCGCAGCGACTACGCCGACGAGGTGCTGCTGTCGAAGATCGACATCGCGCCCGGCCAGCCGCTGGACACCGAGCGCCTGCAGCGCAACCTGCAGCGCATCTACGGCCTCGACACCCTGGACCTGGTCACCTACGACCTGGTGCGCGAGGGCGACGAAACCGGCGTGGTCGTGACGGTGACGCCGCACAGCTACGGCCCCAACTACCTGGAAACCGGCCTGAGCCTGTATTCGGACTTCGGCGGCGACTTCTTCTTCAACCTGCGCGCGGGCGTGCTGCGGGCACCGCTGAACCCGCTGGGCGGGGAGTTGCGCGGCCTGGTGCAGATCGGCGACGAGCCCGGCCTGCTGGTCGAGGGGTACCAGCCGGTCGGCGTGCAGGGCAAATATTTCTTCGGCGCCGCGGTGGGCGTGGAAAGCCCCAAGTTCAGCGTGTACGACGAGGTCACCGGCGAGCGCACCGCCAGCTACCGCGCACCGAACTGGGGCGGCGAGCTCAGCTTCGGGCGCGAATACGGCAACCACGGCGCGGCCACCCTCACCCTGCGGCGGCGCGAGGGCAAGGCGGAGCTGGAGCTGGGCGACCCGCTGTTCGAGGACCTGAGCTACGACCAGGGCGAAGCCGAGCTGGCCCTCGTGTACGACCGCATCGACAACAGCTACCTGCCGCGCAAGGGCACCTATGCCGTGCTCAGCGGCCTGGTGTCGCGCACCGCGCTTGGCGCGGACGCCGACTTCGTGCAGCGCAACCTCGACGTGATCCACGCCCAGGCCATCGGCAAACATTCGGGCTTCGTCGGCTTCCGCTACCACGACTCCGACGACGACTTCATCCCGATCCAGAGCAAGTTCCGGCTCGGCGGCCTGACCCGTTTCGCCGGCTACCGCCCGAACGAACGCCTGGTGGACAACTACGCCCTGGCCTACGGCGGCTACACCTACGAACTGGGGCGCGTGCTGAGCCGGCCCGCGGTGCTGGGCGGCACCCTGGAATACGGCCGCAGCTGGCTGGCCGGCCAGGACCTGGACGACGGCGAGGCCGAGCTGCACGGCAGCCTCTACTTCGGCTTCGACTCGTGGATCGGCCCGCTGCAGCTGGGCTACGGCATCCGCGAAGGCGGCGACGGCGTCTTCCTGCTGGAACTCGGTCGCCCGCGCTGAACCGGCCCCGGGCCAGCCGCGGCGCGGGCATGCGGACCAGGACGCGCGGTCGGCGTCAGCCGCCCCGGCCCCAGTAGCCCAGCTCCCAGCGCAGCTGCAGGTTGCGGCGCCAGGCGCCGAAGGGCTTGGGCCTGAGCGGGCCCAGTTCGCCGGCAATCAGCGCTTCGGTCGCGGCCAGCACACGTTCGCTGGCGCGGCCGTCGCGGGCAGGGTGGATGGCGTCGGCGTAGTCGGCCAGTGCGCGCTGCAGCGCCGGCGTCGGCGCGAAGGCCTGGGCCAGCATCGCCGGCAGCTGCGCGGGATCGCTGAAATCCAGCATGTGCGGCTTGGGTGCGCGGTTGCGGAAGGTCACCACCGGCTTGCGCTGCACCACGAACTCCGACACCACTGAGGTGGTGTCGGCAAGCAACACGTCGGCCGCCCGCTGCGCCGGCACCAGCTGTTCGGGTTCGACGAAGGCGGCGTTCGGGCCGGCGAGGCCGCGATAGCGCGCGAACAGCTCCGGTGCGCACTTGGGATGCAGGGTCAGCAGCCAGTAGCGGTCGCCGCGCGCCACCTCGGCGGCGATGGCGTCGAACAGCAGCGGCGCCGCGCTCAGGCGTTCGGTGAAGGTGGACGCGAACATCACCACCGGCCGGCCGCCGGCACCTGCGCGCAGGACGTCGGCTTCCGGATCTTCGGCGCGGAACAGCGGGTCGAGCTTGGGCCAGCCGGTTTCCACCACGGCGAAATGCCCGAGCCGCGCGGCCAGCTCGCGGAAGGGCCCGGTGGTCAGCGGCCCCTGGGTGCAATACAGGTCGAACAGCCCGCGCACCCGGAAGTGCCCGCGCGCGTCGCTGCGTTTTTCGACGTTGAACCCGTGGAAGAGCTGCACCTTGGCGCCCGGCACGAAGCCCGGCACGTCGTTGGCGGCGCTGAACACCGCCCGCGGCTTCAGGGCGACGGCGCCGTGGATGTCCACCGCCCGCACCGGCGCCGGCAGCGCCGAGCCGGCCGCGCCGCGCACGAACAGCGCGGAAACGCCGTGCCCCGCGGCTTGCAGCGTTTCCGCCAGCGGCCGCAGAATGGGCAGCGCATAACGTTCGGTCGCGAACAACAGGTAGTCCGCCATCAGTCCTTCCTCCGCCAGCCCGCCGCGAATCTCGGCCTGCATTATCGCCTTCAACGAGGCCGGGCGCCTGGGCGACTGCCTGGCCTCGCTGGATTTCTGCGACGAGCTGCTGGTGGTGGACTCGTTCTCCACCGACGCCACCGTCGCCATCGCCCATGCCGCCGGCGCCCGCGTGCTGCAGCGGCCTTTCGACGGCTTCCGCAGCCAGAAGCAGTTCGCGGTCGAAAACGCCGCGCACGACTGGGTGCTGTGCCTGGACGCCGACGAACGGATCAGCCCGGAACTGCGCGCCAGCCTGCTGGCCGCGCGCGACGCCGGCTTCGAAGGCGCCGCCGGCTACCGTTTCGCCCGGCTGTCGGACTATTTCGGGAAGTTCCTGCGCCACGGCAACGCCTATCCCGACCGAGTGCTGCGCCTGTTCGACCGCCGCCGCGGCGGCTGGCGCGGCAAACGCGAGATCCACGAGGCCGCCAGCGTCGACGGCGCGGTGAAGACCCTGCGCGGCGACCTTATTCACTACCCCTACCGTTCGCTGGAACAGCAGCTGGCCAAGACCCAGAAGTACGCGCGCCTGATGGCCGAACACGACTTCGCCCGCGGCAAGCGCGCCTCGCTGCTGAAGCTGGTGGTGTCGCCGGCCTGGCGCTTCTGGCGCGGCTATCTGCTGCGCGGCGGCTTCCTCGACGGCTGGCACGGCCTGGTCTACGCCTACGTGCGCGCCAACTACGTGCGCCAGAAGACGGTGATGCTGTGGCTGCTGCAGAACGGGCAGGCCGTGGGCGACCCGCCCGCGCCGCGGGACTGACGCCGCGATGTGCGGCATCGCGGGCGCCTGGTTCCCTGGCGGTCATGACGAAACGGCGCTGATCGCGCTCGGCCGCCGGCTGGGCGATGCAATCGCGCACCGCGGCCCCGACGACGCCGGCGCCTGGGCCGATGCGCCCGCCGGCCTGGTGCTGTCGCACCGCCGCCTGGCCATCGTCGACCTCAGCCCCGAAGGCCACCAGCCCATGGTCTCGGCCGATGGCCGCTGGGTGATCGCCTTCAACGGCGAGATCTACGACCACGGCGCGATCCGCAACGAACTGGCCGCACTCGGCCATCGCTTCCGCGGCCATTCCGACACCGAGGTGCTGCTGGCGGCGATCGCGCAGTGGGGCATCGAGGCAGCGCTGAAACGCGGCAACGGCATGCTTGCCTTCGCGGCGTGGGATCGCCAGGAACGCGCGCTGTGGCTGGCGCGCGACCGCCTGGGCAAGAAGCCGCTGTATTACGGCCTGAGCGGCGGCCGCCTGGTGTTCGGCAGTGAACTGGCTGCGCTGCGTGCGCTGCCCGGTTTCCGCGCCCAGGTCGATCCGGACGCGCTGGCCCTGCTGCTGCGCTTCGACTACATCCCGGCGCCGCACTGCATCCTGCGCGGGGTGCGCAAGCTGCCGGCCGGCCACCTGCTGCGACTCGATGCCGCGGCGATCGCGGCGAACGCACTGCCGGCGCCGCGAAAATGGTGGGACGCGCTGGAAGCCCAGCGCGACGCCATCTGCCTGGGCTTCGAAGGCAGCGAAGACGATGCGCTAGACCAGCTCGACGTGCTGCTGCGCGACGCCACCGCCCTGCGCATGGAGGCCGACGTGCCGCTGGGCAGCTTCCTCTCCGGCGGCACCGACTCCTCGCTGGTGACGGCGCTGATGCAGGCGCAGTCGGCGCGCCCGGTGCGCACCTTCTCGATCGGCTTCGACAACGCGGTGCACGACGAAAGCGGACAGGCCGCCGCCGTCGCCGCCCACCTGGGCACCGCGCACACGCCCCTGCACGTGGACGGCCGCGCCGCGCTGGACCTGGTGCCGGAACTGCCGCGGATCTTCGACGAACCCTTCGCCGATTCTTCGCAGATCCCGACCACCCTGCTGTGCCGGCTCACGCGGCAGCACGTGACGGTGGCGCTGTCCGGCGACGGCGGGGACGAGCTGTTCTTCGGCTACCGCCGCTATGCGCGCACGATGAAGAACGACGCGATCCTGCGCCGGCTGCCGCGCCGGCTGCTGCGAGCGCTGGCGGGCGATCCCGGCGAACGGGCACGCCTGGGCGGGCTGGCGGCGCTGCGCGCCGAACTGGCCACCGGCGACGTGCTGGGCCAGGCGCGGCTGCGCGTAAGCCAATGGCGGAATCCCGAAGCCGTGGTGCCCGGCGCGAAACGGCTGATCACCGCCTACGACGACCCGGACGCGACCCCGGGCATCGGCACCCGCGGCGACGCGCTGATGGCGCTGGACATCGGCTGCTACCTGCCCGAGGACATCCTGACCAAGGTCGACCGCGCCAGCATGTCGGTCGCGCTGGAGGCCCGCGCGCCGCTGCTTGACTACCGCGTGGCCGCTTTCGCCTGGTCGCTGCCGATGGCGATGAAATACCGCGACGGCGAACTGAAGGTGCTGCCCAAGCGCCTGCTCGAACGCTACCTGCCGCGCGACCTGGTCCACCGCCCCAAGGCCGGCTTCGGTGCCCCGGTCGGCGACTGGCTGCGCGGCCCGCTGCGCGACTGGGCCGAGGCCCAGCTGTCGGAACAACGCCTGCGCGAGGAAGGCCACTTCGACCCCGCGCCGATCCGCGCCGTCTGGCGCGAGTTCCAGCAGGGCCAGCGCAAATGGCATACCCATCTCTGGGGCGTGCTGATGTTCCAGGCCTGGCGCGAAACCCTGCGCTAGGAGCGCGGCAAGGTCGCTATCATCCGAAGGATCCGGTCGACGTCCGCGTCGGCAGTGGACCAGTTCGAGAAGGCGGCGCGGATTCCCGGGCGGCCGTTCAGCATCGTCGGCGTCATGAAGGCGACGCCGCTGCCGTTGATCGCCGCCAGCAGGGCATCGCGCGCGGCCGCGCCGCCGGTATCCGGAGCGAACGCGACGATGTTCAGGGGGACGTCCGGGTTGAGCACGACCAGGCCCAGTCGCTGCAGGCCTGCGGCGAAGGCGCGCGCCTGCCGGCAGTTCGCCGCGACCCATTGCGCGATGCCTTCGCGACCGCGTACCGCCAGCACCATCCAGGCGGCCAGGGCGCGGAAACGCCGCGAGTTCTCCGGGGTGTAGTGCAGCGGGTCGGGGTCGTCGCCCAGGTACGCGGACGAGGCTGCGAACACCTGCCGCTGCAGGTCCGGCCGCGTGGTGTACGCGATCGCGCTGTCGTAGGGAACATTCAGCCATTTGTGCAGGTCGACGGTGACCGAATCGGCGCGCGCGATCCCGGCGAGCCGATCGCTCAGCGAGGCATCCAGCGCCGCGAACAGGCCGAAGGCGCCGTCCACGTGCAGCCAGGCGCCGACGGCGCGGCAGAGGTCGGCGACGGCCGACAGATCGTCGAAGTCGCCCGTGTTCACTTCTCCGGCACTGGCGACGACGATCTTCGGCCCGGGCTGGTCCGCCATCGCGGTGCGCAGCGCGTCGGGATCCACCGCCGTGCGCCCCGCCAGCGTGGCGACGGGCACGTGGCGCTCCCGGCCGATGCCGGTGATCGCCATCGCCTTGAGGATGCTTGAGTGCGCGGCGCCGGCGAATACCGTCGGCAGCGCCGCCGCTTCCTGCTGCGCCCACTGCCTGGCGGTCGCCATCGCGACCATGTTGGCTGCGGTGGCGCCGCTGACGAACTGGCCATGGACGTTCGCGCCCAGCCCGAAGATCCGCGCGAATGCGTCCACGGTGGACGCCTCGAGACCGGCGGCGATGGAGCCGACATGGTTGGATACGTTCTGGTCCCAGGCGCTGGCGATCCAGTCCGCGGCCACGGCCTCGGGCGTCGCGCCGCCGGTGACGAATCCCAGATAGCGCGGTCCGGGCGAACCGGACAGGAAGGGTTCGACGTGGCGTTCCAGGTGCGCGAACGCGGCCTCCAGGCCAATGCCTTCCGGCAGAGGCGGCGCCGCCGGGATCGAAGCCGGACTGACCGGCCGCTCCGGCAGTCCGGAAAGGAAACGGTCGGCGAAGCGCCGCGCATGGTCGAGCGCCGGGCGGTAGTCGTCGTTGGGGAGCATCGCGGGGGCCTGGCAGCTTGGGGTGGAGTGGAGAGTCTGCGCTTGCGCGGTCGGGTCCGGCAGCCGACCTCCGCGAACGCCGTGTTGCCGCCAATGGATCACCGCAGGATCCGTCCGGCCGCGGCTGACCCGGGCTATGCTTTCAGCGCCCGCCACGGAGACCGAGCATGCCCCCGATCCGGTTCGCCATCGCCCTGCTGTTGGCCCTGCCCGCCGCCGCCGTGGCCGACGAGACTGCGGCAGACGCATTCGTCGCGCTGTCCGGGTTGCAGGGGCGCTGGGAAGGCGAATTCTCCAATGGTCGCAAGCACACCGTGGACTATCGGCTCAGCGCCGGCGGCAGCGTGCTGGTGGAAACCTGGACGCTGGGGCCGGGGCGGGAGTCGATCACGATGTACCACCTCGACGGCGACCGCCTTCTGGCCACGCACTACTGCCCGCAGGGCAACCAGCCGCGCCTGACGCTGGTGGACGACGGTGACCCGAAACGCCTCAGCTTCGCCTTCTTCGACGGCACCGGCCTGCAGCCCACCGACGGCTGGCACCAGGATTCTTTCTGGATCGAGGTGAAGGGCGAGGCGCTGTACCTGCGCGACGAGGTCTACGCACCGAACGACCCGGCGAACAAGGAGCAAGAAGGCGATTCGCCGCCCGTCGCCTACCGGCGCGTCGCGGCGGCACCTGGGGGTTGACGCGTCTCGCCGCGCGGCTCAGCGCGGCGCGTGGTCGGCGGCGATCTCGGCCTCGCCCAGGCGCAGGAAACGCGCGGCGTTGTTGTAGAGGATGTCGCGCTTCTGGCCGGCGCTGAGGAAGGGCGCCTGCTCCACCGCCTTGATCGACTCGCCGATCGCATCCGGCCAGTACATCTGGTCGGAGCCGAACAGGATTCGCTTCTCCAGGCCGGCGTCGACAAACCGCTTCAATGCGTCGTGGAATTGCGCGCGCGGGAAGGCCCAGTTGTTGCAGCTGATGTCGATGTACAGGTTGGGGTGGGTGAACATCATCGCGATCATCTCGTCCACCAGCGGCGAGCCGTAGTGCATCACGTAGATGCGCAGCTTCGGGTGCTTGCGCAGCACGTCCTCGAGCAGGAAGGGCGAGCCCAGGCTGGCGCGGTAGTCCTCGTAACCGGGGAAACGCGCCGCCGCCGGCGGGCCCTCGCCCAGGTGGATGCCGACCGGGATGTCGAGCTCTTCGGCCAGCGCGAAGTAGGGCGCGTAGCGCGCATCGTCGGGGCGGTGGCCGCGGTACTGGATGTAGACCTCGCCCAGCACCGCCAGCTGGCCGGCCGCGTGCAGGCGGCGCAGTTCTTCGATGGACGTGTCCTTGCGGGTGCCGAAGGACACGCCGGGCACGATCACGTCCGGCGCGGCCCGGCGCCAGTCGGCCACCCTCTCCACCGGCCCGCCGGTCATCGCCCGGCGCACATTGTGCTTGCGCAGCGCGGCCAGGGTCCCGTCACGCAGGCCGGCGTCGTCGGCGGCCGCGAAGATCGGCTTCTGGCAGGTGACGAAGGCGGAAAAATCGATCTCCTCGCGCGGGTCGATGGTCGGCACCCGCACCTGCTGGTCGCCGGGGCAGCTGGGCGCACCGGGCGGGATCTCGTCCATCGAATAGGCATGCAGGTGCATGTCGATCACGGGACCGCCGTGCGGCTCGACGGCGTGTGCGGGGCTGAGGCACAGCGCTGCAGCAAGCAGGGCGAGGGTCGGGCGCATGGCAGGCTCCTGGAAAGGACGTGGCTTCGTCCGTGTCCGCTGGCGCGGGCACGGACAGGATAACGGCGCCGCGCCGGGCGAAGGGCCAATCCCGCCGCGGCCGGGCGGGCTCACCGTTTTGCCAGCGCCGCCTCGTACATCCGGTAGCCCGCATCCACCATGCCCAGCGACTCGTAGGTGCGCTGGGCGTTGGCGTTGTGGTGTTCGACGTAGAGCCGCAGGCCGCAGACGTCGGGCCGCGCCAGGGCCAGTTGCTTCACGTGCGCGTACAGCGCGGCGTACACGCCCTGGCGGCGGTGCTCCGGCGCCACGTAGACGCTCTGTATCCACCACCAGTCGCCGTTGCGCCAGTCGCTCCACTCGTAGGTCAGCATCAGGGTTCCGGCAGGCTGGCCGTTGCGCTCGGCGACGAAGTAGCGGCCGCGGCCGGGTTCGTCGAACACCGCACGGATGCCGCGGCGCACGGTGTCGGGGTCGAGCTTCTTCTGCTCGGTTTCCCAGGCCATGGCGACGGCCCAGTCGGCCAGGCGGAGGGTGTCGTTGGCGTGCGCGTCGCGGATGTCTATCGGCGTCATGGCGGGATTTTCCGGAAGGCCGATGTGTACTTGGGGGGGGAAGGCGCGCCGGCCGTCAAGCCGCGCCCACGTCCGCCGAGCTGCGGAACTGGCGCGGCGTGGCGCCGCCGACCTTGCGCATCAGCCGGCGCAGCGCGGTGGCGTCCTGGTAGCCCACCGCCGCCGCGACCTGCTCGATGGCCATGCGCGTGTTCTGCAGCAGGCTGCGGGCGCGGTGCAGGCGGATGCTCTGGATCATCTCGCTGGTGCCCATGCCGGTCGCGCGGCGCACATGGCGGCCGAGCGTGCGTTCGGACACGCACAGTTCGCGCGCCAGTTCCGGCACCGAGGGCACCGACGGCAGCGACGCCTCGACCCGCTCGGTGAGGCGCGTGACCAGGGCGTCGCCGCTGGCCAGCATCGCCGGCAGCACGAACTGTGCCTGCTCGCTGCGCTCGTGCAGCAGCAGCACGCGCGACACCGCGTCGGCGACCTTGGCGCCGAAGCGCTTGCGCAGCAGGTACAGCATCACGTCCGACTGCGCGAACGCCGCGCCGGCGGTGATCACCGGCCCGTCGACGCAGAGGATCCGGTTCGCCGCCACCTGCGTGTCCTTCGCGATGCGCACCAGCTCCGGCGCCAGCCACCAGGTCGTGGTCGCCTGCCGCCCGGCCAGCACGCCCGCGGCCTGCAGCAGGAACACCGCCGAACACGAGGCCGCCACCTGGCCGCCGGCGGCGACGTGCGCGGCGATGCTGCGGACCGCGCGCCGGCAGTCGTCGGCCTCGAGGCGCCGCATCAGCTCGCGCGCGTTCATCACCCACAGCCCGGGCACCAGCAGGATCGACGCACGGCTCTTTCCGCGCGCCGGCAAACGCCGGGTCTCGACGCCGATGCCGCCCTGCAGCATCACGCGCCCGCCCAGCGGCGAATGGAAACCCCAGGTCGGCGCCGCGTCGCCCTGCCGCGCCGCGAACAGCGCCGCGGCGGAAAGGATGTCGCGCGTCATCGCCACGCCGCTGGGATTGGTGCCTTCCAGCACCAGCACCTCGAAGTCCGCCATGTCCGTATCCGCACGAAAGATGTCTTATTGGACACTGGAGGCCCCGCGCTGTCGAGACTGTAATGACGACCACCGCAGCCTTCGACCCGTGGCGACAGAACCGGATGCCGACCCTTGCCACGCTCGTCCTGTTCTCGCTCGCCGTGCTGGGGCTGATGGTGTCGCCGGGCCCGAACATGGCCCTGGTGGTCTCGCACGGCCTGTCGCTGGGCACGCGCGGCGGGCTGGCCTCGGCAACGGGAATCTTCGCCGCCGACCTGGTGATGACCGGGCTGGTCTGCGCCGGCATCGCGGCGTTGTTCGCGGCCTGGCCGCCGGCCTTCGACGGGCTGCGGTGGCTGGGCGCGGCTTACCTGGCCTGGCTCGGCTTCAAGGCCCTGCGTACGCGCCGCACCGGAATCAATCCCGCGCCGGCGAAGGCGTCGCTGCGGCAGGCCTTCCAGGCCGCCGTCCTGGTGAGCCTGCTCAATCCCAAGGCGCTGCTGTTCTTCCTGGTCTTCCTGCCGCAGTTCGTCGATCCGGCGCGCGGCCCGGTCGGCGCGCAGCTTCTCGTGCTGGGCCTGCTGCTGTCGGGCATCGCGCTGGTTTTCCACGGCCTGCTGGGCCTGTGCAGCGGCGCGGCCGCGGCCTGGCTGCGCGGGCGCGGCCCGTCGCTGCGCTGGCTCGACCGCCTGCAGGCCGGCCTGCTGTTCGGCCTGGCGCTGCGCCTGCTGCTGCTCGAACGCCCGCTGCGAACCTGACCCGGACACGCCAAGGACCCCGATGGACGCGCCCCACCTTTCCCCGCAGGACGATGCGCTGGCCGACTTCCACGCGCGCACCTACACCTTCGATGGCGCCAGCAAGCGCGTGCACGTCTCGGGCCAGGGGCCGGCGGTGGTGGTGATGGCCGAGATGCCCGGCATCAGCCCGCACGTGGCGCGTTTCGCGCGCTGGGTGCGGCATGGTGGCTTCACGGTCTACCTGCCCTCGCTGTTCGGCACTGATGGCGCCTACCCGGAAGCGGAGGCGGGCCTGGCCGTGCTGCGCCGGGCCTGCGTCGGCGCCGAGTTCCGCGCGCTGGCCGGACAGGGCGCCAGCCCCGTGACCGGCTGGCTGCGCCGGCTCGCGCGCACCGCGATGGACGAGTGCGGCGGGCCCGGCGTGGGCGCGGTGGGAATGTGCTTCACCGGCAACTTCGCGCTGTCGATGATGCTGGAGCCGGCGATGCTGGCCCCGGTGCTGGCCCAGCCCTCGCTGCCGCTGGACGACCCCGCGGCGCTGGAAAGCAGTCCCGACGAACTGGCGGCGGTGCGCGCGCGGCTGGAGCGCGAGGACCTGAGCGTGCTCGCCTACCGCTTCGAGGGCGATCGCCACTGCCGGGCCGAACGGTTCGCCGCATACCGGGCCGCGCTGGGCCCGCGCTTCGACGGCCGCGTGCTGCCCGACAGCGCCGCGAACCCGGAACCGCCGCCCTTCTTCAAGCACGTGGTGGGCACCCCGCACAGCGTACTCACCGCGCATCTGGTCGACGCCGCGGGCGAACCGACCATCCGGGCCCGCGACGAGGTGCTGGCCTTCCTGCGCAAGCGCCTGTACGGCGAACCGCTGTTCGGAGCGGAGACGATCCTGTGAAGCCTGGCTTCGTCGGCATCGGGCACATGGGCGAACCGATGGCGCGCAACCTGCTGCGCGCCGGGTTCGGGGTGAGGGTGTGGAACCGGTCTCCGGAAAAATGCCGCGCCCTGGTGGCCGAAGGGGCGGAGCAGGCCGCGTCGGTGCAGGACCTGTTCAAGCACTGCACGGTGGTGATGCTGATGCTGCTCGACAGCGCGGCCATCGACGCTGTGCTGGGGCGCGGCACGCCGGCCTTCGCGACGCGGGTAAGCGGCCTGGTCATCGTGCACCTGGGCACCACGTCGCCCGGGTATTCGGCGCAGCTGGAGGCCGAGGTGGCCGCGGCCGGCGGCGCTTACGTGGAGGCGCCGGTGTCGGGGTCGCGGCTGCCGGCCGAGCAGGGCCAGCTGGTCGGCATGGTGGCCGGACGCGACGATGCGGTGGACACCGTGCTGCCGCTGCTGGCGCCGCTGTGCCAGCGCGTGTTCCGCTGCGGCCCGGTGCCCGGCGCGCTTCGCCTGAAGCTGGCCGCCAACCACTACCTGATCGGCACGGTCACGGTGCTGGCCGAAACGGTCCACGCCGCGCGCCACGCCGGGGTGGACCTGGACCTGCTTAGGCAGGTGCTCGACGCGGGTCCGATGGCCAGCGCCGTCTCGCGCACCAAGCTGGACAAGCTGGTGCGCGGCGATTTCTCGGCGCAGGCCGCCATCCGCGACGTCAGCACCATCGCCGGGCTGGTGCTGCACCAGTCCGAAGGCGAGCGCCGCGACACGCCCCTGATCCGCCAATGCGCCGGCCTCTACCGCGCCGCGCTGGACGCCGGCCACGGCGACGCCGACATGGCGGCCGTCGTGCACGCCTTCCCGCTTCCCACCGCCTGAGGCACCCCATGCCGGAAACCCGCATCGAATACTCCGCACCCCGCGCGCTGCGCATTGCGGCGATGGCCATGCGCCTGGGCCTGGTGGCGGCCATCACCGGCCTGGCCGTGGTGTCGGCCCTGGCCGCGGATCCGGTGCCGGTCGAGGCGGTCGGCGGCGAATACGCCCGGCCGCAGCAGCGCATCGACGTCGGCGGCGGCCGCCACATCAACCTGCACTGCATGGGCGAGGGCCAACCGACCGTGGTGTTCGAATCCGGGCTCAGCGACTGGTCCAACACCTGGGCGCTGATCCAGCCGGCGGTGGCGAAACGCACGCGCGCCTGCTCCTACGACCGCGCCGGCATGGGCTACAGCGACCCGTCGCCCGATCCGCGCACGCCCGAGGCGGTGGTCGCGGACCTGGCGCGCTTGCTCGACGGCGCCGGCATCCATGAACCGGTGCTGCTGGTGGGGCATTCCCTGGGCGGCTTCTACGCCAAGCTGTTCGCGGCGACCCGGCCCGGCCGGGTCGCGGGCCTGGTGCTGGTGGATCCGTCCGAAGAACGCCTCTGGGACCGCGTCGGCGACGAGCTGTCCACGCGCTACGGGCCGGCCCTGGTGCGCAACGCGCGCAAGGAGGCCGAAGGCGTGTCGGGCCTGATCGCGCATTTTGGCAAATGTGCGCGCAAGGCCCGCGGCGGCGGCCTGGACGACAGCGCGTACCGCCGCTGCACCGATCCGGAGCGCACGCCGCTGGGCGAGGCCATCCTGGCCGACCGCCGGGTGCTGCAGGCCACCGAAAGCTACCAGGACACGCAGTGGCGCGAACTGCGCGACAGCATGTACGGCGAGCACCCGGAGGCCGACGCCCGCTACGCGCGGCTGTTTTCGGGGCCGGCACCGCTGGGCGACCTGCCGCTGCTTGTGCTGACGCACGGGCTGTGGGACCTGTCCGACGCCACCAGCGAAGTGCACTACCGGGCCTGGCGCCGCGCGCACGAACAGACCGCGGCCCTGTCGCGGCGCGGCACGCAGGAAATGGTGCCGATGAGCCACCACAACCTGCAGGTCGAACGCCCGCAGGCGGTGATCGACGCGGTCGAGCGGGTCCTGCGCCAGGTGCGGGACACGCGGTGACCACGGCCTCCGCCCCGCGCCGGCCGTGGCCCCGGCGGGCGGGGCGCCGATGAAGGCCGTGCGGCAGCTCACCCGCTACAAGGCCTGGGCGGACGACCGCTTCCTGGCCGCGGTGGCCGCGGTGCCGGCCGCCGCGCTCACCGCGCCGCGCCCGATCTACTTCGGCAGCCTGCTCCGCACGCTGCATCATTCCTTCGCGATGGACCACGTCTGGCGCTGCCATCTCCTGGGACAGCCGCATGGCCTGGAGTCGCGCAACCCGGCCCACTGCCCGGGGTTGGACGAACTGGCCGCAGCGCAGTGCGCGATGGACCAGTGGTATGTCGCCTACGCCGGCGCGCTCACGGCGCGGGCGCTGGACCAGCGCGTCGTCTTTGGATTCATCGACGGCGGCCGCGGCGCCATTAGCCGCCGCGACATCCTGCTGCACGTGGTCAACCATGGCACCTACCACCGCGGCCACGTCGCCGACATGCTCTACACGCTGGGCCACTTTCCGCCCGCCACCGACCTGCCGGTGTTCCTGCGGGAACAGGCGACGGAAGCAGGCCATCCATGAGCCAGGGACCCGTCACGCCGGACGCCACGCCCGGCCGCGCACTAAGGACGGTCGGCGGACGCTGCCACTGCGGCGCCGTCCGCTTCGCCATCGTCAGCGACTTCGCCGAGCTGACCACCTGCGACTGCTCGATCTGCCGCCGCCGCAACGCGCTGATGGTGCGGGTGCACGAATCCGCGCTGCGCCTGCTGGCCGGCGGCGCCAGGCTCGGCAGCTACCGCTTCCACACCCACACGGCCACGCACCACTTCTGCACCGTCTGCGGCATCTACACCTTCCACCGCAAGCGCGTCACGCCCGACCATTTCGGCGTGAACGTGCACTGCCTGGAAGGCTTCGACGCCACCGGCATCCCCGTGCGAGCGGCGAAAGGCGCGGAGATGCCGTGACGGCCGGAGAGGACCCGCCGCGCGATCACGGCGCCGGCGGCAGCGGGGTGCTCTGGTCGAACACCGCCAGCCAGCGGCCGCGTTCGAAGGTGTAGGTGACGCCGGTGCGCGCCCGTGCGCGGTAGCCGATGGACGGGATCGAGTAGGTGGTGTCGTAGATGATGAAGGCGGTGTCGCAGCCCTTCACCTCGCGGTGCAGCTCGGTCCATTCCCAGACCGCCTCGCGGTTGGCGAAGTGGCCGGCCAGCGCCGCCATGATCGCGTCGATGCCGACCCGGTAGGCGCCGCTGCCGAACACGGTCACCGCGTCTTCGGTGTGGATGTCGCGGAAGGCCTGCGCGTCGTAGTCGCGGAACGACTCCATGTCGATGCGCTGGGCGGTGTCGAAGGCCTGCTCGCAGTAGCGCTGCAGGACCGGCGGCCACTCCCCGGTGGCCTGCACGGGGGCCGGCGCCAGCACGGCGGCGGAGGCGGCGAAGGCGAGGGCAAGGACGGAAGCATGGGCGGCGCGGCGGTTCATGGCGGACTCCTGCGTGGGGGGCTTGTGCCCGCAGCGTGGGCGCCGTGTGCCGCGCGGAACAAGGTCCACCGCAGGGCCGTGGCGATGGTGCCAATCCACCCATAGTGGTTTCCGGCGGGCGCGGCCGCGGATTGGCCCCATGCCCGCGGCGGGAAATGGCGCTGGCCAAGCCCCCAGGCTTGCCACGTGATGGAGCCAATGAACCCGGGAGCCGGGCATGATCCTCACCCTCGACGGTTCCGGCACGCTGCAGGCGCAGCTGCTGCGCGCACTGAAGGCCCGGCTGCTCGACGGCAGCCACGCCTGCGGTGCGCGGCTGCCGCCCACGCGCGAGCTGGCGCGGCAGCTGGGACTGTCGCGCAACACGGTGATGGCGGTGTACGAACAGCTGCAGGTCGAAGGCCTGCTGGAAGCCAGGGTCGGCGCCGGCAGCTTCGTGACCGTGCCCACGCCGGCGCCGCTGCCGGCCGCGCCGCCGGTCGCCGCGTCCGCGGGGCCGACCACGGCCTACACCCGCCGCGCCCGCGCCAGCCTCGACGTGCGCGACCTGCCCGGCCGCCCGATGCCGGGCGCACGGCACGCCTTCCAGTACGGCGCGCCGATGACCCACCCGGGGCTGGCCGAGGCCTGGGCCCGCTCGCTGACGCACGCGGCCCATTACACCGAGCCGGGCTACGGGTCCGCGCAGGGACTGCCGGCGCTGCGGAGCGCGATCTGCGACTACCTGGCCCGGCACCGCGGCGTGCGCGCCACGCCGGCCGACGTGCTGGTGGTGGCCGGCACCCAGCAGGCGCTGGCGCTGAGCGCACGCGTGCTGCTGGAGGCCGGCGACGGCGCGGTGATCGAAGAGCCGCACTACAACGCCCTGCGCGTGGGCCTGCAGGTGCACGGCGCGCACGTGCACGCGGTGCCGGCGGATGCCGAAGGCCTGCAGGTGGACGCGATGCCGGCGGGCGACGTGCGCGTGGCCTTCGTCACGCCCTCGCACCAGTTCCCGACCGGCGCGGTGATGTCACTGCGGCGGCGCGTCGCGCTGCTGGAATGGGCATCGGCCAGCGACGCGTGGATCTGGGAGGACGACTACGACGGCGAGTTCCGCCACGACGGTGCGCCGCTGACGCCCCTGCACGCGCTCGACCGCGAGGGGCGCGTGATCTACGTCGGCAGCTTCTCCAAGGCGCTGTTCCCGTCGCTGCGCCTGGGCTACATGGTGCTGCCCGCGCGCCTGCGCCGGGACTTCGTCGCCGCGAAGTGGCTGGCCGACTTCGGCAGCCCGGCGATCGAACAGGCGGCGCTGGCGCACTTCATGGCCAGCGGCGCCTTCGAACGGCACCTGCGCCGCACCGCGATCGAGCTGCGGCGCCGGCGCAACGCGCTGGTGGAGGGCCTGCAGGGCTGCAGCCACGGCCGCCTGGACCTGGGCGACGCGCATGCCGGCATGCACCTGGTGCTGCGCCTGCGCCAGGGCGGCCGTGCCGGCGCGGAGGCGCTGGTGGCGCTGGCCCGACGGCAGGGCCTGGGCCTGTACACGATGGCGCCCTACTACCTGGAACCGCCGGACCGCGGTGAACTGCTGATGGGCTATGCGGCGATGACCGTCGCCGGGATCGAAGACGCCCTGCGCGTGTTCGAACACTGCCTGGACGCGCTGTGGCCGGTGGTGGCGGCGGCCGGTCCGGAGGGGCCGTCGCAGCACTGAGCCACTGCGCCGGCCCGGGGAAGGCCGTCGGCGTTCCCCAAGGCCGGCTTTGCTCACGTCCTACTTCGCCGCTGCGCGCGCCGCTTCCACGATCACCTTCGCCACTTCTTCCGGGCTCGACACCATTGGCACATGGCTGGTCTGCAGCTCGGTGGTGTTGGCACCGATCTTCTCCGCCAGCGCGCGCTGCGCACCCGGGTCGATCATGCGGTCTTCAGCCGCGACGATGTACCAGGAAGGCTTGGTGGTCCACGCGGCCACGGTGACCGGCTGCTCGAAGTTGGCGCCGCGCACCGCGCCCTGGGTGGCGTGGATGAGCTTGGCTTCTTCGGCGCTGACGTCCTGGGCGAAATCGCGGGCGATGGCGTCGGCGGGCAGGGTGAGGAAGCCTTCGGCGTCGGTGATGAAGTGCGCGAAGCCCGGAGGCGCCGGGAAGTCCTTCGTGTCGACCACCGGCGCGGTGCCCAGCGAGGGCGCGAAGGCGGCGACGTAGACCAGGGCCTTCACCTTGTCGTGGCCACCGGCCTGGGTGATGACCGAACCGCCCCAGGAATGGCCGACCAGCACGACCGGGCCGGCCTGGGCGTTGATGACCCGGTTGGCGAACGCGACGTCGTCTTCCAGCGAGGTCAGCGGGTTCTGCACCGCGACCGCGTCCAGGCCCTGGGCCTGCAGCAGCGGAATGAGCTTGTTCCAGGACGAACCGTCGGCGAAGGCGCCGTGCACCAGCACCACGGTCGGGCGGGTATCGGCGATGGGCGACGGGGTGGCGGCGGCAGCGGCGGCACTCAGGCCGAGGGCGGAGGCGAGGACCAGCGGGGCGAGGATGTTCATGGCGGAGCTCCTTGGGAGTGGATGGACCGGGTCGGTCCCGGTGAGGCCACTATCCCGGAGCAGCTCGGACGAAAGGTGCCGAATCGTCCTCATTACTTCCCAATTCATCCGGGTGCTCGCCCGACTGACCTTCCGCAAGGCAAAAAAAATGGGAAGCGCCGGCGCTTCCCACAACAAATTTATATATCGCCGGGGGGCTTGCGGCAAGGCCCGGCGGCCGCCGCAGTATCGCCGCCCTGTCGAACCGACAGGCCCACGAGCGAATCCACCGATGACCGAAAAAACCTTCTGGTACCACGGCACCAAGGCCGATCTTTCCCCCGGCGACCTGATCGTGGCCGGCCGTGCCTCGAACTTCGGCCAGCGCCGCGCCGCCCGCTTCGTCTACCTGACCGCCATGCTGGAGGCCGCCACCTGGGGCGCGGAACTGGCGCAGGGCGAAGGCCGCGGTCGCATCTATATCGTCGAGCCCACCGGCCCGATCGAAGACGACCCCAACCTCACCAACCAGCGTTTCCCCGGCAACCCGACCCGGTCCTACCGCACGCGCGAGCCGCTGCGCGTGGTGGGCGAGGTGCTGGGCTGGGTGGGCCACACGCCGGAGCAGCTGGCGACGATGCGGGCGCGGTTGCTGGAGCTGGATCGGCAGGGCGTGGAGGCGATCGAGGACTGAGTCCCCGACCACTGCGTCCGCATCGGCGTGACGCGCAGGGATGTGCGCCCTGCGCGTCACGCCGGAATCCGCGCGATCACCTTGATCTCGAAATCGAAGCCGGCCAGCCAGTTCACGCCGACCGCGGTCCAGTTCGGATAGGGCACGGACGGGAAGACCTCGTCCTTCACCGCGAGCACGGTGTCGAACTGGCGTTCGGGGTCGGTGTGGAAGGTGGTGACGTCGACGAGGTCGTCCAGGCTGCAGCCGGCGGCGGTCAGCGTGGCCTGCAGGTTGGCGAAGGCCAGGCGCACCTGGGCTTCGAAATCGGGTTCGGGCGAACCGTCGTCGCGGCTGCCGACCTGGCCGGAGACGAACAGCAGGTCGCCGGAGCGGATGGCGGCCGAATAGCGGTGGGTGGCGTAGAGCGCATGGCGGCCAGCGGGGAAGATGGCGTCGCGGGTCATGGGGGTACTCCTGTAATGGGTCGTGCCCGCCAATCTAGGTACCGGCCCCGGCCGGATAAACGCATCGGACCCGGCTTCACTGTTTGTAGAATCCAAACAATCCCGCCGCCCGGAGCCGCGCATGGACCGACTGGACGCGATGCAGGCCTTCGCCCGCGTGGTGGAAACCGGCAGCTTCACCCGGGCCGCCGACACGCTGCAGACCAACAAGACCCGCGTGACCCAGCTGGTGCAGCAGCTGGAAACGCACCTGCGGGTGAAGCTGCTCAACCGCACCACCCGCAAGGTGAACGTGACCGCCGACGGCGCCGCGTATTACGAACGCGTGGTGCGCCTGCTGGCCGACCTGGACGATGCCGAGACCAGCCTGTCCGCGGCCTCCACCGCGCCGCGCGGCCGGCTGCGCGTGGACGTACCCGCCCCGCTGGCCACCCTGGTGCTGGTGCCGGCCCTGCCCGACTTCCATGCGCGCTACCCGGATATCCAGCTGGACCTGGGCGTGAGCGACCGCAAGGTGGACCTGATCGATGAAAACGTGGACTGCGTGCTGCGCGGCGGCGAACTCACCGAGACCTCGCTGCGCGCCCGCCACGTGGCCGACCTGCGACTGGGCGTGTACGCCGCGCCGGCCTACCTGGCCCGCGCCGGCACACCGGCATCACCGCGGGCATTGGACTACGACCAGCATGTGGTCATCGGTTACCGCGGCTCACGCACCGGCGCCCCACTGGTCCACAGCCTGCGCCGCGGCGACGAACATTTGGAAGTGCGCAGCCGCAACGTGCTGACCGTGGACGACGGCAACGCCTACCTCGCCGCCGGCGTGGCGGGCCTGGGCGTGCTGTGGCTGCCGCAATACATGGCCCGCGCCCCGCTGGCCCGCGGCGAACTGGTGCCGCTGTTCGAAGACTGGCAGCTGGATGCAATGCCGCTGTACCTGGCCTTCCCGCCCAGCCGGCACGTCAGCCGCAAACTGCGGGTGTTCATGGACTGGGGGGTGGAGCTGATGGCGCGGCAGGCGCCGGAGATCCAGGTGCCGCGCTGATCTTTCCGGGGCCGCTCAGGCCTTCGTGCTTTTCCGGGCAGGTGCACGCGCAAGTTCCGCGGACGTCCCGCTGCCGCGCTTCCTGAACTGCGCGGCCTTATGCCGGTTGCCGCACAGCGCCATGCTGCACCAGCGCCGCTTGTGGGACTTGGTGCGGTCGTAGAACCACAGCACGCAGTCCTCGTGCTCGCACTGCCGGACCAGGGTGAAGTCGCCTTCGGCCAACAGCTCCGCGGCGGCTTCGGCCACCGGGCCGAGCAGGGACGCGGTGGTGTCGCCGCGGGCCACGCGGGTCATCACCAGATGGCCCTCGCCGTCGCGCTGAAGCTGCGGGGACGTGAGGTGGGGATGCAGGAAGTGGTTCAGCGCGTCGATATCCACACGCGCGCCCTGCTTGCGGGCCGTGACCAGGTCGCGCACGACGGCCCTCAACTCCCGGCCCCGCTGCAGCAGATCCGCGGGCGCTGTTTGTTTGCCGGTCTGCGCGACGCCGTTCTGGGCCAGCCACCGCAGCACGTCCTGGTTGCTCGTCCAGAAGTCGAAGGTCTGGCCCTGGACGCGGGCCTCGGTGTTCAGCAGGTCCAGGGCCAGGTGGTCGCCCAGCCGGGGCGCTTCGGTCATGCCCTTCGTTTCCCGGGTTGCTGCGGTGGCCATTGGATAACCTCCAAAATAATTGTTGACAGGTTACATCGGCCGGCGCAGACTCCGCCACCGTAACCTTCTAAACGTTCATTGAAAGGTTACTTCCGGCCACCCACCCCACCCCGAGGAACCGCCATGAACGCCAAAGCCCTGCTGTTTGCCGCCGCCCTGGGCGGCCCCCTGTCGGCCACCGCGGCCGACGCCCCCCGCCAGGTCCACTACCGGACGGCCGAGATCCAGGGCGTCAGCCTGTTCTACCGCGAGGCCGGCCCGACCGATGCGCCGAAGGTTTTGCTGCTGCACGGCTTCGGAGCCTCCTCGCACATGTTCCGCGACCTGATCCCGGTGCTGGCCGAGCGCTACCACGTGATCGCGCCGGACCTGCCGGCGTTCGGGCAGACCACGGTCCAGCCCGGGGTCAAGTTCAACTACACCTTCGACAACCTGGCCCAGGTGATCGACGCCTTCACGGTCGAGAAGGGCCTGGATAGCTACGCGATCTACGTGTTCGACTACGGCGCACCCGTGGGCTGGCGCCTGGCCGTGGCCAACCCGCAGAAGATCACCGCCATCGTCAGCCAGAACGGCAACGCCTACGAAGAAGGCCTGAGCGAAGGCTGGGCCGACATGCGCAAGGCCTGGGCCGCGCCCACCGCCGGGAACCGCGAGGCGCTGCGCCGCTTCAACACGCCCGACATGATCAAGTGGCAGTACACCGAAGGCGTCAAAGACACGTCGCTGATCGCCCCGGAAAGCTACCAGCTGGCGTCCGCCGCGATCGCGCGCCACGGCGACGAGCCGCAGATGGACCTGCTGCTGGACTACGGCAGCAACATCAAGCAATACGAAGCCCTGCACGCCTACTTCCGCCAGCACCAGCCGCCGACCCTGGCGATCTGGGGCAAGAACGACCCCTTCTTCCTCCCCGCCGGCGCGGAAGCCTACCAGCGCGACAACCCGAAGGCCGAGGTGCGCTTCGTCGATTCGGGGCACTTCGCGATCGAGACGCATGGCGAGGAGATCGCGGAGCGCATGCTTGAGTTCCTGGATCGCAATATCGAGCGATGAGTCGATCCGCTCTGGCTGGCGATGGGCAACTCGGCATCGCCAGCCCGTTGGGGTAGATCCATGCTGTCTGGAACCATCAACTGCGCGATCTGGTGGTCCGTCACGCCCGGACCGATGAAGCGCTCAGTGCTTATTCCGCCCCCGCACCACCCCCAACTTTCGCGTCACCGTATTCCTCCCCAACCCCAGCTTCTCCGCCGCCTGCTGCCGGTGCCCCTCGGTGTGGTCCAACGCGGTCTCCAGCAGAACCTGGTCAAACTTTTCGCGCAGGGTGGCGTGCAGGGCGGTGTCTCCGCGGGCCAGGGCCTCGCGCACGGCCTGGGCCAGGGGGCGGGTCCAGTCGCCGGGGTCGGTGCCGGGGCCGCTGCGCAGGGCGCTGCCCAGGTCGCGCGGGGTGATGGCTTCGCCGGGGGCCAGGGCGGCCAGGCGCCAGCACAGGTTCTCGAGTTCGCGCACGTTGCCGGGCCAGTCGTGGGCCTGCAGGCGCTTCAGGGCTTCGGGGTGGAAACGTTTGGCGGGAGCGCCGAGTTTTTTCGCGGCCTGGGCCAGGAAACGCGCGGCCAGGGCCGGCACGTCGCCCTTGCGTTCGCGCAGGGGCGGCAGCTGCAGGCGCACCACGTCCAGGCGGTGCAGCAGGTCGGCGCGGAAGCTGCCGTCGCGCACCCTGGCTTCCAGGTCCTGGTGGGTGGCGGCGATGACGCGCACGTCCACCTTGATCAGTTCGCGGCCGCCGACGCGGAAGAATTCGCCCTCGGCCAGCACGCGCAGCAGGCGGGTCTGCAGGGCGGCGGGCATGTCGCCGATCTCGTCCAGGAACAGGGTGCCGCCGTCGGCCTGTTCGAAGCGGCCGACGTGGCGCTTGTTGGCGCCGGTGAAGGCGCCGGCCTCGTGGCCGAACAGTTCGCTTTCCAGCAGCTCGGCCGGGATGGCGGCGGTGTTGAGCGCGACGAAGGGTTTGCGCGCGCGCGGCGATTCGCGGTGCAGGGCGCGCGCCACCAGTTCCTTGCCGGTGCCGGTTTCGCCGGTGATCAGCACCGACAGCGGCGCCTGGGCGAGGCGGCCGATGGCGCGGAAGAGTTCGCGCATGGCGGGGCTGTCGCCGATGAGTTCGTCGTTGGTGGTTGGTGGTGCGGGTTGGGCGGCGGGTTCGGCGCGCTGCGGCAGCGCGCGTTCGGCCAGGGCCACGGCCTCGTCCAGGTCGAAGGGCTTGGACAGGAATTCGTGCGCGCCGCCGCGGAAGGCGCCGGCGGTGCTGGCCACGTCGGTATAGGCCGACATCACGATCACCGGCAGGTCGGGGCGGCGGGCCTTCAGGGCCTCGAGCAGGGCCAGGCCGTCCATCTCGGGCATGCGGACGTCGGTGAAGACGAGGTCCGGCGCGGGCTCGTCTTCGAGCGCGGCCAGCGCCTGCTTCGCGCCTTCGAAGGCGGAGACGGCGTAACCGGCATCGCGCAGGGCCTCGGCCAGCACGAAGCGCACGGCGCGGTCGTCGTCGATGACCCAGAGGCGGGAGGGGGTGGGCATGGGCGCAGTTTGCACCAACGCGGTGCAAATGACAGCCCGGACCCGCGGGGCTGTCGAATCCGGTGCCGCTGGTTCGTCGAGTCAGTGAACCCGGTCGTCGGGCTCGCCCTCCAGGAGATCCGTGATGAACCTTTCCCAGTCCGCGCGCCGCTGTCTCGCCGTCCTCGCCCTGCTGCTGGCCACCCTGGCACCCGCCGCCGCCGAAACCACCGGACCCGCCGCGCCCGCGGCGGCGTCCGCGCCCCTGCGCAGCGGCTACGTGCCGGTGAACGGGCTGCGCTATTACTACGAGCTGCACGGCCGCGGCGAACCGCTGCTGCTGCTGCACGGCGGGCTGGGAACGCTGGACATGTTCGGGCCGGTGCTGCCGATGCTGGCGCGCTCGCGCACCGTCATCGCCGTCGACCTGCACGGGCACGGCCGCACCGCGCTGGGCGACCGGCCGATCGACTTCAAGGCGATGGCCGACGACCTGGCCGTGCTGGTGGCGGAACTCGGCCACCCGCAGGTGGACGTGGTGGGCTATTCGATGGGTGGCGGCGTGGGCCTGCGCCTGGCCATCCAGCACCCCGCGCGAGTGCGCCGCCTGGTGGTGGCCTCGGCCGGCTTCGCCCGCGACGGTTTCCATCCCGAGATGCTGCCGCTGCAGGCGCAGCTGACCGGCGCGATGGCCAAGGACATGGTCGGCACGCCGATGTACCAGGTCTACCGCGAACGTGCGCCGCGGCCGCAGGACTTCCCGAAGCTGCTCGACCAGATGGGCGCCTGGATGCGCCGGCCCTACGACTGGTCGGACGAGGTCAGGACCCTGCGCATGCCGGTGATGCTGGTCTACGGCGACAGCGACATGCTGCGCCCCGAGCACATCGTGCAGTTCTACCAGCTGCTGGGCGGCGGCCTGCGCGACGCCGGCTGGGGCCGCGAGCACATGTCGGAAAACCGCCTGGCCATCCTTCCGAACCTGACGCACTACGAAGTGTTCTCGTCGCCCGCGCTGGCCGAAACGGTGATCCCCTTCCTCGACGGGCAGGGCGCGCCGGCGGCCTGGGCGGAACAGGTGGCGCCGGAGCGCTGATGCGCGCCAGCTAGTTCTCTTCCAGCGACCACGCGCAGCCGGCCAGGGTCATCGCCAGCAGCAGCACGGCGATGCCGGCGGTCGCGGCGCCGGGGTCACCCGCCAGCCACTCGCGCGCCGCCTGCTGCCAGACCGGCGACGGCATCAGGGCCAGCCAGGCCAGCAGGCTGCCGGCCACCGCGGCGCCCGGCACCAGCCAGGACCGCGGCTGGCGGCGCGGCGGCAGCGCGCGCATCACGCGCGCCGTGAAGCCGTCGTCCGCGACGGCGCCGGGGAACTGCCGGCGCAGCAGATCGTCGAGCTTCTGGTCGTCGAGGTCAGTCATTGCCTTGGTCTCAGGGTGCCCAGTCCTTGAGGAGTTGCCGCAGCCGGGCCTTGCCGCGCGCCACATGCGTTTTCACGCTGCCCAGCGGCATGTCCAGCACCACGGCCGCCTCCTCGTGGGTGAATTCCAGCTGCACGCAGTACAGCAGGGCCGCGCGCTGGTTGATGGACAACCGGCGCAGCGCGGCGTCCAGGTCGAGGCCCCATTCGGGGCCCGGCCCGTCCGTGCCGGGCGCATCGTCTTCGTCCAAGACCTGCCCCTGCGGCAAACGCCCGCCGCGGCCGCGCAGGTGCTGCAGGAAACACGCATAGGTGATGCGGTACAGCCAGGTGCCGAAGCGCGATTCGCCGCGGAACTGGTCCAGCTTGCGCCAGGCCAGGACGAACACCTCCTGCGCCAGGTCGTCGGCCTGGGCGGGGTCGTCGCCCAGCAGCCGGCGCAGTTGCGCGCGCACCAGCCCCTGGTGCCGTCGCACCAGTTGTTCGAAGGCGGGGGCGCCGTCCGGTTGCCGGGCCCTGGCGACCAGGGCCGCGTCGATGCGCGCCTGCGCATCGCCGTCACCCATTCGCGCTTCCGCGCCGGGACAGATACCAGTTGCCCAGGTAACCCAGGCCCAGCATCACCGGCAGGATGCCCAGGCCCCAGAGTTCCGCCACGCGATGGCCGCGGGGGAATTCGAGCGGCAGCGCGACCAGCATCAGGCCCAGGCCGATGCCGCCGGCCAGCAGCACCAGCGCGCGGCGGCGGTCGCAGTCCTGCGGCGCCGCTTCCCCCGGCAGGGTGGCGGGCAGCGCGACGCCGGCTTCGGCCAGCTGCAGCAGGAAGCGGTAGCGCATCTCGGCGCGGGTGCGGCGGTAGCGCAGCACCAGGGCGGTGATCAGCACCGGCGGCAGCATGATCGCCGCCGGGATGATCAGGACGGGAAGGATCTCCATGGGGTCTGCTCCGGTCATGGTTCGCTGGTCTCGAAAAGGGAGGCTTCCACCTGTGCGCGCAGCCACTCGCCCATGGCTTCCGCGCCGCGGTCCTGGTTGGCCAGCACGATCACCACCAGGTCATCGTCGGGGTAGTGGGCGAACTCGGCCGATATGCCCGGCGCGCCGCCGTTGTGGCCCACCCAGCGGTGCCCGGGCGTGCCGCCGATGCTGGAAAGATAGCCGTATCCCATGGGCCCGGTCTGCTGGTGCGGCGTCCACAGGGTCTCGAGCCGGGCCCGCGGCAGCAGGCGCTCCTTCGCCAGGGCCCGCGAGAAGGCGAACAGGTCGCGGGCGGAGGCGTAGCCGCCGCCGGACGCGGATCCGCGCAGGCTCAGCTCGCTGCCGTTGTCCTGCCAGGCGCCTGCGTCGTCCTTGAGGTAGCCGATCGCAAACCCGGCGGCGACGTCGTCGCTGCGGTAGTGGTCGGCGTGCGCCATGCCGGCCGGCCGGTAAACGTGGTCGCGGATGTACTGGTAGTAGTCGCTGCCGCTGACCGCCTCGATGATCAGGCCCAGGATGACGGGGCCCCCATTGCTGTATTCCAAGCCCTTGCCCGGCTCGAACCGCAGCGGTTCGTCCACGAAGGTTTCCAGGAATTCCCGCTGGGTGTCGAGCTCGTGCCTGCGCTCGGCGTGCGCGGAGTTGAAGTAGTCGCCGACCCCGGACGTGTGGGTGAGCAGCTGGTGGATCGTCACGTGGTCGCGGATCGTCGCGTTCGGGAAATCGGGCAGGTGCCGGCCGACGGTGTCCTGCCAGTCCAGCTTGCCCTGCGCCTGCAGCTGGGCGATGGCGATGCCGGTGAACATCTTGTTGATCGAGCCCAGGTTGATCGGCGTATCCAGGGTGTTGGCGCGTCCGGTCCTGCGATCCGCCAGGCCGACGACCTCGGCGTGGATCACTTGATCGCCGCGCGCCACCAGCACGGCGCCCGAGAACCGGCCGGCTTCGGAGTCGGCCTTGATCCGCTGCGCGATGACCGCGGGCAGCTGCTCCGGTGTCACCGCGGCCACTTCAGGCGGCAGCGGCCGCAGGCCGAAACGATCGATCCGGGGTGCTTCGCCCGCGGTCACGACCAGCGTGAGCGACAGGCGCCGGCCGCCCGGCAGCGTGTACTGCAGCTCGCCGCCGGGGCCTTCCGTGCCCGGGATCACCCGGGGTTCCGGCAAGGTCGCCAGGTCCGGGCCCAAGGCTTCGGAAAGCATGGCCAGGGTTTCCAGCAGTTGCGCGTCGCCGTTGCGCTCGCGCATGCCGGGGCTGAAATGGCGCTCCAGCAGGGCCTGGCGTTCGTGCGCCGGCGCGGACACGGCCTGCCAGAAGCGGGCGGCCTGTTCCTCCAGCACGCCGTCCGGCCCGCGCACGGGCGCGGGTTCGGTCGCGGCGGCGGGGGTCCAGGCCAGGGCCGCCGCCAGGGCGAGGACCCACAGCGTGCGTCCAATCGCATCGATCGTTTTCATTTCCCGGCTCCCGGGGTGCGCTGAGGTTCAGCGCTTCGGGGGCTTGGATGCGCGGTCGGGGGCGTCTGGATTCACCGGCCCCGCGGAAAGGGGACGTTCGCCTACGGAACGCGCGGGCCTCGTCCGGCAGGATGCCCTTGCAATCTGCAGGATCGGGCGCCGGCGGTCCCTCGTGAAGTCCACCCAGGCGGGGCGGAATGTTGGCACGCCTGTTGCAGCGCCTTCTTCGAGCACCGGCCCCACGCCGGCTTCGCATCGGAGCAGACCAGATGGGCAATCCCCCGCGCCATCGCAATCCCGACACCACGGCGTCTCCTTCCGCCGACGAGCGCCACTCCCCGAAGGCAGGCGGCACCCTCGCCGACGGCGGTTACGCGGAGCCGCACGGGCCGCGCGTGGATGCAGAGGGCTGGGGCGAGGCGAATCCCCGCCGCGGCGGACGCGACACCGACCCCGGATCGCAGGCCCAGCAGACCGCCGACCGCAGCTACGACGGCGGCCCCGACGACCCGCCGGGTCAGCAGGCGGCGCAGGACGCTGCGAGGGACGCTGCGCTGCGCGAACCCGGCGAGCGCGGCGCAGGTGATGCCAGGCCGCCGCGAAAGAACAACGAAGACGCGGCACAGGAAGACGTCGACTCCGCACCCCCCGACTTCGACGGCCGCCAGCGCGACTACGGCCAGGGCGGCGGGCAGGGCTACGTGAACACCGGCAAGCCCGGCGCCCCGGGTCCGGACGACACGTCCGACTGAAAGCGGCGCGGCGGCCGGTTCAGCCCACGAACCGCCGCAGCGGCGTATGCCGCACCAGCCCCTGGTAGCTGAGCAGGCAGCCCGCCAGCGTGGCGGCGGAGGCCACCGCGAACTTCAGCAGCCAGTGCCATTCGAGGTCCATCAGCAGGTACTGGACCGCGAACAGCAGCGGCAGGTGCAGCAGGTAGGTCCAGTACGAGCTCTGTGCGAAGTAGCGGAGCACGGGGTTGGGGCGATCGAGCCAACGCCGGCCCGCGAGCAGGCAGAGCACCGTGCCCCAGACGGCGAGGCAGGCTTCAAGCGCAGCGATACCCCAGCCCGCGACCGGCGGCACCCGCGGATCCACCGCCGTCGGCAGTTCCACCGACAGGCGCCACAGGAAGACGGCGTACAGCACGACGCACGCGGCGACCATCCAAGGCACATGCCGGCGCGCGCGGTCCAGCCAGTCGGGCTGGCCCTGCAGGAAGACACCCAGCGCGAAGAAGGCGCCGTAGAACACGATGGCCCAGAACTGCGGCAGGAAACTTTCCGGCGCCGGGTGCGGCGCGCTGACGGTGGCCAGCGCGGACCAGATCAGCAGCGGCAGTCCCAGCAACAGCAAACCCACCGGCCGCGCCATCAGCCAGCGCCCGAGCCTGCCCAGGGCGAAGGTGCGCAGCACCCAGTGCAGCACGCCGAACAGCAGCAGGTAGTACAGGAACCACAGGTGCATCGTGGTCGGCGGCGGGCCCTGGGGCGGGTCGGGCATCTGCATCCACGCGCGCACCATGGCCAGCAGGGCCGAGGGATGCTGCACGTTGTCCGCGGCCCAGACGATTCCCGCCGACAACGTGATGAATACCAGCGGCCAGGCCACCAGGAAGGGCAGCAGGATGCGCCGCACGCGCTGGCGCAGCAGCGCGGCGCCGCCGCGTTTTTCCAGCACCCAGGCGGCGAAGAAGCCCGCCACCAGGAAGAACAACGGCATGCGGACCAGGTGCAGGGCCCAGGCGAAGCCGTCCACCCAGGCGCTGTTCTGCCGGTCGGCGGTCGGGAAGAAGCCGCTCATCAGCGGGCTGTAGGCCAGCGCGGCGTGGAAGAACACGCCGGCCAGCATGGCCAGCGCGCGCAGGTGGTCGAGGTAGTGCAGGCGCTCCTGCGCCGCGCCCGCGGTCATGGCTTCAGTAGAACGCCGGCTTGCGGGCGTGATGCCAGGTGGTGAGGCCGATCACCGCCAGCGCGAGCAGGGTCAGCGTGCCCATGATCGCCACGGTCGGCGTGGTCCACACGATCGCGTCCTTGCTGGTGTAGGTGCGCACGGCGTCGAGTTGCGCCAAGCCCATGATGTAGGGGTTGATCATCACCATCGAGCCGATCATCGCGAACGTGGCCCAGCCTTCGGACTCCACCGACATCGCCACCGCCAGCGAGACGGCATAGGCGAACAGCAGCCAGGCGAAGATCAGCAGCGTGTACACGAACAGCCCGTCGGGCAGCGGCGTGAACATCACCAGGGCCAACGCGCCGCCCAGCAGCACCACGAAGGGCACGCCGAAAGTCAGCAGGTTGCCGGCCAGCTTGGACACCGTGAAATCCAGCGGCGACACCGGCAGGCTCATCACGAAGGCCAGGGTGTGTTCCTTGCGCTCGACCACCAGCGAGGTCGAGATGGAGAAACACGCGGCCGACACCACCACGATCAGCAGCATCAGCGAGCCGATGTAGAAGGCCCAGGGTTTGCCCAGCCCCAGGAAACACAGGGCGACGATGCCGGCCAGCGTGTAGAAGGCCAGCTGCTTCTGGAACAGCTGCCAGTCCTTGAGCACCAGCAGGCGGATGACGGAGGTATTGAGGCTCATGCCACGGCTCCCGAGCGGACGGCGGTGATGAAGATGTCTTCCAGGGCCATCGCATCGCTGCGCTGCACCTGCAGGCCCTGGGCGGCCAGGCGCGCGGGCAGGTCGTCGGTCCAGGCGCGGGCCTTGATCTCGACCAGGCTGCCGTTGGCGCGGGCGCTGGCGATTTCCGGCCAGGCCTCGATGCCCGCTGGCAGTGCGCCCTGGCAGACCACGCGGCGCCAGCGGTCCACGAAGGCGTGTTTGTCGTCCGAGGCCACCAGCCGGCCCTTGTGCAGGAAGGTGATGGTGTCGGCAAGCTGTTCGACGTCGTGGGTGTTGTGCGAGGAGAACAGCACGCTGCGGCTTTCGTCGCGCAGCACGTCGGCCAGGGCTTCCAGCACTTCGATGCGCGCCACCGGGTCGAGCCCGGTGGTGGGTTCGTCCAGCAGCAGCAGGCGCGGGCGGCGCGCCAGGCACAGCAGCAGCAGGGCCTTGACGCGCTGGCCGTGCGAAAAGCCGCCCAAGGTCTGTTCCGGGCGAATCTCGAAACGTTTGATCAGTTCGGCGGCGTAACTTTCGTCCCAGCCGGGGTAGATGCCGCGCACCAGGTCCATGTGCCAGCGCAGCGACTGACCACGGTAGAGGCGCATGTCTTCGGACGCGAAACCGATGTCGCGCTTGGCGGCGACCTGGTGTTCGGGCAGGCGGTGGCCGAGCACGGTCACTTCACCGGCGTCGGCCGCAGCCAGGCCGGTGAGCAGGCGCAGCAGGGTGGTCTTGCCGGCGCCATTCACGCCGACCAGGCCCATCACCTGGCCCTCGGGCAGGTCCAGCGTGATGTCCTGCAGCGCGAAGTGCGGGTAACGCTTGGCGATGCCGGTCAGGGAAAAGGCGAGGCTCATGGCGTGGATCCTTGCGGGGTGGTGGGGTCGGCCGCGGCGCCCGGGTCGGGGTCGGCGGCCTGGTCGATCAGCCGGTGCAGTTCGCCGCGGGGCAGGCCCAGGCGGGCCGCGATGGCCAGCAGGGCGGCGAGCTGGCGCTGCAGTTCCTCGTGCATCAGCACGGTGGGCAGGTCGGCGCGTTCGGCCACCACCGAGCCCTTGCCCTGGCGGGTGGCGATGACGCCCGCGCGCTCGAGGTCCTCGTAGGCGCGGCGCACCGTGATCACGCTGACCCGGCTGGCCGCCGCCAGTTCGCGGATCGAAGGCAGCGGCTGGCCGGCCGTCCAGTCGCCGGCCATCACCTTGGCGGTGACCTGGTCGACGATCTGCTGGTACATCGGCCGCGGATCGCTGGCGGACAGGAAGAGTTCGGGGTTCACGGGGTCACTGTGCTTCTGTGCTAGGCACAGTATGCACAGTGACTCCCGCCCCGACAAGCCCCAGAATCCGGGGTCAGAGTCGATTTATCTGGATAAATCGACTCTGACCCCGGATTTTGGGGGCGGATCAGGTGGGGTCGGGTTCGTCCGGGACCGGGATCAGCAGCGTGAAAACCGTATGGCCCGGCCTTGAGCGGTAGCTCAGGGAGCCCCGGTGTTCGCGGGCGACCTGCTGGGCCAGGGGCAGGCCGAGCCCGCTGCCTTCGGCGCGGCCGCTGACCAGGGGCAGGAAGATGCGTTCGGCCAGGTCCTCGGGCACGCCGCGGCCGTCGTCGGCGATCTCGACGCGCACGGCCAGGCGGTGCGCGCTGTCGCCGATCAGCAGGTGGTGTTCGGCGCGGGTGCGCAGCTGCACCGTCGTCGCGCCGGATTCGAGCGCGTTGCGCACCAGGTTCCAGAGCGCCTGGGCCAGGCGATCGGCGTCACCGGGAAACTCCGGCAGCGAGGGGTCGAAGTCGCGCACCAGCTTGATCGCCCAGCCCGCCTCCACCTCCGCCAGCTGGCGCACGCGCTCGAGCACCGCGTGGATATTGGTGGGCGCGAACTCGCGCGGCGGCGCCGGGTTCAGCAGGCGGTCGACCAGGGCCGCGAGCCGGTCGACTTCGCTGCCGATCAGGTCCACCAGTTCGCGGGTGTCGTCGCCCTCGACGCGGCGCGCCAGCAGCTGCGCGGCACCCTTCATGCCCGCCAGTGGATTGCGGATCTCGTGCGCCAGTCCCTTCAGTGCCGCCGACAGCGCGGCGGGCAGGGCCGTGGCGGGGTCCTCGCCGGGGAATTCCTCGGCCAGGTGCGCCTCCAGGCGCAGGCCGCCGTCCTCGCCGCGCGCCAGCCACAGGTCCGCGAAACGTTCGCTGCCGCCCGGGAAGGCGAGGCGCGCGCGGCGCACGCGCACCGCCTCGCCCGACGAAGGCAGGCGCGGCAGCAGTTCGTCCAGGCGCCCGGCCTCGGCATCGAGTTCGGACAGGCCCACGCCGGCCAGGCGGCGCGCGCTCACGCCCAGCCAGCTGGCGAAGGCGGCATTGCAGCCCAGCAGCCGGCCCTGGGCATCGGCCCAGGCCAGGGGCGTGCTGAGCTGGTCGGTGGTCGGCGGCTGCGGGTCGGGCATGGCCGCAGCATAGTGAAGCCGCGGCCCGATCCGAAGCGCCGCGCCGGTCAGCCGCGGCGGCGTCCGATCCGCGGCGCCAGCGACAGCGCCAGGGCCAGGCCCGCCGCGACGCCGATGTCCATCAGGGCGCGCGTCAGCAGGTCGGCGTCCCCGGGCAGGGTCGCCCACTCCACCGCGAAGGCGATGCTGCCCAGCGCGGCGCCCAGGCAGGCTGGTGCCCGCAGGCCCGCGCCTTCCCGCGCCAGCAGCGGCAGTGCGCCGGCCAGCAGGGCGAACACGAGGCCGTGCAGCGCGGCGTCGGCCCAGGGCATGGCGCCATGGATGTCGCCGCCGGTCAGGGCGCGCAGCGTCGCGATCTGGATGAAGCGGGCCAGCAGGAAGGCCAGCGCCGCGCCGATGCCGGCCAGTCCCATCGCCAGGCCCCAGCGCCCTTTCGACACGCCCGCGGCGATCACCAGGCCCAGCCCGGTGCCCGCGCACAGCACCAGCAGGCGCGCGGCGTCGGCCAGCAGGCGCGGCGCCTGCGGCAGCTGGCCCTGGCCCGCCATCGCCAGCATCACCAGGGCCTGCACGCCCAGCCCGAAGCCCAGGCACAGCGACAGCGTGAGCAGCAGCGGCGGCAGCGCGCGGTCGCGACCGCCGCGGGTGAAGGGTTCGGACATCGGAAGGGCGGACATGGGCGGTTCCTTCGGCAGGGCGGTGGGCGTGGCCCATGGTTGCGCCACGGCTGCGGTCTGGAACGCTCGTCGAAAGCGTGCTATCCCGTGTCGGCTGCGTCGCGCAGTTCGCGGCAGAAGGCGGCCGTGGCCTCGTCTTCGGGGAAGGCGCATTCGATCCGCAGCTCGTCCAGGGTCACGTCGTGCGGCGTGCCGAAGGTGGTGATGGTGGAGAAGAAGCGCAGTTCGCGGCCGTTCTTCTCGAACACCGTCGTCAGCAGCGGCGCCGGCGAGGCGCCGACGTCGCGCAGGCGCCAGCTGGCCGGCACGCCGGGATAAGCCAGCACGTCCCTGAGCAGCTCGCGCGCGGCGCCGTCGGACGGCGCGGCGGCGACTTCGATGTGCAGGTGGCGGATCAGGTCGCGGGCGATCTCTTCCCAGTTGCGGACCGCGCCGCGCAGCGCCTCGGGGTCGAAGAACTGGCGGATCATGTTGGTCTGCGGATTGGCTCGGCCGTCGAGCAGGAAGCCGGTGACCCGCGCGGCCGCGGCGTTGGCGGCCAGCACGTCCCAGTGCCGGTTCAGCAGGAAGGCGGGGTACGGCTCCTGCTGCCGCAGGATCGAATCGATGGCGCGCCGCACCGCCGCCAGCGCCGGCGTATCGAGCACCGTCTCGGGGTATTTCGGCGCGAAGCCGGCGGCCACTAGCAGCGCGTTGCGCTCGCGCAGCGGCATCTCCAGCGTGTCGGCCAGGCGCGTGACCAGCTCGCGGCTGGGACGGGCCTTGCCGGTCTCGACGTAGCTGATGTGGCGGGTGGAAACGCCGGCCGCCAGGGACAGGTCGAGTTGGCTCAGGCGTCGCGCCGCGCGCCATTCGCGCAGCAGCAGGCCGATGGGAGCAGCGGACATGGGCGGCATCGTCGGACGGCGGAACATCCCGCGGGCCAAGCATAGGCCGCGGACCTGTCGCGGGCGATGACCTGGCAGGTCATGTCGGCATGACCCGCGCGGGCATTGAGGCCGAACACGCGGATGGTCACCTTGGCGCCACCGTCCACGCCGGAGACCACCATGCAGCGCCGCCATTTCCTGATCGCCACCGGCGGCCTCGCCGCCACCGCACTGGCCGGCTGCGGCGGGCCGCAGGGCCTGCGCGCCGAGACCGCCGTGCCGCCGATGGACCGCGCCGCCTTCCACGCCGCGCGCCGCTACGCCGCCACGCGCTTCGGCGACATCGCGTATTTCGAACGCGGTGAAGGCGACGCCGCGCTGTTCCTGCACGGCTTCCCGCTCAACGGCTTCCAGTGGCGCGGCGTGATCGACCGCCTGTGCGCCGACCGCCGCTGCATAGCGCCCGACTTCATGGGCCACGGCTTCACGCGGGTCGCGGCCGGCCAGGGCGTGGCGCCGGCCGACCAGGTGGGCATGCTGCTGGCGCTGCTGGACCACCTGGGCGTGGCGCGCGCCGACGTGGTCGCGAACGACAGCGGCAGCGCGGTGGCGCAACTGCTCGCGATCGGCCATCCGGACCGCGTGCGCAGCCTGCTGCTGACCAATGGCGACACCGAGATCGACTGCCCGCCCAAGCCCCTGCTGCCGGTGATCGCGCTGGCGCACGAGGGCCGCTTCGTCGCCGAATGGCTGGCGCCGTGGCTGCACGACCCGGACCTGGCGCGTTCGGCGCAAGGACTCGGCGGCCTGACCTACACCTTCCGCCACAACCCCACCGACGAAGCGGTGGACGTCTACCTGGCGCCGCTGGTCGCCAACCCCGACGGCACCCACGCCTACGCGATCGGCCTCGAACGGAACGTGCTGGCCGGGACCGCAGCCGCGCTGCGCGCATCGCGCATTCCCAGCCGCGTGGTCTGGGGCATGGGCGACACCACCTTCTCCACCGAAGGCGCGGCCTGGCTGGAGCGCACGCTCGGCAACCTGCAGGGCGTGCGCCGCATCGAAGGCGCCAACCTGTTCTTCCCCGAGGAGTTTCCCGACCTGGTCGCCGAAGAAGCCCGCGCGCTGTGGCGGCTGGCGTGAGCCGTCGCGCGCAGCGGACTCAGTCCGCGGCCGGCAGCAGTTCGAGGTCGAAGGCCAGCGGCTCCCGCATGCCGGGGCCGGAGGCGAGGCGGATCCGCCCGGTCGGGTCCAGCGACAGGGTGTGGCCGGGAATGCCCCGGGCCAGCAGGCCATCCACCGTGGCCCTGCCGTCGGCGACTTCATGCGCCGCCAGCAGCAGCTGCAGTTTCGCGGAAAGCTGCTGCATGCGCGCCTGATACTTGATGCCCTGCACCGCCAGGCTGTCGGTCAACATCCGGCAGCTCAGGCTGGCCAGCGCGCAGCGCGGGTCGTCCACGGCGACCACCGGCGGCGGCGGCACCAGCGCCTCGCCGGCCATCGCGGCGCGGGTGAAGTCCTCGCTGCAGTAGCCGGCGTAGCTCATGCCCAGCCAGGCCTCCAACAGCTCGGCGTCCTGCAGGAAATGGCGGAACAGCACCTGGGCCGGAAAGGGCCGGCCGGTCATCTCCCGCTGCAGCTGCCGCCAGAGGCGGGCCTGCCAGGCCGCTTCGCGGCGCAGCGACTCGCAGGCCAGGTAGTGCTGCGGCACGACCGGCGCCAGGGCCGAGGCGCAGTTCGCGGGTAGCGTTCGCCCGGGATGGGCGCGGCGCAGGTCGAGCAGCAGCTCGGCCGCGCCCTGCGCATGGCTCAGCAGCACCAGCTTGTGCACCAGCATGTTGCTGTCGGCGGCCAGCCGCCGGCTGTCGGCGAGCTGGCCGCAGCTGCGGCGCATCGCCTCGTCGACGTGGCCGTCCACCGCCAGCAGCGCGGCCCGCGTCAGGGGCAGGCGGAGGTACTGCATCGGCGGCAGCGGCGCGAACATGCTCGGCGGATACGGGTCGCCGAATTCACCGGCGGCCAGCGCACGCTCGGCCGCTTCCAGCCGCCCGGCCTGCGCCGCCAGCTCAGCCCGCACCGGTTCCGGGGCCGCAGCGATCCGCGCCAGGCAACCGCGGCTCTGCGCGGCGCAGAAGATCGGGGGAACACGCCAGTCCGGGCGCTGCGGATAGGCCTGGGCGCGGGGGCCGTCGAACTCGACGCCCGAAAGTTCCTGCAGCCCGTTGAAGGCGAAGTCCCAGCGGTCGACGGTGTCCTGCACCATCGCCTTTTCCCAGGCGACGAAGCGCCCCACCTCGGACGCCGTCACCGAAGCCAGTTTGTCCTCCGGCACCTCGTAGGAGGAAAACGCCAGCCAGGAATATCCGTTGTCCTGCGGCGACCCGTCCGGCACCGTGCGCAGCCAGTCGGCGGCCGCACGCTCCTGGTCGCCCATCGCCGCGCCCCTCAGCGCGCCCATGCCGGCGAACACGATCAGGACCGGCGCCAGCAGGTAGAGGGCGATGCGCAAGAGGAACTTCATGGGGCGGACTCCGGGACGGGGATGTCCGCCGTGCGCGGGGAAGGTGGCCGGAGCGGACCCGCGCAAGGATAGGCGTCGCCCCGCGCAGCGTCGACCGGCGCACGCTGCGCGGATCGACGCTGCGCCCCATCAAGCCGCCGGCGGATCCCGCTCGCGTTCGAACACGCGGTGGCGCGCCACCTGGGCGGCGAAATCCGAGACCAGGCCGCGGTTGAAGGCCGGCGCGACGATCAGCCCGGCGTCATCCAGCACCTCGCCGAGCCCGGCGGCCTCGAACAGCCGCCGGCCCTCGCCGACGGCGAGCATGGCCTTGCAGTGGCGGTACTGGTCGCGCACGAATTCGATGGCGCGGCCGTCGGCCACCAGCAGGTCGACCGCGGTATCGCCGCCCGGCACGACCATCGCGTCGAACAGCACCGAGGCTTCGCTTTCCAGGGAGGCCTCGGCCTCGAATTCGCCGCCGCCGCCGGCGCGGTGCAGCCCGACCCGCGGCCCGACCCAGCGCACCATCGCCCCCGCCTCTTCCAGGCCACGGCGGATCGCCGCCGCGGTGTCCAAGTCGACCCCGTCGGCGACCAGCACCGCGATCCGGCGACTGCGGATGGTGGCTTCGCCGGGCAGCGAGAACTGGCTGAGCGCCGGCGATTCGCTCACCTCGGGCGCGGGCGGCGGATCCAGCGCCCGCGGCATCGCGGCCGGCATGGGCAGTCCCAGGCCGTCGGCGACCGCCTGCGCCAGCATCTCCGAGGCGTTGCGCAGCATCGCCACCGTGCGTTCGCGGATCGCCGGCACGGTGACCTTGCTCAGCTCGAAGCGGAACGCCGCCTCGATGTGGCGCTTCTCGGCCTCGGTCTGGCTTTCGTAGAACATCGCCGCCTGGTTGAAGTGCTCGGCAAAACGCTCGGGCTTGCCGCGCAGCTCCTCGCCCTGCACCGGTTCGGGGAAGGAGACGAAGCCGGCGGCGCCGGCCTGGAACGGACAGCCGCCGCCCAGCGAGTTCGGTTCGTAGGCCACCTGGCCGCGGTGCACGGCCTGGCGGTGCATGCCGTCGCGCTGGTGGTTGTGCACCGGGCAGACCGGCGCATTGATCGGGATCTCGTGGAAGTTCGACCCGCCCAGCCGGCTGATCTGGGTGTCCACGTAGGAGTGGATGCGCCCGGCCAACAGCGGGTCGTTGGTGAAGTCGATGCCGGGGATGACGTGCGCGGCGCAGAAGGCCACCTGCTCGGTCTCGGCGAAGAAGTTGTCGGGGTTGCGGTCGAGCACCAGGCGGCCCACCGGCATCACCGGCACCAGTTCTTCGGGCACGATCTTGGTCGGATCGAGCACGTCGAAGCTGAAGGCGTCGGCCTGGGCCTCGCTGAACACCTGCATGCCCAGCTCCCATTCGGGGTAGTCGCCCGCCTCGATCGCGTCCCACAGGTCGCGCCGGTGGTAGTCGGGATCGGCGCCCGAGATCTTCACCGCCTCGTCCCAGACCAGCGAATGCACGCCCAGCTTCGGCGTCCAGTGGAACTTGACCAGCGAACTTTCTCCGGCGGCGTTGACCAGGCGGAAGGTGTGCACGCCGAAGCCCTGCATCATCCGGTAGCTGCGCGGGATGCCGCGGTCCGACATCACCCACATCAGCATGTGGGTGGATTCGGGCATCAGCGAGACGAAATCCCAGAAGGTGTCGTGCGCGGCCGCGGCCTGCGGCATGCCGTGGTGCGGCTCGGGCTTGGCGGCATGCACCAGGTCCGGGAACTTCATCGCGTCCTGGATGAAGAACACCGGGATGTTGTTGCCCACCAGGTCCCAGTTGCCCTCGTCGGTGTAGAACTTGACCGCGAAGCCGCGGGCGTCGCGTGCGGTGTCCTTGGAGCCGCGTTCGCCCAGCACGGTGGAGAAGCGCACGAACACCGGCGTGCGCTGGCCGCGCTTGCGGAACGGCGCCGCCCGGGTCAGGTCGGCAAGGGCGCGGGTGCATTCGAAATAGCCGTGGGCGCCTGACCCGCGCGCATGCACGATGCGCTCGGGAATGCGCTCGTGGTCGAAGTGGGTGATCTTTTCCCGGAGGATGAAATCCTTCAGCAGGGCCGGCCCGCGCCGCCCCGCGGTCAGGCTGTTCTGGTTGTCCCCGACCGGCACGCCCAGGTTGGTGGTGAGGCGACGCCCCGCCGGGTCCACGCGCACGCGCTCCAGCGGGCCGGTGGTGGGGTCCGCGCCGGGTTCGGGGCGGGCGCCGGTCTTGGCGTTGGCGTTGGCCTCGCTGAGCGTGCTGGCGCCGGCAGCGGCGTCTTCCGGCGCCAGGTGCGTGCCTTCCGAGGGCGCCGTGCTGGCGCGCGGATCGTACTCGTCGGCCTTGTCGGCGTTGTGCGGCATGGCGCGGGCCATCGCATCGCCGGCATCGATCCGGGCGCGCAGCGCCGCCGCCCCGGTGGGCGGGGCGGATTCAGGCGATTTCCTGGTCATGGCGGATCCTTGGCTGGGGCCCGCGCCGCAGGCTGGCGGCGAAGGCGTGGTCGAAGCGGCGGCGGTTGCGCCGGTAGATCAGCTGGCCGGCGATGGCGGTCAGGCACAGGGCCGAGTTCGTGGTCAGGAAGACCCAGTTCTGCAGCAGCCAGCTGTAGAGGGCGAAACCCGCGCTGGCCGTCAGCTGGCCGATGAACAGCCAGGACGAAACGCCCTCGGTGCTGCCGCTGCGCCACTGCACCAGCACCTGGCGCAGCAGGGTCGCCAGCAGCACCGCCGACGCCAGCCAGCCGATGGCCTCGGTCACGGCTCAGTGCTTCTTGAGCATGTCGTCGCGCGCCTGCTCGGCGCGCGAGGCGCCGATCTTGGTCTCGACGTGCTTGACCTCCTCCGGCGGCGGCAGCACGGCCGGCAGGCCCAGCGACTGGATCCACAGCTCGCGGGTCCAGCCGGCGGTGTGCAGCAGGTGGTGGTGTTCGTCCTTGGCCACGGCGTCGTAGGCCTGCATCAGCAGCTCGGTCTCTTCGCCCTTGCCCTTTTCGGCCAGCAGGCCGATCAGCTCCCAGTTCTGGTGGTCCTTGGTCTCGGCCAGCACCACGCATTCGCCGGCGACCAGTTCGGCGGCGGCCGGGTCGCCGGCCTCGCGCGCCATCTCGATGGCCCGCACCAGCGACTGGCCCAGGTGGGCGACCACCTCGCGGCCCGGCGACTGCCGGCCCGGGTCGAGCCCGATCTGCTCGAACACGTTCACCAGCACGTCGCGGTGCCGGCGCGTTTCTTCCAGGTACTCCTGCCATTCCTCGCGCAGGTCGTCGTTCACCGCGCAGCCGATGGCCGCGGTATAGACCTTGATGCCGCCGAGTTCGGTTTCCAGCGCCTGCAGCAGCAGTTCCTCGAGCTGGGCGCGGTCGTATTCCTTCTTGTTCTTGGCCATGGGGTTCTCCTGGGGGTGGGAAGGCCGCAGGCGCCCCGGGCGCGTGGCCCGGGGCGCCGCCGCGTGGACCGGCCGGGGGGAATGCCGGTCCGGAAGCTCATCCGCCGTGGCGGCGCTTTAGCGCGCTCAGGCGGTCGTGCATCTGTTCGATCTCGGGCAGGTAGGTCGCCGCCAGCTCGCGCACCCGCAGCGGCTGGCCGGGTGCGGTCGCGTCGCGGAAGGCCTGCCGTATCCGGTCTTCCTGCTCTTCCAGCGCCGCGACGTAGCTGGCTTCGGAATCGCTGGCCAGGCGCGCGCGCAGGTCGGCGTAGGTCTGGCGGAAACCGCCCAGCCACGAGCCCTCGCCGTGGGGTTCGTCGCCGTTGAGGGTCACTTCGGCGCGCAGGTCGGCGGCGATGGTTTCCTTCATGTGCCGGATGCGCTGGAACAGTTCGACGTTCGCGGGCTCGGCGCTGCGTTCCGCCGCCAGCGCGAAGAAGGCGATGCCGTCGTTCAGCGCTTCCACCAGTTCGTTCAGGGTCGCGGACGTCTTGGTCATTGCAGGGTTTCCTCGGGATGCCGGCCTGTCGCTGCAGCTTCCGTGCCACGCGCGCCGACCGCGGAAAAACGTTCCCGCCATTGGCGAAGATTCAGGAACAGGCAGACCGTGGCCCACGCCGGGATCGCGGCGGGCGCGACCGCCCAGACGTGGTCGCGCAGGGACGCATGCCGCGACTCGCCGGCGCAGAGGCGATGCCGGCCGAAGCGGACCAGCCGCGCCCGGCGCGCCAGTTCCGGGCCTTCGCAGAGGCCACCGATGGCGATGTCGGCGCGACCCTCCGAAAGCGCGTCCGGCAGCGCCCCTTCCTCCACCTGCACCCAGCACAGCTCGCGGCCGCGCCAGCGCGCGTAACGCCGCATCGCCCGGACCTCGATCCCGTCCAGGCACAGGCCGTCGACCAGGGCCCAGGGAGGCACCAGGCAGACGGCGACGCGCAGGATGCGCGCTGGGTCTTGCGGACGCTTTGACATGCGGACTCCCGTTGGCGTCAGCCAGGGCTGCAAGGTGCGCGCCACGTGCCGGTCCGGGCGGAAAGAAATGCGCTCAGCGGAAATTGCGCGGCAGGTTGCGGTGGATGGCGGTGGCCGCGACCGCCGCCTCGGCCACCGCCACCGCGACCTGGCCGATGCTGGCCACCACGTCGCCCGCGGCATACAGGCCAGGCACGCTGGTGGCCTGGCGGATGTCCACCTCCAGGCGGCCGTCGCGGGAACAGCGCGCGCCCAGTCCGATCGCCAGCGCGGTCTGCGGCCTTCCACCGGTCATCGGGTAGACGATGTCGAACGGCAGGTGGCGGCCGCCCACCAGCTCCAGCCGCCCGCCGACGCCGCGCAGCAGCACGATCCGGCGCGGCTCCTCCGACACCACCTCGATGCCGCTGTCTTCCAGCGACGCGCGCTCGGCGGCGTCGATGTCGCGCTGGCCGCGGGCCAGCACCAGGGCCAGGTCGCGAGTATAGGTGCGCAGGAAGCGGGCGTGGCCGGCGCCGCTGGCCGAATCGCCGATCAGCACGACGCGGCGGTCCAGCGACTCGTAGCCATCGCAGATCGGGCACCAGCGCACGCGGCCCTGCCAGGTGGCCTTCCGGGTCAGGCCCGGCACCGGTTCGTGGTCGGTGCAGCCGGTGGCGATGAGCACGCTGCGCGCGCGGATCCTTTCGCCCTCGACCTCGGCGGCGAAGCCGCCGCCGTCGTCGTGGGCCAGCGACGACACCATTCCCTTGCAGACGACGATGCCGGCGGCCTCGGCCTGGCGCCGGATGCGCTCGAGCAGGCGCGGCCCGGAAACGCCGGCGGGGAAGCCGGGCACGTTGCGCGACAGCGGGATGCGGCTGGCGCGGCTGTTGCCGCTGTCCACGACGCAGACTTCGCGCCGGTAGCGCGCGAGGTAGGTGGCGGCGACCAGACCCGCCGGGCCCGCGCCGACGACCAGGCAGTCCACGGGACCGGGCGGCAGCGCGTTCATGTGGGCTGCAGCGCCTCGCGCCAGGCCTGCAGTTTCTCCGCGTAGGGCCGTGCGGCATTGGCCGGGCTGGTCGACGGCAGCCGGCGCATCGGCGGCCAGTCCGCCCGGGCCGGGGCGATCCGGCTGCGGAACACCGTTTCGGCGAACACGCCGTTGAACAGCAGCCCCCGGATGCCGGGGTTGGCGGCCAGCAGTCCGGCGATGTCGTTCACCTGCATGCCCTCGCGTTCGATGCCGGCGTCCAGGCTGCCGTGGCGCGTGCATGCGCCCAGCACGTCCCAGAGCGCGACGCCGGCCTCCCGCAGGCCGGCAAGGCGCTCGGCGTAGTCGAGGCCCGGCGGCAGCCCGAGCACGGTTTCGACGATCGGCCAGAAGTGGTTGCGCGGATGCGCGTAGTACTGCCCGCGGGCCAGCGACTGCGCGCCCGGCATCGACCCCAGCACCAGCACGCGCGCATGCGCGCCGACCACCGGCGGCAGGCCCTGCAGGCGGTCGGCGGCGTCTTCCCGCAGCGGGCAGCCCAGGGTCACGGCGTCAGGATCACCTTGCGGCACTCGTCTTCCTTGGAGTCGAACATCCGGTAGCCCTCGGCGGCCGCGTCCAGGTCCAGGCGGTGGGTGATCACCGCCTCCGGACGCAGGCGGCCGTGGGCGATGCACTGCAGCAGGTAGGGCATGTGCCGCTGCACATGGGTCTGGCCCATGGCGAAGAACAGGCCCTTCTCGAAGGCGTCGCCGAACATGAAGGCGTGGATGAAGC
The DNA here is from genome assembly GCA_946480565.1 of uncultured Arenimonas sp. Next base: position 15,422 of record CAMLKR010000001.1, on the reverse strand, counting down.
CGGCGTATACGCCCGGCACGCTGACCCGCCCGCCGCGGCGCGTCGCGGCGATGGCCTGGCGCAGCACCTGGCCGCTGGAGCCCTCGACCTTCAGGGTGGTGAGCACGGTTTCGATCGGGCTGCCCTTGGCCTCGAAGCCGACCGCGTCGATCGAGGCGTCCACGCCGCGGTCGGCGGTCGCCGCGACGATTTCGCGGGCCGGGTCGTCCACCTCGTCGAAGTTGAAGGTCTCGGCGCCGTAGGTGCGGGCGCAGTAGTCGAGCCGATAGGGATGATGGTCGACCATGAAGATGCGCTCGGCACCCAGCATGCGCGCGCACTCGGCAGCCATGCAGCCGACCGGGCCGGCGCCGAAGATGGCGACGGTCTGCCCCGGGCCGATCTCGGCGTTCACCACCGCCTGGTAGCCGGTGGGCAGGATGTCGGACAGGAACAGCACCTGTTCGTCGGCCAGGGTGGCCGGGATGCGTATCGGCCCGACGTTGGCCTTGGGCACGCGCACGTATTCGGCCTGGCCGCCGGCGTAGCCGCCGTAAAGATGGGTGTAGCCGAACATGCCGGCGCCCGGGCGGATCTTCTTGGCGTTCACCAGCGCGCCGGGCCCCGGGTTGGTGGTCTCGCAGGCGGCGTATTCCTCTTTCTCGCAGAAGAAGCAGTCGCCGCAGCTGATGGTGAAGGGCACCACCACCCGGTCATCCAGCGCCAGGTCGGTGACGCCGCGGCCGGCGTCCACCACCACGCCCATGAACTCGTGCCCCAGGATGTCGCCCGCCTCCAGCCCCGGCACCTTGCCGCGGTACAGGTGCAGGTCGGAGCCGCAGATCGCGGTGGCGGTGACGCGCAGGATGATGTCGTCGTCGGCCTGCAGCACCGGGTCGGGCACGGTGTCGACGCGGACGTCGTGGGCGGAGTGGTAGGCGAGTGCGCGCATGGGGGTTTCCTTCCGGGGGGTCCTTGGCGATCGAAGCAAGGGGCATGCCCCCGCCCGCCGCCGCGGAATCCGCGGCAGGCCGGTGAACTTTTTTCCACTGCGCCGACGCGGACGGCGGAAAGGACGGCGGCGTGGCATGTTTCCTGCAGCATTCTGGCTGCGCCGCCCCGGCGCGACGCTGGACCGCCCATGCGCCCGATCTGGACCGGAACCCTTTCCTTCGGCCTGCTCAACATCCCGGTCAGCCTGATGGCCGGCGAACGCCGCACCGACCTGCATTTCCGGATGCTCGACAGCCGCGACCACGCGCCGATCCGCTACGAACGCGTGAACGCCGAGTCCGGCGAGGAGGTGCCCTGGAAGGAGATCGTGAAGGCCTTCGAATACGACAAGGGCAACTACGTGGTGCTGGAGCAGGAGGACTTCCGCAAGGCGGCGGTGGAAGGACGAGAGGCGGTCGAGATCTCCGCCTTCGTCGACGAAGCCGAGATCGACACCCGCTATTTCGAGAAGCCCTACATCCTGGTGCCCGGCCGAAAAGCCGAAAAGGGTTACGTGCTGCTGCGCGAGACCCTGCGCGACCTGGGCAAGGTCGGCATCGCCCGGGTGGTGGTGCGCACCCGCGAATACCTGTCGATGGTCAAACCGCTGGGCGATGCGCTGGTGCTGATCGTGCTGCGCTTCCCGCAGGAGCTGGTGCCGCTGGCCGACTATGACCTGCCCGAGGGAAAACCCTCGGCCCACCGCGTGCAGAAGGCCGAGCTGGAGATGGCCCGGCAGCTGATCGAATCGATGTCGGTGCCCTGGAAGCCCGCCGACTACAAGGACGAGTTCCGCCAGCGGCTGAGCAAGGTGATCGAGAAGCGCGTGAAGCAGAAGGGCCGGACCACCACCATCGAGGAGCCCTCGGGTGGCGAAGGGGAGGAGGAGACAGTCACCAATGTCGTCGACTTCACGGCGCTGCTGCGCAAGAGCCTGGCCAGCAACCGGCGCACGCCGCCGGCGCGCAAGGCGGCGGCAAAGAGGACGGTCGGCGCGGGCCGCGGCGCCAGCAAGGCACCGGCGCGCAAACCGGCGAAGAAGGCCGCGAAAAAGGCCTCCGGTAAATCCGCCCCGGCCAAGGCCCGACGCAGGGCCAGCGCATGAGCCTGGCCGAATACCGCCGCAAGCGCGACTTCGCACGCACGCCCGAACCGGCCCCGGAACGCCGCAAGCCGCGCGCCGCGCCGGATCGCCGCTTCGTGATCCAGCTGCACCACGCGCGCGCCCGCCACTTCGACTTCCGGCTCGAACTCGACGGCGTGCTGCGCAGCTGGGCCGTGCCCAAGGGCCCCTCGCTGCGTCCGGCCGACAAGCGGCTGGCGGTCGAGGTCGAGGACCACCCGCTGGACTACGGCGACTTCGAGGGCGAGATCCCGGCCGGCGCCTACGGGGCCGGCCACGTGCGCATCGTCGAGCGCGGGCACTGGCATCCGCAGGGCGATCCGAAGCGGGCCCTGGCCGCCGGCAAGCTCGACTTCCGGCTCGAGGGCGGGCACCTGCACGGCGGCTGGTCCCTGGTGCGCACGGGTCCCGCGGGGCCCAAGGCCAAGTGGCTGCTGGTGAAACACGACGACCCCTTCGCCGCCGACACCGACCTGGACCAGCTGGTCGCGGCCGGCGCGCCGGCACCCAAGCCGCGCGCGCGGCGCAGCGGCAGGCGGAAGAGCGGCAGTGAAGAATCGCTGGAGGGCGGGACCGACTGGGCCGAGCGGGCGCTGGCCCTGCCCGGCGCCGCCCTGGGCCGGCCTGCGGCCAGCCCGCAGCTGGCCACCCTGGCCAGCGAAGCACCGGACGGCGAGGGCTGGCTGCACGAGATCAAATGGGACGGCTACCGCCTGCTGGCCTGGCGCAATGGCGACGGGCTGCGCCTGCAATCGCGCAACGCGGTCGACTGGACCGGCCGATTTCCCGGGATCGAAGCCGCCCTGCGCGCCTTGCCGCTGCGCTCGGTCCTGATCGACGCCGAGCTGGTGGCGCTGGACGAGACCGGCTACAGCGACTTCGCGCGGCTGCAGTTCGCGCTCGAGGGCGCGCAGGCGCATCCGGTCAGCGCCGTGGCCTTCGACCTGCTGGCGCTGGACGGGGTCGACGTCACCGGCTGCACCCAGCTGGCGCGCAAGACCCTGCTGGAACAGGTGCTGGCCGCGCGTCCGAGCCGCTGGCTGGCCTATGGCAAGCACATCGTCGGCAATGGCCCGAAGGTGTTTGCGCGCGCACTGGCCGAAGGCTACGAAGGCATCGTCAGCAAGCGGGTCGACGCCGCCTATGCCGCGGGGCGCAGCCGCGACTGGCTGAAGGTGAAGCGGCGCGATGCCTTCGAAGCCATCGTCGTCGGCTACACCCGGCCCAAGGGATCGCGCAGGGGCATCGGCGCGCTGCTGCTGGCGGTGAAGACCGCGGACGGCTACCGCTACGTCGGCCGGGTCGGCACCGGCATGGGCGAACGTCTGCTGGCCCAGCTTCGCGAAAAGCTCGATGCCCTCGCCGTCGACCGGGCCAGCGTGGACCTGCCCGCGCACACGCCGCTGTCGGCCTCGGCGGTGCGCTGGGTGCGGCCGCGGCTGGTGGTGGAGGTCGAACACCGCGGTTGGGGCAAGGAGGGGCTGCTGCGGCAGGCGAGCTTCCTGCGCCTGCGCCCGGACAAGTCGGTGAGTGCGATGGAGCCGGCCGCCGAGGCCGCGGAGTTCCCGCTCAGCAGTCCCGACCGGGTGGTCTACCCGAAACCGCGGATCAGCAAACGCGACGTGGCCGACTACTACCGCGCCGTCGCGCCCTGGCTGCTGCGCGAGATCGCGGGCCGGCCGCTGTCCCTGCTGCGCGCACCCGACGGACTGGACGGCGAGCGCTTCTTCCAGAAGCACCATGGCGACAGCCTGGGCCGCGGCGTGCAGTCGCTGCCGGTGCGGGAGAAGTCCGGCCGCAGCCGGCCCTACCTGATGGTCCGCGACCTCGAGGGCCTGATGTCGCTGGTGCAGATGAACACGGTCGAGTTCCACCCCTGGGGCGTCGCGCCAGGGCAGCCTGACCGGCCCGACCGCATCACCTTCGACCTCGATCCGGGCGAAGGCGTGCGCTGGCGCGCGATCGTGCAGGCGGCCGTGGACATCCGCGACCACCTGGCCGCCGCGGGGCTGCAGGGCCATGCCCTGCTGTCGGGCGGCAAGGGCGTGCACGTGGTGGTGCCGCTGGGCGGCGACGACGGCTGGCCGGCGGTGAAACGTTTCGCCCGCAGCCTGGCCCGGGTGCTGGCCGAACACGAACCGCGGCGCTTCGTCGCGGTGGCGAAAAAATCGCAGCGGCCGGGCCGCATCTTCATCGACTGGCTGCGCAACGGCCGCGGCGCCACCAGCATCGCGCCCTGGTCGCTGCGCCTGCGTCCCGGCGCGCCGGTGGCGATGCCGGTCAGCTGGCCGCGGCTGGAAGCGAGCCGCGGCGCCGACGAATTCCACCTGGCCGAGGCCATCACCCACACCCAGGCCCTGGACCGTCACCCCTGGGGCGACTACCGGGCGCGCCCGCAGCGCCTGCCCGACGGCAAGGACTAGAGTGGATCCTTCTCGCGCCGCGGGCGCGCGCGCCGGTCGCCGAGCAGCGAACTCACCACCAGGCCCGCGCCCAGCGCGGCGGCGATCAGGAACATCACCAGGGCCAGGGCCGGATAACCGAGCAGGGTGCGCGAGGTCGGGATGTCCATGATCAGCGCGGCGCCGACGATCATCGCCGCGGCGATCACGCCGGCGGTGATGCGGTTGGCGATCTTCTGCATGCTTTCGATCAGGCGCGCCTCCTCCAGGCCGGCCACGTGCACCCGGAAGCGGTTGTCGGCCAGGGTGCGCAGCAGCACCGACAGCCGCTGCGGCGCGTCGCGCACCAGCTCCTGCACGTCGAACACTTCGGTGGCCAGCCGCGACAGGTCCAGGCTGGCGGCCGCGCGCTGCCGGAACAGCTCGTCGCGGTGTTCGCGCAGCACCTCCTTGGTCGAGGCCGCCGGGTCCAGGGCCAGCACCACCGACTCGAGGTTGAGCAGGGTCTTGCCCAGCAGGGCCAGTTCCGCCGGCGGGCGCAGCCCGGCCTCGGCGCCGATCCGGATCAGGTCCATCAGCACCGCGCCCTCGGATTCGGCCGCGCCGGCGCTGCTGGAGTAGCGCGCGACGCGGCGGCCGATCTCGCGGGTGAAGCGGGCTTCGTCGAAGTCCTCCAGCCGCGTGCCCATGTGCGCGAAGGTTTCCGCCACCTGTTCGCCGCGGCCGTCGACGGTGGCCACCACCAGCTTCAGCAGCTGGTCGCGCAGGCGCGGCGGCACGTAGGCGACCATGCCCAGGTCGAGCAGCACCAGCTCGTGCTCCGGGGTCAGCACGATGTTGCCCGGGTGCGGGTCGGCGTGGATGAGGCCGTGCACGAAGATCTGGTCGAGGTAGGCGCGGCCGAGCTCGCCGGCCAGCGAGGCCAGGTCGGTTTCGGTGCGCATCACGTCGGGGATGGCGGTCACCCGGATGCCTTCGGCCAGGTCCATCGTCAGCAGGCGGCGGGTGCTGTAGTCGCGCACCGGCGCCGGCACGTGGATGCGCGGGTGGCGGGCCAGGTGGTCGCGGAAGGCGTCGAGGTTGTCGGCTTCCTGCAGGTAGTCGAGTTCGGTCAGCACCGAGGTCCGGAATTCCTGCAGCCACTCGCGGAAGCCGTAGCGGCGGCCGACGCCGGTGACCAGGCCCAGGGACGTGACCAGGCTGGTGATCGAGGCCAGGTCGCCCTCCACCTGTTCGGCCAGGCGTGGACGCTGCACCTTCACCGCAACCCGCCGCCCGCTGGGCAGCACCGCGGCATGCACCTGGGCGAACGAAGCGGTACCCAGCGGTACCGGTTCCAGGCTCTGGAAAACTTTACGCGCCGGCAGGCCCAGCTCCGCCTCGATGCAGGCCAGCACGTCCTCGAAGGGCAGGGGCGTCGCCTGGTCCTGCAGCCGGGCCAGGGCCGCCAGGTAGTCCGGCGGCAGCAGGTCCGGACGGGTGGACAGCATCTGCCCGATCTTCACGAAGGTCGGGCCCAGCGATTCCAGGTCGGCCGCGAAGGCCTCGGCCTCCGCGGACGTGGCCGGTCCGCCGGCGGCGGCGTCCCCCACGCGCGCCCGGAACAGGGGCGAGCCGCGGTGCTTGAGCAGGAAGGCGGAAAGGGTCGAAAGCTTCGCGCCTTCGCTCATGGGGGCTCCGATGGCGCCCTGCCGGGCAGGGCGCCCTGTGGGTCAGCGCGGCGCGCCGCGGCGGAAAAGGTTGACGATGGCCAGCAGCACCACCGCGCCCAGCAGCGACACCAGGAACGATGCCGGCGACAGGCCGTCGTTGATCGTGCCCACGCCCACCAGCGGCGAGATCAGCCAGCCGGCCAGCACGGCGCCGACGATGCCGACGACGATGTTCAGGAAGATGCCCTGCTGGGCGTCGCGCCGCATGATGATGCTGGCGAGCCAGCCGACGACGCCGCCGATGATGAGCCAGATGATGAATCCCATGTCGTTCTCCTTGTCGGTGGGCATCGGCCGGCGTCAGCGGCCGTCCGGATCGTCGCCGTCGGTCTGCTCGAGCGCGCCTTCGGCCGGGGTGGCCTGCTGCATCTCGCGCGTGCGCCGCAGCTCGGCGTCGGCGACGGCCTGGTCGTAAACCGCCTTCGCGGCGTCCTTGCAGTTGTCGCGGGCGTCGCCGGTCATGGCCTCGCACTTCTCCTGTTCGACGTCCAGCGTGGACTGCGCTTTCGCCACCGCGACGTCGTAGTCGGCATCGGCCTTGTCCTCTTCCGGATCGTAGGTGCCCATCACCGGGCCGGCGTTCGAACCGGAGTTCGCGTTGGCGCCTACCGCGTCGCGCTGGGCGTCGAGCCGGTCCGCCTCGGCTTCGCGGACTTCTTCGGCGCCGTCCGCGCGCGCTTCTGCGACGTCCTCGGCGGTCTCTTCAGGGGTCTCCCTGCAGGCCGAAAGCGCCAGCAGGACGATTGCAGCGGGGATCAGGGTGTTTTTCATGCCGACTACTCCACGGTGGGGGGAAAGGGCCGCGACGGTAAAAAAACCGGACCCTGCCGGGGGCGTGGGTGCGCCAGGGGAAGCGCGGGGGAGTGCCCCGGCAGGGTCCTCGAGGAAAACCTTCCTCGAAAGCGGTCGGGCGGCGGACGTTTCGTCCGGTGGGATACGAAGCAAGTCGCGGGCCAAGCTTGCGACGCCAGGAAATTTTTTCCGGCTTGGAACTGTTTTCGCAGTTTCGTCGGCAACACGTCCGCTTTAACTGCGGATTAACCCAGTCGGTGCAAACTACCCTTCCCCCCGGAGACCCCCCTATGACCGAAGGACAAACGCTGTTCATCGTCGACGACGACGTCGGTTTCGTGCATGCCGCCGCGGAACTCGCACGCGAGCAGGGATTTGTCATCACGGTGGCCGGAAGCGTCGGCCAGGCGCTGACGCGGCTGAAGGACGCCAGCTTCGACGTCGCCCTGATCGACCTCTCGCTGCCCGACGGCAGCGGCCTGGAGCTGCTCGAACACATCGACCTGGGCGGCAGCACCCAGGTGATCCTGATCACCGGCCATCCGACGGTCGAGTCGGCGCTGAAGGCGATGCACCTGCCGATCGTCGACTACGTGGTGAAGCCGCTGCACGCGAGCCGCTTCAACGAGCTGCTCGCCTCCGCGGCCAGCAAGCGCCGCGTCCCCGGTTCGGGGCAGGGCGAACAGTGGCATGGCCTCGCGGGCCCGAGCGCCGCGATGGCGGCGGTGCGCCAGCAGATCTGCCGGGTGGCGCCGACCGAGGCCTCGGTCTTCATCGAGGGCGAAAGCGGCGTCGGCAAGGAACTGGTGGCCGGCGCCATCCACGCCGAGAGCGGCCGCAGCGGTCCCTTCGTCGCGCTCAACTGCGGCGCGGTGCCGGCGGAGCTGCTCACCAGCCAGCTGTTCGGCCACGAGCGCGGCAGCTTCACCGGCGCCAACAGCCGGCACGCCGGGCTGTTCGAACAGGCGCAGGGCGGCACGCTGTTCCTGGATGAGCTGACCGAGATGCCGATCCACCTGCAGGTGCACCTGCTGCGCGCGCTGGAGACCCGCACCATCCGGCGCGTGGGCGGCACCGAAGACATCCCCGTGGACGTGCGCGTGGTCTCGGCGACCAACCGGCCGCACGCGGAGGCGATCGAATCGGCCAAGCTGCGCGAAGACCTGTATTACCGCCTGGCCGAGTTCCCGATGGCGCTGCCGTCCCTGCGCGAACGCCCGGAGGACATCCTGCCGATCGCCGACCTGTTCCTGCAGCGCCTGAACGAACGCTACGGCACCCGCCGCGCGCTGACGAAAGAGGGCGCCGACAACCTCCGGCGCTACAGCTGGCCCGGCAACATCCGCGAGCTCAAGAACATCATCCAGCGCTCCTACATCCTGGCCGACGGCGACCTGCTGACCCCGAGCCTGCCCACCGGCAGCCCGCGGCCGCTGGCCGAGACCGAAAACACCATCACCTTCGCCGTCGGCACGCCGATGCACGAGATCGAGCGGCGCATGCTGTTCAAGACCCTGGCCTTCTTCGACAACAACAAGGCCAAGGCCGCGCAGGCCCTGGGCGTCACCACCAAGACCATCTACAACCGCCTGGTCGCGTACCAGGCCTCCAACGACCCCAGGGAGCGCACCGATGACCGCCCCGACGACAAATCCCCACGCTGCGAAGCCGGCACCTGAGCCGCGCGCCGCGGACGACGGGGAGTCCATCACCCTCCCGCGCCAGGAGCTGCAGGCGCTGGTGCACGACCTGCGCAACCACCTCAATTCGATGCTGATGAACGCCGGCGTGCTGGCGATGCACTGCGGCGCGGGGGAAAAGGTGTCCCGCCTTTCCGGCCAGGTGGAGGCGGATGGGGCGAAGTGCGCGCTGGCCCTGAAGACGATCTCCGACCGCTACCTCTGAGCCGGCGAAGCGGATGAGCTTCCCGGAACTCTTTCGCACCCTCAGCCAACCCATCAGCCGGCTCAGCCTGCGCGGCTGGCAGGCCTACCTGTTCGCACTGGGCATGATCGTCGCGGCGGCGGTGGTGCGCTGGGCGCTGCCCGAGGCGCTCGGGTCGCGGGTGCCCTTCCCCACCTTCTTCCTGGCCGTGTTCCTCTCGGCCTGGGTCGGCGGCTGGCGCGCGGGCCTGCTGGCCTCGGTGCTGACCCTGCTCTGCGGCATCCTGGTCTTTCCGATCACCCGGCCGCCCTTCGACTGGCGCGACTTCGTCGCGCTGAGCTTCGTGTTCTCGGTCTGCGTGGTGGGCGCCTACGCCTGCTCGCGGCTGCGCGCCTCCACCGACGTGATCGAGAAGGACCGGGCCTGGTACGAACGAATCCTGGACCGGATAGGCGACGCCGTGGTCGTGGTCGACGAGGAAGGGCGGCTGCGCTACTACAACGGCCAGGCGGCCGGGCTGTGGTCGCTGCACGACGGCCAGCTCGGGCGCGACGCCGGCCAGTCGCTGGTGTTCTGGCTGGAGGGCCGGGAGGAACAGTGCGACGGCCTGGGCGAAATGGTCCGCGACAATCCGGGCAGTTGGGACCTGCCGCTGGGCCTGGAGGTTCGGGCCGGCGCCCGCCGCATACCGGTGGTGGGCAACGTCTCGCGCTTCAGCGACCCGGAGTACGGCGACGCCGCGGTGGTGTCGGTGCAGAACATCCAGGCCCTGCGCGAGGCCAGCCGCCGGGTGGAGGCCAGCGAACGGCGCATGCGCGCGCTGTTCGATTCGGACGTGGTCGGCCTGTTCAGCATCGACGGACGCGGGCGCATCAGCGCGATGAACGACGGCATGCTGCGGATGCTGGGCTATCCGACCGGCGGCGACGGCGCGCCGCAGATGCTGGACCAGGTCGCGGACGAGTCCCTGCTGTCGGTGCTGGGCGTGGACGGCACCGAAAACGCCGTGGCGTATGGCCCGATGGACTGCCGCCTCTCCGGTCGGTCAGGCGAAGATGCCTGGGTCTCGCTGGGCGTCGTGCCGATCACGCCGCGCGAGCGCATGGTCTTCGCCATCGACATCGGCGCCCGCAAGCGCGCCGAACGCGCGGTCGCGAGCAGCGAAGCGCGTTTCCGGCGGCTGGCGGAAGCCTCGGCGGCGGTGGTCTGGCAGGCCAATGCCTCGGGAGCCCTGACCGCGCAGATCGGCTGGACCGAGTTCACCGGCGCGCCGCTGCTGGCCTCGTTCGACGACTGGCTGGAATGGGTGCATCCCGACGACCGCGAAGCGGCGAGCCAGCTCATCATCGCCCTGCACACCCAGCACGCGGGCATCGAGGCCGAACTGCGCCTGCGGCACGCCAGCGGCGACCACCGCCACGTCGGCATCCGCGCGGTGGTGCTGGAGGGTGGCGATTCCGGCACCACCGAATGGATCGGCACGATGCGCGACATCCACCAGCGCCGCGTGGCGGAACAGGCACTGGCGTCGAAGGAGGCGCAGCTGCGGCTGATACTGAACGCGATGCCCGCGCGCATCGCCTACCTGGACCGGGAGGCGGTGTTCCATTGGGCCAACGGCAACTTCACCGAATGGTTCGGGTTCTCCGGCACCATCAGGGGCCGGCCGCTGGCGGAAGTGTTGCCGCCGGACGTGGTGGCCACGCTCTACAAGCCGCTGCAGATCGCCCGGCGCGGCTTCGTCGGCCAGCTGGAGTGGCTGGAGAACCACCCCACCCTCGGCCTGCGCTGGACCACCACCACCTTCTCGCCCGACCTGGACGAGGACGGCCGCGTCCGCGGCGTCATCAGCCTGTGCATGGACAGCACCGACCGGCACGAGGCCGAGGACGCGCTGCGCCGCAGCGATGCCGAACACCGCACCCTGGCCGAGAACGTGCCGCACATGGTCTGGATGTCGGACGCCGAGGGCCGGCTGCAGTACTGCAACGCCCGCTGGCACGAATACACCGGCCAGGATTCCTCCAGCCGCTGGACCGACCCGGCGCATCCGGCCGACCGCCAGGCCGCGGAGGACGCGCTGCGCGACGCGGCGCGCGCGCGCTCCGAGCTCAACATCGAGGTGCGCTACTGCCGCGCCATCGACGGCGCCTACCGCTGGCACCTGGTGCGCGCGCTGCCGCTGCTGGACGGCGACGACCGGGTGCTGCGCTGGTACGGCACCTGCACCGACATCGAGGACCAGAAGATCGCCCAGGAAACCCTGCGCGAGGCGCATTCGCGCACCACCCACTTCCTGGCCACGCTGAGCCACGAGCTGCGCAATCCGCTGGCGGCCCTGATGGCCAGCGCCGAGCTGCTGGAACACCCGACGCTGGACGAGGACCGCCGACGCGACGCCAGCCAGGCCATCCAGCGCCAGGCCTGGCACCTGAAGCGGCTCACCGACGACCTGCTCGACATCTCGCGCATCACCCTGGGCAAGATCCAGATGACCACCACCACGGTGGACCTGCGCGAGGTCTGCCGGCACGTCTGCGTCGACTTCACCGAGAAGGCCGACCGGCTCGGCGTCGGCCTGGACTGCGACGTGCCCGACGAGCCGATCCTGGTCAATGGCGACCCCTCGCGCATCCGGCAATGCGTGGACAACCTGGTGTCCAATGCGCTCAAGGCCAGCGCGCCGGGCATGAGGGTGCGGGTGTCGACCCGGACCGGCGAACGTTTCGCCGAGATCGTGGTCAGCGACGAAGGCGTCGGCATCGAGGAAGAGGCGCTGACCACGATCTTCCTGCCCTTCTCCCAGGGCCACGACTGGGTCAACCGCGGCCTGGGCCTGGGCCTGAGCATCGTCAGCCGGCTGGTCGAACTGCACGGCGGATCGGTCTGGGTCGACAGCAGCGGCCGGCACCAGGGCGCGACCTTCGGCATCCGGCTGCCGCTGGCGTCCGGGGCCCGGCTGCCCGCCGCGCCCGCACGGGAGCCGTCGCGCCCTCCGTCCACGATGGGCAAGGTGCTCGTGGTCGACGACGAGATCGACAATGCCGTGGCGCTGCAGTACCTGCTGGCGCTCGAAGGCCACGACGTGTCGGTGGCCGAGGACGGCGTGGCGGCGATCGCGCTGGCCGAAACCCAGCAACCGGACGTGGTGATCTGCGACCTGGGGCTGCCGCCGCCGCTCGACGGCTACCAGGTGGCGGAACGGCTGCGCGCACTGCGCGGCGGCGACCTCCACCTCTGCGCCTACAGCGGCTACGGCTCGCCGCAGGACATCGCCCGTTCGCTGGCATCGGGCTTCGACACGCACCTGACCAAACCCGCCACGCCGAAGGCGATCGCGGCCGAGGTGCGGCGCGGGCTGGAGCGGGTAATGGCTTCCCGCGGCGGGAAATAGGCGCCGGCCCGGGCGCGCTGGCATCCGCCTTGCAGCGACTTGCGCGGTGGCCTGGGCAATTGCCCGCCATCCGCGGCTGCGCAGGAACACCCCTCGTCGTTCCGGCAGTCCCGGCCCCGGGGGCGGCGTTCGAGGCCGCTCCCGGGGAACTTTCAGGTCGACAGGTGGGCGCCGCCGTTGACGTGCAGGATCTGGCCGGTGACGAAGCTGGCGTCCTCGCTGGCCAGGTAGACGAAGGCCGGCGCGATTTCCGCGGGTTGGCCCGCGCGGCCCACCAGGGTGTCCGAACCGAAGCTGGCCACCTTGTCCGCATCGAAGCTGGCCGGGATCAGCGGCGTCCAGACCGGCCCCGGCGCCACCGCGTTGACCCGGATGCCGCGGTCGGCCACCGCCTGGGCGAAGGACAGCGTCATCGCGTTGATGGCGCCCTTGGTGCCGGCGTAGTCGAGCAGGGTCTTGTGGCCGCGCACGCCGGTGATGGAGCTGGTGTTGACGATGGCGCCGCCGCGATCGAGGTGGTCGAGCGCGGCGACGGTGGCCATGTAATAGGTCAGCACGTTGGTGTTGAAGGTTTCGCGCACCTGCTGCTCGCCCAGTTCCGCCGGATCGTCCACCGGATGCTGTTCGGCGATGTTGTTGACCAGCACGTCCAGCCCGCCCAGGCGCTGCGCCGCCTGCGCGACCGCCTCGGCCGCCGCACCCGGCGCGGACAGGTCGCCGGGCACGAGCAGACAGCGCCGCCCTTCCGCCTCGACCAGGCGGGCGGTTTCCCGCGCGTCCTCGTCCTCCTCCAGGTAGGCGATGGCGATGTCGGCGCCTTCGCGGGCGAAATGCACGGCCACCGCGCGGCCGATGCCGCTGTCGCCGCCGGTGATGAAGGCGCGCCGGCCCTCGAGTTTGCCGCTGCCCCGATAGCCGTCGCGGATCGTCACCGGTTCCGGGTGCATTTCGGTCTGTTCGCCCGGCTGGCTGGACTGGTGCTGCGGCGGCTGCAGGGTCTTCTTTTCCTTCATGGGAAGTCCTTTCTGTGTGCTGAGCGGTGAATCGGCCTTCAGTCGCCGACCAGGGATCGGATGCCGGCGTCGAAATACTCCGCCGGGATGATGCAGCGCGCCTCCGGCGCCACGATCAGCCTTTCCAGGCAGCCCATCGCCGTCGCGGCGAAGCCACCATGCCCTTCGGCGGTGGCGAAGATGACCAGGTGGGCGAGGGCTTCGATCGCATCGGCGGCGGCTTCGGGAAGCATGTGGGCTTCTTTGAGGGTCATGGTGGGCTCCGGGGTGGTCCTTGGCGGTGCTGCAGCTTCCGTGCCATGTAAACGGCCGCGCGGAATCGGCTGCTGGCATCGCGGTTGCATGCGCCACCGCCATGGCCGGCGGGCGCGACAATGAAGACGTGATCGGGTGGCGGCTCGCCGGTGACGACGACTGGGCGTCGGCCATCCGCCAGGTCCGTGCCGGCCGCTGGCACTACGCCGGCGACCGCATCCTTTACGGATCAAGCAGCCCCGAGCTCGCGGTGCTGGAGGGGCTCGCTCACCACCGGCCCGGCCGCGGCGGCCCTTACTGGATATGCCGCATCGTCGGCATCGCGACGGCGCGCCGGCTCCGCATGGACGTGCAGGAACTGCCGGACGACTGGCGCCAGCGCCCGCCGGTCACGCGCGCGCTCGGTCGCCGATGGCTGGGCGGGAGCGACAGCGTTCTGTTGGAGGTTCCTTCGGCGCTGTGTCCGCTGGCCTGCAACGTGCTCGTCAATCCCGCGCTCGTGTCGCCGCCGCGCTGGCGGATCGAGCGCGTCGCGCGGTTCCGTTTCGACCGCCGGCTGGTGGTGCGCGGGTGAGTCGCGGACGCACCGGATGCGCGGGCCGTGCACGAATCCCGACGCAGGTCGCGCCTGCATTTTTTTCCCGCGTGCGGACCGTGTCCGCGTGCATGGCATGCGCATTGCTTCTTTCCTGAAGCGGATGGGCGCATCGCGGCCATTGCATTCCCCCCACCAAGGAGAGACTCATGAACCAGCGTTACGGAAACCAGAACGGCAACCGCGGACAGGGCGACGACCAGGGCAACTGGGGCCGTCAGGGCCAGGGCGGCTACGAGGGCGAACCCGGTTACCCGGGCCAGTTCCGCCGCGGCGGCCAGTACAACCCGGACGACGCCTACCAGGGCGGCCAGGGCGGCGGCTCGCAGGGCAGCGCGAGTGCGGCCAACCTCGGCTGGCGCGGACAGGGCGGCGGCCAGGGTGACGAACACTACCTGCGCGAGTGGGCCGGCCAGGAAGGTCGCGGCGGCCGCCAGGACTACGGCAGCCAGGATTTCGGCTCGCGCCAGGACTACGGCAGCCAGCGCGGCTTCGGCGGCGGACAGGAGTCGGGTCGCGGCTACATGACCTCGATGACCTCCGGTTCGCACGGGTACGGCAACCAGGGTTATGGCAACCAGGGTTACGGCAACCGCAACTACGACAACCAGGGTTACGCCGGCCAGCAGGGCGGCGGCTACTACGGCGGCCAGTCGCAGGGTGGACGCCAGGGCTTCGACCAGGGCCAGCAGAACTTCGGCCAGTACGAAGGCGGGTACGGCGGTTCGCAGTACGGCGGCCAGTACGGCGGCTCGCAGTTCGGTGGCGGGCAGTCGGGCGGCCAGTACGGCGGCTCGCAGTTCGGCGGGCAGCAGCAGCAGAGCTTCCGGGGCAAGGGCCCGAAGGGCTACAAGCGCTCCGACGAACGCCTGCAGGAAGACATCAACGAGCGCCTGATGGACGACGAGTACATCGACGCCAGCGAGGTGACCGTGCAGTGCCGCGACGGCGTGGTCACGCTGGAAGGTTCGGTGACCGAGCGCCGCATGAAGCACCGCATCGAGGACATGGTCGAGCGCTGCCAGGGCGTGCAGGACATCGAGAACCGCATCAGCGTCAAGCGCGGTTCGCAGGGCGGCCGTCCGGATGCGGACGACGAAGACTCCGGCGCGGCGGGCTCGAACGCCCGCAGCGGCGAAGGCTCCGGCCAGCAGAAGAAGAAGCACTGAACCCGACCGGCGCGGGCCGGCTTGCGGCCCCCCCCACCCGGGCCATTACCCCAGAGGAAACAACCCATAAGACCCAACATTTATACCCGATCACCCAAGCCCAGGGGGTGT